>JBCCWS010000001.1:0-300000 GCA_039193195.1 Pseudomonadota bacterium
CCCAAGCCCAAGCCCAAGCCCAAGCCCAAGCCCAAGCCCAAGCCCAAGCCCAAGCCCAAGCCCAAGCCCAAGCCCAAGCCCAAGCCCAAGCCCAAGCCCAAGCCCAAGCCCAAGCCCAGCTCCTTGCGGATATGCACTTTTGTGCATACACTCGCCGCATGGCTTATCAGTGGGATCCAGCGAAAGCGCACTCGAACGTTAAGAGGCACGGCGTTGACTTCGCAGACGCTGTTACCTCCCTGGAAGATGAACTGTCCCTTGTCACCGAAGATCAGCTTAGTGAAGGCGAGGAGCGCTTTATCTGCCTCGGGCGGAGTGCTGAAGGCTTCCTTCTGGTGACTGTGTTCTGTTACCGCGGCGATGACATTCGGATCATTTCCTCTCGTCACGCCACCGCGCATGAGCGTCGCAAGTACGAGGAACCGTAATGAAAGACGAGTATGACTTCAGCAACGCCCGCCGCGGCCCAGTCGTCGCCCCAGCGGCGGGCAAGACCCGGATCACCATCCGCCTGGATGACGAAGTGCTGGGTTGGTTCAAGAAGCAGGTGACTGAGGCGGGTGGCGGCAACTACCAGTCGCTCATCAATGCTGCTTTGCGAGACTACATTGCCGGTAGTCGTGAGCCTCTAGAGGAGACTTTGCGGCGAGTGGTGAGGGAAGAACTCCAGCGTGCTAGCTAACAAGTGCCTGCAGTGGTCACTTGACCCGAGCACCACTCCGGCTACCGCCGGAGCGGCACTCGCCTCAAGCGCCACTGAGGCGAGGCGTTAGGCGGCTTGAGCGCCATAGTATTTTGGAGAAGTTGTAGAATGCGGCCTGGGAACTCGACACGGCGAGGCGGAAATCAAGACATCGACGTCTCGCTGGTCGATGAGTTCTTCGCCGTGTTTGTTGGTGTGTTTGCGGCGTTGAGCTTTGAAGGTTGGCAAGTAGAGTTCCCGACCATCGTTGCAGGTGTTCTCGGAGTCATTCTGGTGGTCCTCATTTCCGCTGTTGTGACTGCGAATCAATGCGCTGCAACAAGCCGGTTCGCGGGCTATTCGCTCACGATTGCGATGGCCGTCGCAGGCTACTGGTTGATCATGGCGCTCTCCCATGGTGACCTCCACCCAGAGCGCTGGCTCATTGCTACCCTTCCAGTGGGAGTCGTTGTTTGGACGCTCGCGCGAGAGGGAGCAAACGCAACTACACGGGTATTGCGAACTAGAGAGGTCGTCGTGGATCCGTACCTGAGAGAATATCGACTACAGGACATAGTCGGGCTCCTTCAATTCCTGGGGGCGTACAAGGAGCACCAACTGTCTCCAGAGGACTGGTACAGCAAGCTCGACTACAAACCGAGAAGCGCAGCGACTTGGGCGGAAGTCTTTCGAGATCACCCCGAGTTCTTTCGAGTCAACGACAACGGCCAGGTTGGCCTTGTTTGGCGGAAAGCACTTCCTCGCGTCTCTACATCTCGGCAAGTGCTGTCAGAAGAGCAAATCGGCCAACTCATCGCCGTAGCACTGGACTTTCATAGCAAAGCTAGAGACCGAATAAGAGATTCTCGTTGGTGGATCCCGATCGCCGCTGCACTACTAGCCTTCCTCGGAGCACTTCTGGGCGCCATGATTCGAGCCGGCGGGACGCCAGGGCCTTCCTAGCCTGTAAATGGAGGGCCGCGGAGTGCGCAAGTACTTGTCTGCCGCGCACTAGAATGGTCGCCCTGAGTCCCAGGCCATGTCGCGCAGTCGCATTCTCCTACGCAAGCCCGAGCCAGAAGCTAGGATGTGTTGCGGAGGCGCCGCCTAACCATACGTACATGGACTCCTCCCGCAAGCCGCGATTGAGCGCTGCTGATCGTGAGCGGTGACAGAGAAGCGGCTGCAGTCGTACATCCGGCCTGTTAGGTGAGCGTCGTCGCTCCGACATGTTGGAGCGGGATGCTCTGGCCTTCATGGAATCAGCGTTCGAGGAGCCACACGTTGCTAGGTGCTTTGATGCACGCGCTGGTTATCGGCTTTCCCGCGAACCGGGCCGACCTGTCATGCCATGATCGCTAGTGCTCTCCTGCGCAACCTACGTGGTAGGTGAGTTGTTGTTGTGGTTGTTCGGTGGTTACGCGGCGGCGGGCGATGGCTCGCGCGCGTAACATGTTTCTTGCACCCAGCAGGCCCATGCGATGCGAGCCATCTTGTTGGCAACCGCGCACGCGGCCTTGTTGTGGGTCGTTCGCTCCTGCAGCTGCATTGCCCAGCGTTGGAGCCTGTCGAGCGGTCTACCGCTCTTGAGCCTCTGAGATGCTGCGCGGAGCAGGGATCTCGCACCATGTATCAACAGCATTCGAAGGTACGGATCACCGCGCTTTGAGATTCCCCCGAGGGTCCGCTTGGATCCACTGGAGTGTTCTCGCGGCGTCAGGCCGATCCAGGATGCCATATGACGACCTGAACGGAAGTAGGAAGCGCTCCCAGCGCTCCCAGCGCTGGCGAGCAATGCGGTTGCCGTGAGTAGGCCGATGCCAGGGACATCCATCAATCGCTTGGCAGAGGTGTTTTGCTTAGCGATGGTGGCAAGCTGTCGTTCGATCGTATCGATCTGGGATTCGAGGTGGTTGATCTCGTCGAGCAGCAGCACCAAGGCGGGTTTGATCGTCTGAGGAACGGCACTGTCATCGATAGACTCGGCGAACATCGATCGAGCCCGCTTGATCCCTTCAGGCAGGGCGATGCCGAACTCGCGCAGATGCCCGCGCAAAGCGTTGATGCGTGCGGTGCGTGTGGCCATCCAACCTGACCGGATGCGGTGTAGGCCTTGCAGCGCTTGTGCGTCGAGGGGCTTGATGGGCACGGAAAGGATGTCGGTGTTCTTGTCGGCCTCGAGCATTGCGAGGCAATCGGCATGGTCGGTCTTGCTGCGCCTGCGATAAGGGCGCACATAGGGCGCGGGAAGCATGCGGACCTCATGCCCTCGCTCGGCCATCATGCGTGCCCAGTGGTGGGCACCGCCGCAGGCTTCCATGACGAAGCGAGCGGTCTCGTGGTTGGAGATGAATGAGCGGAATTGTTCACGAGACAAGCGCAGTCGCTGGCGCTTGGGCTTGGAGTCGATAACGATCTCGAAGACGTTCTTTGCGGTGTCTACGGCGATCGTCGTAAGCTTCTGCACTGGGCTCCTCCTGGCGTACAGCTTGTGAATTCAGCAGCACTAGCTTGGCACATTGATGCCGAAAATCGGCGGGAGGAGTCCATTCCATCATTGCTGCTGTCGCTGGACCCTGCCACCACGCTGGCTACCGCCAGCGCGGCGTCAGCGTCAAGCGCAGCAGAACATAGGCGTTAAACGGCGATGGAAACCATAGAGCTACTTGGCCGGCCTGATCTGGACGCACTGAGATGCCTCCTTGGAAGGCCGCTTCTTCAGATGTTTACGAGATCGATTGATCTCTACCGGCACGTTGCGGTTGCTCGGAACTTCTCGATCCCGTTGGAGGGTGGCAAGTTCTGCGTCATCGAGAGTGATTGGAACGACACGGTCGAAAACGCGATCGATTACCATATTCTTGAGGTCCGAGTCTGTGACACTCCAAAGGGGTTCTCTCTAGTCACTGGGCGGGATGGTGCGCTGTTGCTAGGCAGTCCATCATCGATCAATCTCTTGACTGGCTCGCGAGTTACGAAGATTGAGGTACTTGAGCATCGCGACGAGTTTAAGGGCGAGAAAGTTCACTTCGATCTCGCAATCGTGTTTAGCACCGCCGATAGATACCGATTCGCTTTGTCAGCTCAACAGTCAATCGCCGGCGGGCTAGAGTTCTTTGATCAGGAGTCTCTGGTCGGCGAACTCCTAGAGAGGCACTCGGTGAGAGTGACCCTTGACTAAAGCAGGGAGGGCCTTCGGTTGCGGCCAAAGTAGTTCGCCATTGCTGACCTTTGTGTCACCGCGGTGCATCATATGACTATTCTCGCCGAACACGGGGTAGGGGAGCTGCTGTTGTGAGTAGGATGGTCTGGCTTGTCGCGTCGCCGTTTAACCAGCGCCTGCAGTGGTCACTTGACCCGAGCACCACTCCGGCTACCGCCGGAGCGGCGCTCGCCTCAAGCGCCACTGAGGCAGGGCGTTAAACGGCAATCCGGCCCCAATCGCGGAGTTCTTCTCACCACTGCCTCCACGCCGTAGGATAGAGCCATGGCAACGTAGAGCCGAGGTGGCGATGAGTACCGACTTGACAAAACTACCGCTAGATCAACGAATTCGGCTCGTTCAGGACCTGTGGGAGAGCATTGCCGCGGAGTCAGACGCCATTCCGGTGGATCCCGAGCACGTGGCTGAAGCGAAGGCGCGGTTGCAGGAGTATCGGCTTGATGGTGAGCCCGGGGATTCCGCTCGGGCCGCTGTCGAGCAGATTCGGCGGGGCCTGTAGACCGGGTGGAGGTGTTGCTGCGCCCCTCGGCGCGCCGGCAGTTGCAAAAGGCAGCAAAGGATTATGAGTCGCAGTCCGACGGACTGGGCGAGGAGTTCTTGGATGACTTTCTGCTGGTCATTGGGCACCTTGAAGAGCACCCGGAGCTATACACTCTTGTAGCCGAGGGAATACGGCGTGCCCCGATGAAGCGGTTCCCTTACTTGGTCTACTACAACTACAGCGTCGAACCGACGCATGTCCAAGTGCTCACGATCCGGGCGGGACGCAGGCGCGAACGTGTTCCGCGTCGCAGATGAATCCGTGCAAACCCACCGCTGCAGGATCGCCCGTGACCCATTTTACTAGGGGTCCATCGCAGCAGCCGTTTAACCAGTGCCTGCAGTGGTCACTTGACCCGGCCCCCACTCCTGCTGCCGCCGGAGCGGCGTCCGCCTCAAGCGCCACTGAGCTAGGCGTTAAGCCGCAGAGAGATCATTCCGCCAGCGGTCTCCGTTCGCTGGACATCCCATATTTGGTATGTATACCATTTGAGCTATGTGGGGGATCCTTGAGCACCGGAATGTGTCCCGACGGCTGTCCCGGTTGCCACGCGAAGTCCTTGTTCGCTATGAGAAATGGAAGGACATTGTCTCCGTTTCTGGGCCGGAAGGTCTCCGCCTGATCAAAAGCTTTCACGACGAATCACTACGGGGCGAGTGGAAGGGCTACCGCTCATCGAGACTCGGCCTCCAGTACCGCCTGATCTACAAGATCGAGAGAGAAGAGGTGCTGGTGTACGTGATGGAAATCAACGCCCACGACTATCGCCGAAAATGAACCGAAAAGACTTCAAGCCAGCCAAGCGACGCGTGGAGGTCACTCCAGGGGAGTCGGTGCGAGTGCTGCGTGAGCTCCAGGAGCTCAGTCAGTCCCAACTGTCCAAGCTGACGGGTATTCCACAATCGACGCTCTCTGCCATCGAGAACGGCAGGGTGAACCTTGGCGTGGAGCGAGCGAAGGTTCTAGCGCGTGCATTGAGGTGTCATCCGGCTGTTCTGGTGTTTCCGGGGTGGGATGTGTCAGCCGAGTCTGCGGCTTAACCCGTTGCTGCAGCTGTCACTTGACCCATGCACCACTCCGGCTATCGCCGGAGCGGCACATGCCTCAAGCGCAGCTGAGCTTAAGCGTTAGGCCCCAGCCCTTGAAGTTTTTTGGGGCTCTGAGATCCTTGCACCCTAGAATCATGGGTGCTGTGAAGTCAGACAATTCTATCTGGCTACGGGACCCCGAAGAGCTTAGCTCGATGCGACATGAAGATCTCAGTGATACTGGAGCCGCACATGTTGCGCGGTAGTCAGCTGTTCCACCGACTTCTGATGCTGCTAGTGCTCGCAGTTGCTTTCGGTTGGCTCTCTCCAGCGGTGGCAGTGTGTATCGGAAAAGATGCCAATTTCGTTGTAGGTATCCTGAGTCATTGCCGCTCAATCCCGGATGGTATCGGGTACGTTCAGGCTCGGATCGAAGGGGCCGAGATCGTTTTTGGGGACAGCACTGGTCCGGCGGAACCTCGGGTTGTCGGTGTTAAATTCGAATCGACTGTACGCGCGGACGAGTCCCTTGGTTGTCAATCACTCCCAAGCCGGAGTGTGATCAATGGGGTGCGCCAGCCCTTTTGCTGCGATACGAACTTCCGCAGCTATAGGTGTCGAGCACGTTTAGATCACCTCTACCTCCTCAATGATGCACCTGGCCCGAGATCTGAGTGGCTTGATAGTACGCGAGCCCGATTTTCTAGTCGTTATGCTGGGTTCGAGAGCCTCGTCGCTGCTCTGTCAGAGCATTACCGCTCGGTGTTAGACGAGGGACCACCGTCGAGCGCGAACAATAGGTTGGAGCTTTGATTGGTATGCGTTCAGGCTTTCGCAAGTGAGCGGTCCGGGAGATAGGTAACACTATCGTCCAAGGACATGGGTTACAGATTAGTCGGCTTTATACTGCCTCATAATCCTCCCATATGCATCTTCGATGCGGTTCATGCGTTCATGGAATCGACCGGTGATGATCGACCCGAACCATACGTCCCATACGCCATCGTCGATCTCCTCGAAGCCAATGTATTCGCTAGCTAACGTCGTGGAGGCGCAGACCCATTGGCGATTCCAACGTATTCCGCCGTTAGCAGAGACTAGCCTGACCTCGAAGCGATCTGGGTATTCGATAGGTGGGATCTTGTAGGGCATCTCTCGGCTTGAGGCTTGATAGCATTGGGCGGGTGTTCTGCCGTCCAGGGCATCGTGAGGTCGCTCGTGGTTGAACTCGTTGACGAAGGTATTGAACTTGCGCTGCTGCGCGTTGAGATTGCCGGCGGGAGGACGAGTAGCCTCGCGCTTCAAGGTCCGATGCATGCGTTCATGTCTACCGTTCTGTTGAGGTCGGCCCGGTTGGATGAACTCGGGGATGACGCCGAGCCTGACCCACCAGGCAGAGAGCTTGGAGAGTCGTCCTAGAGTGTTGGTGGCGAAGGGGACGCCGTTGTCGGTACGGATGCGGGCCGGCAGACCATACTCGCGGAAAATGCGCGTAAAAACGCGCTTTGCATCGACGACTTTGGTGGAGAGTAAGCTCTGGCAAGCGAGCAACATGCGGCTGTAGTCATCGGTGATGGTAAGTGGGTAGCAGTAGATGCCATTGCGAGTCTTGAACTCGCCCTTGTAGTCGGCGGCCCAGAGTTCGTTAGGTCCGAGGGGTGAGGTATCGGGCTTGCCTGGGTGCCCAGGCTTGCGCCGTCGGGTGGGTGCCGCGGCGACACCGTGTCGCTTGAGGATGTTGCAGACCGTTGTGCGGGAGGGGAAGGCGAGGTTCGGGTGGCGTGGGGTCAGGAACTGAAGGATCTTCTTACCGCCCCAGCTGGGGTGGCGCTTTCGCGTCTGCAGGATGAGCGCTTCGATCTCATCAGGTGTCTTAGTGGGGCTGGTGTAGGGGCGTTTAGAGTAATCCTCGAGGCCTTCTGGGCCGCGTCTGACGTAGCGGCCGATCCACTTGTAGCCGGTCTTCCTGCTAACGCCGTAGCGCTGGCACAGCTCGGTGACGGTGAAGGTGCCTCGCAGGTAGTCGGAGACGAATCGTACTTTCTGGTCCATAGGTGACGTTTCACTCCAGGGCATGGGGCACCTCCTTGCGGTGGGCCCAAGATTGGAAGAAGCTGTTACCTATGTCTCTTGACGAAAGTGTTACCTATGTGTGTGGACCGTACAAAGTGAGCGTCTAACAAGTGCGTGCAGTTGTCGCTTGACCCGAGCACCACTCCGGCTGTCGCCGGAGCGCTCCTCGCCTCAAGCGCAACTGATAGCGAATCGTAGGTGAAGCTCCCGAACCACAACCAGGCCTTAGTCGAGGACGGCAAGATACGGGACTACTTGCTTTCCGAGACGCACCCTATCGGTAGGCCCGGTTCTTCCTGACCTTTGGCTACGATGCGTCGGAGTGGGTTCAGCTCAAATCTGATCTTCTTGCTCTCGTGGCCGCCCACGACGCTGTTGATGCTGGGAGCGGTCCCTGGGGCCGCAAGTACACCGTCGATGGTATGCTCGGGATCTCGTCCAAAGCACGGGTGCGCACCGTGTGGCTAGTACCCAGCGGTGAGGCAAGCCCCCGATTCATAAAGGCTTATCCTGAGTGAGCCCTACGCACAAACAACTAGATTCGGTCGTTCTGACGGTAGAAAAGCCGGATGCTGGCCTGCGGGCCGGTGATATTGGATCCGTCGTGGAAGTACACGGCGCCGGTGCCTACGAAGTTGAGTTTGTGGCGGCCTCCGGGCGCACCCAAGCTCTTCTGACCTTGACCGCTGCGGAACTTCGCGCGGTGGAGGATACGGATCTGCTATCTGTGCGCTCCGTAGTAGAGGCTGCTGGTTAGGCTCCTCGTCTTGCCTGCTCCGTTCACTACCTGCCGCAACTCCGGGGCGATGGCTGTGAGCACACTGGATGTTGCGGCTTAACCAGTGCGTGCAGTTGTCGCTTGACCCGAGCACCACTCCGGCTACCGCCGGAGCGGTACTCGCCTCAAGCGCCACTGTGCATCGGCGTTAGGCTGCTTGGAGAAGTATGAGCGATCGGTTGGTGGAAGAGATCGAGTATCGCGGACGCTCTGGGGCTACACAGACTTGCCTGACCGCGCTCGCGGAGTTGCTGCAACGTCATTGGGAGATTTCTCATACGGCGCTTGTGACTTGCGGTCAAAACCACGGCTTCGTAGTGATAGTGCAGGAGTCGTGGCCTATAGTAATTCGCAGCGGGTTTTCATCTGGCTACAACGGCGAGGGCCCTCGCGGCCTGGCAACCGCGTTGTCCCTGCTCGGCGAGCGGAACACTGAGGTTGAAGAGTACTGCGTTCCTAAGTCGTTTATGCAGCGACTCAACAATGCGCAGCTGCTAGCCAAGGATATTGAGCGCCTGATTGCCCAGAAGCCAGTTCGTCCCACACGCATCTACGACTACATTTGGAGCGGCACTGACGGCAAGAGGCTGGGGTTCTACGACGCCTATCCGTTGACCCTTCCATGTGCCGTCCTGGATCCACGGCTCGACAAAGTTCTACCGCAATACTTGGTGGATCCGGACGCGACCCTCTTGAAGGCGTATGTCCAGCTGGAATCACGGATTCGGGAGCGCTCTCAAGCTGGGAAGGAACCCGGGGTAAGACTCATGCGAAAGGCCTTCAATCCTGACAACGCCTTACTGAAGTGGCATGGGCGTGATCGAGAGGAGGCGCAATCGCTTATGCATATATTCTCAGGTGTTTACGGGGCGTTCCGAAATCGAAGGGCACATGAGCCAGTCACGTCGACCCCCGACCTTGCGCTGCGGGAGTTACTCCTTCTAAATGAACTGTATCGACTAGAATCAGAAGCTGTCGGAGCACTCGAATCAAGCGGCCAAAGCGCTTGTGATGAGCAAGCTGGTGGCGAGTGACAGCGCTAGTGCGACGCAGCCTAACCCGGCGTACATGGACTCCTCCCGCAAGTAGCAGTTGAGCGGCTTTGGATCTGGGCGTCGACAGAGAAGCGACTGCAGTCGTACATCCGGCCAGTTGATGAACCGCGACGCCCAGTTGCTTGTGGGCTTCAGGGCTCTGGCCTTCATGGAATCGGCGTTCGGGGAGCCACACGCAGCAGAGTGCCCTAGGCACGGCCTGGTTATCGGCTTGGCCCCGAACAGGGCCGACCTGTCATGCCACGATCGCTCGTGCTCTCCCGCGCAACCTATGAGGTAGGTGAGTCGTTTTTGTTATCTGGTGGCTTACGCAGCGCTAAGGTTTGGCTCACGCGCGTAAGACGTGTCTTTTCACCAGCATGCCCATGCGATGCGAGCCATCTTGTCGGCGATCGCGCACGCGGCCTTGTTGTGTGTGGTTCGCTCCTGTAGCTGCAACGCCCAGCGCTGTAGCGTATCGAGTGGCCTGTCGCTCTTGACTCGCTGATTTGCTGCTCGCAATAGGGGGCGCGCGCCGTGGACCAGGAGCATTCGCAAGTACGGGTCCCCTCGCTTGGAGATCCCGCCGAGCGTTCCTCGAGAGCCGCTGGAGTGTTCTCGAGGGGTGAGACCGATCCACGAGGCGAGATGATGGCCGGAGCGGAAGTAGCTTGCCTTGCCGGCGCTCGCGAGCATTGCTGTCGCGGTGAGCAAGCCATTGCCCGGGATACCCATCAGTCGCTTGGCAGACGGGCTTTGCTTGGCGAAGCCGGCGAGTTGGTGTTCGACTGCGTCTACCTTGACCTCGAGGTCGTCGATCTCCTGAAGTAGCGTATGCAGCGCTGGTCGGAGCATCTGCGGGACAGCGTCGTCATCGATCGACTCAGCGAACATCGCTCGCGCCTTGTTGACGCCCTCCGGCAAGACGATGCCAAACTAGCGCAGGTGGCCTCGAAGTGCGTTGATGCGCGCAGTGCGCGTGGCCATCCAGCCGGAGCGGGCGCGGTAAAGCGCTTGTAGCGCTTGAGCGTCGACAGGCTTAATCGGAACGGACAAGATCTCTGTGTTCTTGTCGGCTTCAAGCATCGCTAGGCAATCGGCGCGATCGGTTTTGTTGCGCCGCCGATAGGGCCTGATGTAGAGGGCGGGGAGCATCCGGACTTCGTGGCCGTGGGCGGCCATCAGGCGCGCCCAATGGCGTGCGCCGCCACACGCCTCGAGGACGAACCGTGACCGCTCCTGTGTGACGATGAAGGCGCGGAACTCATCATGGGACAGGCGCATCGATCGGCGCTTTGGCTTGGCATCGATGACGACTTCGAATACGAGCTTTGCGGTGTCAACGGCGATCGTCGTAAGCTTCTGCACTTGGGCTCCTCCTGGCGTACAGCTTGTGGATTCGACAGCACTAGCTTGGCACATTGATGCCGAAAATCGGCGGGAGGAGTCCACCCCATCACAGCAGCTGTCGGCAGGTCAGGCACTACGGCGGACACCATGACCCACGATGTGGTGCCGAGAAGGCCGTTAGGGTCTTGTCGTCGAGAGCGCTATGCGCACGGCGGGAGGGGGCGCTGGAACCCTAGTTGTACCGTACACTTGGGTAATTGAGGCTCATTTTTTCGTGCAGGGAGTAGCAGTGATGGGGTTGGGTGGAATCTCGCTTTGGCAGTTGCTGATCATCGTTGCAATCATTGCACCGTTTTGGAGGATTTTCTCGAAGGCAGGCTATAGCCCGTGGCTGTCGCTACTCTTAGTGCTGCCCCTGGTGAATCTTGTCATGCTCTATTTCCTGGCGTTCTCCGCCTGGCCGGCCCTGAGGAGTAGCGCGCCTTAGCGTCGGCGAGACCGTGCCGCGCGTTTGAGCGGCGCTACCCATCTCGTCCGGGTTCGTTTGGGTCACTTGAGAACAGTGCAATCTTGTTGCCATGCGGATCGCGAAGGTAGCCAACGTAGAAACGAGGCCCGTAGGACTCACGGAATCCCGGTTTACCCTCGTCAGAGCCGCCGGCGGCGAGCGCCGCGGCATGAAGCTCGCGCACCTGCTGTTGGTTGCGCGCCTGGAATGCGATCATCGACCCGTTGCCGGCCGAGGCCGGACGGCCATCAAAGGGTGGTCTCACGTAGAACTCGGGCGGAGGAGCGCCCTGACCCGGTGGTTTGGGTTGTGCGTAGGCTAAGCCAGCTGAATTTTCCACGAGTTCGTAGTTGAGGGTGGGTAGGAACGCTGCGTAGAACCGTTTTGCGCGCTCGATGTCATTGGCGCCAACGGTGATGTAGGCGATCATGCTGCGTATCTCCGGCCGTGCCCATCCCTTTGCCATGGAGTGTAGCGCACTGCGCACTGCACCTGTTGTGCACGAACGCGTAGGCTACTCTGGCATCATCGCCCCGGGCGGCTAGGGCATGCGTTCGGACTGATGTTCGGCCATCGCATGAGCCCGAACCGCAAGCGAGTATCGAGTTTGCACTTAAAGGCGTCGCGGCGGTGTTCGCGGCCGTAGAGAAGATGCAGGATGGCGGCGACAGCATCGCGCGCACGTTCGTGAGGAGCCATGGGGTCGGACAGTGGCGCGATTTCTGAGCCCGGAGGGGGTACTCGTCGGCCCGAGCTACTTTCCTTGTTTGCACGAGAAGGGCGTAGAGGCCGCTACCTGACCTATGCCAGGCCGTCCCAGCGAATCCATTATCGAGGTAGCCGTCGAGTCGGCGGAGAGAGCCCATGATTGAGAGCATCTTCAAGCTATCGGACAGCATTCGCTACGTGGCGGTCTATAGGGACGGCCAGCTCGAGACCGAAGCCAAGTCCGACACCCTTGGTGCAAGTGGGTCGCAGAGCGATCGATACGAGGAGCTCCTGGTCAACCCTACGCTTCTCACCCTAGCTAGCCAACGTGGCAATATCGACTGCGGTGGCCTCAACTACCTGCTGGTGCGCTACGGTAACTTCTTCCAGTTCGTTCTGCCCGCCAGCTGGGGGCATGTGTCCGTGTGTATCGAGGTGGAAGCTGATCCTCTTGCCATCGGCGCCCAAGTAGAAGCCCTGGTGCATCGGCAATGACCGCTGTGCTTGTGGTGGAGAGTGGCGCGATCGCGGGACTTGTGAGTGGCTCCAGTGGTAGCTAGCCCCACAATTCCCGTGGACTTCTCCGCTCGAGAGTTAGATGGTGCGATCCGGCTCGATTCGCAGCGCACCACTCAGTTCATCATCGACTATGGTATTCAATTGTCCTCGGGCGCGAGTGTTCGCGTCTCCGATGGTGAGGCAACCGCCCTAGGCGTGTTGGAGTGGCGTTCTGCCGCTTGGGTCGCGAAGGCGCTCAAATGGGAGCCCGAGTAGTGCCCGGCTCCCAGCCGATCGTCCTATCCGGAGAACCTGTCGCCACGCTGGGCAGTGCCAGCGATCGCAAAACCGTTTGCTAAGGTAAGTGCGCGCGAAATGAACCAACGCTTGCTATACGTATCGTTGCTCGTGCGCGACTACGACGAGGCCCTTGCCTTCTTCACCGCTACGCTTGATTTCACCCTGCGAGAGGACACCTACGTCCGCGAGCAGGATAAGCGATGGGTGGTGATTGATCCGCCTGGGTCCTGTGAGGCTGGCATCGTCCTGGCGCGCCCTTCGACACCGGCGCAGGAAACGTTGGTAGGCAAGCAGTGCGGCGGCCGTGTGTGCTTCTTTCTCGGCACAGACGACTTTGCTCGCGACTACGAGAAGATGCGCTCGCGAGGGGTTACCTTCGTTCGAGCGCCACGGTACGAGCCCTACGGCACCGTGGCGGTGTTCGAGGATCTTTACGGCAACGGGTGGGACCTGCTACAAGCAAACAAGCAGACGCCGTAGACTTGGACGAAGTCTATTGGGAGCCTGACCAAGCGGGGGGCTGCCCGCAGCGAATCGGACGCTGCCAAGGAGCTCCGGTAACGCCTAGCAGGAGCAGGCGCCTGGATTGTCGAAGGTTGCTGTGAGTCGCTGGCCGCGCTCCTGTTGGCGCGAGGGCCTTTGTTGATCTGGTTGGATCCCGGCCAGATGGCGTGCCTCTCCCGTTGTCGCGCGAGGCCTTTGGGGGCCGCACAAGTATGCGAGCAAGGATGCTCTGGACCGTAGTCCAAGATGCTCTTGAGCTGGGTGAGCGACCACTACCGGCGCACCGACGAGATGTCGTACAAGGCGCATGCGGCCCTGTACAAAGCCTACAAGGGGTCGAAGGTTCACCTGCTGCGACACCGCAGTGTCGATTCTCGAGCTCTCTGAGCTAATGCAGCAGGCGAAGCCTTGAAGGCTGTCCTCGATAGGCACATCGCCATCGATCACCGTGTCTTCAATAATCTCTCTTCCAGCCTCCTCTGGAGAAAGGCTTGACAGCCCTTGCGCTCGTTCGACATCGTGGCTGAAGCCAACGCGACCTCATGCCAACGAAGCTATAGGGTTGCGTTGGTGTGCCATTGGTATCGACTCTCATGATGCCGAGCGTCATCGACATGCCAATGCGTCGGATGGTCGGGAAGCTCGCCGTGCATTCGTGCGTTGAGTTGTCGGAAGTGCGCCTGCGATGACCGGCGCAAGCGCTGCTCGGAGCACCGTTCGGCGTAAGGACGCTAAGGATGAGGAAACGCCATGAAGATTCAGTACGTCGAGATCGTCACCCCTGAGGTAGATGCAGTTTGCAACACCTATTCGCTGCTAGAGGACGTCACGTTCGGTGATGGTGATCCTAGCCTAGGCGGTGCTAGGACGGCGTCCCTGCCCAGCGGTGGCATGCTGGGTGTGCGAGCGCCCATGCATGATGCGGAAGCCCCCGTTGTGCGTAACTACGTTCTCGTCGCCGATATTCAGGCGGCCGTGGACGCGGCCGCTGGGGCTGGAGCTCACGTGGCCCTGCCGCCCATGGAGCTCCCAGGGCACGGCACCTGCGCCATCGTCATCCAGGGCGGTATCGAATCCGGCTATTGGCAGCTGTGATGTAGTGCGCGGCGAGTGCAGCAGAAGGGCTCGCCGAGGTGTTCCTCGCCTGCCGATGTTCGGCGCATTCCTAGGAGAAGTATCATGAGTGGTCCCTTCGTCGCGTGCGTTGGCGGCGTCGTCAGCGCCGATATTGCCGTGCCCGAGCACGAGCGCGAGATGCGCTTCTACTCAGCAGTGCTCGGCACGGGCGAGCGTCCTTTGTGGCGAGAGGATTTGATGAACAACCTCGGCGCGCCGATTATCGGGCTGGGTGCGCGCAGTCCCGAGTACGCCGACCTCCCTCTTCAATGGATGCCTCACATTCAAGTGACCGACGTGGCGGTCAGCGCTAGTGTTGCAGTCGAGCTCGGTGGTCGTGAGCTGATGCACGGTAAGGACGACGACGGCAACAGTCAGTGGGCAGTCCTGCAAGACCCGGTTGGTGTGGCGTTCGGCGTCATTCCGGTGATCTCGCCACAGGCGATGCCCTCGCTAGACGAGCAGGTCGCCGCGCCAATGGGACGTATCGCTTGGCTAGACCTGACGGTCCCCGACGCTTCCGGCATTCGAGACTTTTACCGCCGGGTCGTCGGTTGGGCTCCCCAAGACGTAGGTATGGAAGACGCGGGGGAGCGCTACGTCGACTATAATATGTGCATGGGCGAGGGCACACCAGCCGCGGGCATCTGCCACGCGCGCGGGCCCAACGCGGTGATCCCGCCCGTATGGCTGATCTATCTCCCCGTGGCGGATCTCGAGGACAGCGTCCGCCGCGCGCGAGAACAGGGTGGTGAGATCATCAAGACGACATCGCAGACCCACGGCGAGCATGCCTATGCAGTGGTACGCGATCCGGTGGGGGCCTGCTTTGCGCTTGTGCCGGGCTGAGGAGGGGCGCAGGCTTGCTGGGGCACGCTCGGCCCGAAGCCGCAGAAACGCCAGTGCATGTCCACGTCGAGACGCGGGCTTGGGTTTTGGTCGGCGGGGTCGCCCTACTGCTGGGGCGCGAGTATGCCAGGTCAGCACGTGTGTTTGCCGACGACGTGTGCAACGCCTACGAGGACTGTAACCTGGTGCAGGCCTCGGTTTACGTGACGCCGAGCAAACGGGCAAGAGCACTAGGTGAAGTGGAAACCGTTGCTGCTGGTCGCAGAGACTGAGCGATGAATGGTAGGCACCTACTGCGGCTTGCGATGGCGATCATCGCCTTCGCGATGCCTCAGATCGCGATGCCTCAGATCGCGACGTCCGACGCGGAGTGCGTGGTGCTGTTGCACGGTCTCGCGCGCACGGCGAAGTCGATGGAGCCGATGGCCCGGCGACTCGAAGCCGAAGGCTATCGAGTGATCAATCAGGCGTATCCTTCTCGCCAGCACGAGATAGCTGTGCTCGCCGAGCGGTACGTGCGCGAAGGGGTCGATGCGTGCGGGCCGCTGGCCCGTATCCACTTCGTGACGCACTCGCTCGGCGGTATCCTGGTGCGTCAATACCTTTCGAAGCGCACAGTGGACGGGCTCGGCCACACGGTAATGCTGGCGCCCCCAAATCAGGGCAGCGAGGTCGTTGACAACTGGCAGCACGTGCCAGGTTACGATCTGCTAAACGGCCCCGCCGGGCGTCAGTTGGGGACGGATGGGCGTTCCGTGCCACTGGCTTTGGGACCGGTGACCTACCCCGTAGGGATCGTCGCCGGTACGCGGTCGATCAACGTGCTGCTTTCGCTCAGCCTGCCCAACCCTGACGACGGCAAGGTCAGCGTCGCGAGCACCAAGGTGGCGGGCATGGCGGACCATATCGAGGTTCCTCAAGCCCACCCGTTGATCATGAGATCGGAGCGAGTGCAGGATCAAGTGGTGCACTTTCTCGCCCACGGGGCGTTTGCGCACTCGGTGGATTGAGGCGGACTGGAGGCTAGCGCAGAAGATGATGCGTGCGATTCTCTTAGGCGCTCTCTGTGTAGGCGTGTGGGTGCAACTTGCCAACGCCCAAGCAGTCGCCGAGCATGACTTCGCTGATAAACTCGTGGCGGCCGCCCACGAGCGGACCGGTCACTCGGTGACTTACGACGGCAGTTACTATCACATGGCATATCCGGGCGGCGACGTGCCAGCCAACATCGGTGTCTGTACTGACGTTATCGTGCGCGCCTACCGGGCTGTCGGTGTCGATCTCCAGCAGGCGGTCCATGAGGACATGTCGGCGCACTTCGGCGACTACCCCGCGTACTGGGGTCTGGCGCGCCCTGATCCCAATATCGACCACCGCCGTGTACCCAACCTGCAACGATTCCTTGAGCGGCACGGGGAGGTGCTGGGCACGAGTGACGTGGCTGCCGACTACCGGCCTGGCGATCTGGTCACCTGGATGCTGCCAGGCAACTTACCCCATATAGGCATCGTCAGCGATAAGCGCAGCGGGGATGGGCGACGGCCACTCATCGTGCACAACATCGGTGCCGGGCCACGACTCGAAGACGCGCTGTTCGCGTTCCCGATCACCGGACACTATCGGTTTCGCAAGATGCCGTGACGGGGCCAAGGCTCGCTTCAGGGGCACGCGAAGCGGTGCCTCCGATTGGCCAGTGGCCACTATTTTTCAATGAGAATTTGACCCCGATGGCCAAGCGAGAGCGTCGATTCGTCGCCCTATTGCGCGGTGTCAACGTGGGTGGACACGACCAGTTGCCAATGGCGGAGCTGCGTGCAGCCCTAGCTGCGTTGCCGCTTAGGCAGGTTGGGACGTACATCCAGAGCGGGAACGTGGTGTTCGTGTCGGCGCTTGGGGCGAGCGCCATCGAGCGTCACCTGGCGGGAACTCTGCGGGAGCACTTCGGCTTGCAAGTACCCATCGTCGTGCGCGATGGCGATCAATGGCATGCTCTGATCGACGGCAATCCCTTCGCCGAGCAAGCGCAGGGCGCACCGAATCGGGTGCAGGTGGGTGTCGCTAAGCAGCCTCTAGCCGCGGACGCAGCGATTCAGCTGCAGGCGCTGGCATCGCGCGGGGAGCTGGTGCTAGCGGCCGATCAGGCGCTGTGGCTGCACTATCCTGCAGGAATCGCCGAGACTAAGCTGACGCCCGCGCGCTTGGACCGCTGCGCCGGTTCATCGGTGACCACGCGCAACTGGCGGACGGTACTCAAGTTGCAGGCGATGATTCTCAGCCTAGCGGTGACCTAGAGAGAAAACGATGCGTGCGATACGGGATGACATCACCACGCTTACGGCAGAGGTGATCGTAAATGCGGCCAACACCACCCTGCTTGGTGGCGGTGGGGTGGACGGAGCGATCCATGCTGCAGCGGGCCCAGAGCTATTGGCCGCCTGTCGGTTACTCGGTGGCTGTGAGACGGGTGATGCGAAGCTCACCCGCGCCTATGGGCTCGCTGCGCGGTTCGTCATCCACACGGTGGGGCCTATCTGGCACGGGGGCGACCGCGGCGAGCCAGACCTCCTAGCCTCGTGCTACCGACGCTCACTTCAGCTCGCCTCCGAACACGGCTGTGCGAGTATCGCCTTCCCGTGTATCAGCACCGGGGCTTACGGCTATCCGCCGATGCTCGCGGCCTCCCTGGCCGTCGACACCGTGCGCGCAAGCCTTGCGCAGCCGGAGACGACGGTGCGCCAGGTCACCTTCTGCTGCTTCTCAGCCAATGATCTCACCACCTACGAAGGCCTTCTCAAAGGTGCATCCTAGGCGGCGTTGAGCGAACGGCCATCGCAACGCGCCCGGCGAGCGTGTCTTCCGCTCGCCGACCCGCTAGGATTGCAAGCTTAGCGATTCGTTGACCTTCGAGGTGAATACGATGGAAGCACCCCCCGTGGCCCAGGCGCTTCACAGCATGTACGAGGCGAGGCTAGCAGCAGATGTGGAGGCCTGCGTGGCGAGCTTCGCCGAGGCGGGCGTGTACCGCATGGCGAATGTCTACGACGCTAGCGGGCAACCGCTTCGCGCTCGCGGTCACGAGCAGCTGCGCGCCGCGTTGGCCGAGCTGGTGAACACCTGGCGCTGGGTGCGCCGCGATGAGCGGTCGCTGGTGGTAGAGGGCGATCGGGCGTGCGCACTCTATCGTCTGCAGCTCGTCCATCGCCCCACTGGGGAGGCAATCGACACGGAGATGATGGACCACGTCACCTTCGATGGCGACGGCAAGGCGACGACGTTCGCGCAGTTTTTGGATACGGCTTTGGTAGCTCGCTTGAGTACCTAGTGGCAACTGACAGCGCCTATTCATCTGGGGGCGCAGCTGTGAGGTTGGTGCCGCCCGCGTGTCCGCGCGACCTTCCCTTAGCGGAGAGGATCCTCGTACATGACACGTCCTGAGACGCTGCGCACCAGACGCGCTTGCTGATCCGGGTTCGCGAACGCCATATCGAGCGCCTCTCCCTTGCCGATGGCGCCCCGCGGGGTAGGTGTGGCGGCGTTTGCGTGAGCCCTAGGGGCTCGCCTCTGGCGCGCCGGCGTCGCCTCCACGGTCTGGTCCGAAGCCCGGAGACCGCGTCCTTGCGGTGAGCCGAGCCACTGCGTCGACCAGGCGTTTCACCCCCACGCCAGCCATCTCACCTCGTCGCGAATGCTCGTCACTCTGACGGATTCGCCTTCAATCGCCCCTGCGTCCCGGTCACTGTGAGCCCTCCCCAATGGCACTTCGCCGTTCGATTCACCGTGTGACGAGGGTTCGCAGCATGTCACTCACTCGCCTGTCCGCCGACCATCCGCCAGCCCTCTTGGCGAGCGCGGCAATGGTGATCATCCTCGGCGTGGTGGGCGTGGCGACGCTGCCTATCCAGATGCTGCCGGATATCGAGTACCCCCAAATCAACATCCACACGGACTGGCGCGCCGCGGCTCCCCAGGAAGTGGAGGCCAACATCATCAAGCCTCAGGAGGATGCCCTTCGCGCCGTCCCCGGGGTGGTGAAGATGAGCAGCCGCATCAATGCGGGCGGCGGCAACATCCGTCTAGACTTTGATCTGGAGACCGATCTGCGCCAAGCCATGCTCGATGTGTTGAGCGCGCTTAACAATACCGATGACTTGCCGAGCGACGCGCAAGAGCCGTCTATACAGGTGGGTGGTTGGGATGCACCGATGGCTACGCTGCTGGTGCATCCGCAGGTGCCCGTGCCCGGCACCGACGTGACCGCTTTTCAGCGCATCATCGAAGATGAAGTCGAGCCCCGTCTGCTGGCGGTGGACGGCGTGCAGCGGGTAGATCTGGCGAGCGAGCGCGAGCCCTTGGTGCTCGTGACCTTCGACCCCCATCGGGCGGCCAACCTGGGCGTGGAGATCTCGCAAATCAGCGAGGCCCTAAACCGGGCCGTGCACAGCACCGGGGGCACTGCCAGCGTGGGTCGACGCCAGTACACGGTGCGCTTCTTGGGGGGCTTTGATCTATCGCAGCTCGGTAATCTCATCGTGGCTCGTCGTGCGGATCAACCCGTTTACTTACGCGATATCGCTGAGGTGAGCACCGAGCTCTATCCGCGCACGGGATTTACTTACCGCACGGGTTACCCTGCGTACTACATCCGCGTGCAGGGCAAGTACGGTGCTAACACGGTGACCGTGCTCGATCAGATCAACGGCGTTATCGACGAGCTCAATGCCGGGCCCCTGGGGCAGGAAGCGCTGCGCATCGTGCTGAGCTTCGATGCGTCTGTACACATTCGTCGCGCCATCGCCCTGGTGAATGGCAACCTGCTCCTCGGGGTGGCGCTGGCTCTTAGCGTGCTGTGGTGCTTCTTGCGCGGGTGGCGCGCCACGCTGCTCATCGCTCTCACGATTCCCTTCTCGCTGCTCTCGGCGTTTATCGCCCTGAGTCTGCTCGGGCGTAGCCTGAACGTCGTCTCCCTGGCGGGTCTCGCCTTCGCTGTTGGCTTGGTGCTCGATGCTGCGATTATCGTGCAGGAGAATGTCGTGCGCTTGCGCCAGGGCGGAATGCCGATAGGGCAGACGATCCGGGAAGGGCCCAGGCAGGTGGTCGGGGCACTGTTTGCCTCTACGGTGACCAGCGTCGCGATCTTCCTGCCCATCCTCTTTATGCGTGGTATCGAGGGGCAGCTGTTCGCGGATCTGGCCCTCACCCTGTCCGTGGCGGTGGCAGCGTCTACGGTCGCGGCGCTGACCGTACTGCCGGTGGCGAGTGGCTATCTGTTGCGGGGTGTGCCTGCGACGGACCGTCTCTCCTCCCTTTGGGATCGCCTGACCTGCACGCTCATGCGGTGGACAGGCTCGCCGCGGCGTCGCCTCCTGTGGGTGGTGGTGTTGCTTTGTGTGCCCCCGGTACTCACGCTCACCTTGGCGCCGAAGCTGGACTTTCTGCCTCAGGCAGACGCCGATGGCGTGCGCGTGTCCTTCAGTCTGCCCGAGGGCATCCCTCTGGGCACGATTGAGCGGGAGCTCATGGCTGAGGTAATGCGCCGCCTCAAACCTCATGTGGACGGCGAGGCGCGCCCGGGCATCCGCGGCTATAACCTGTACTCCTACGGCACCAACGCCTCCGGGGTGTTCATCTATCCACAGGACCCGCGTGAGGCGCCGGAGCTAATGGAACTCCTGCGTGGGGATTTGCTCGCAGGCTTGCCCGGCACCGACGCCTTCGTCTCCCGAGCCTCCTTGTTGAACATCGGTGTCTCTGGCGGCAGGAACATCGACATTGACATCCAGGGGCCGGAGTTGATACCCCTCATGGACGCAGCTCGTGCGGGGCAGGCGGTAATCGACGCTGAGCTAGACGGCTGGTCTGCCCGCGCCATACCAGGCCTCACGCTCTCCAAACCCGAACTGCAGTTGCTGCCGGACGATCTTCGCATCGTGCAGGCGGGACTGGACCGCGCCGACATCGCCGACGCCACCCGCGCCTTCACCGGTGGGCTCTTCGGGGGGCGCTACTTCGACGGCAACGAGGGCTACGATGTGATCCTGTGGGGTGGCGGCTGGGACACACCAGAAGATCTCGCAGCAACGCCCATCGCCACCCCGTTGGCGGGGGTGCAGCTGCTCGGCGAGTTGGCTCAACCCCAGCGTACGGTTGGCCCGACCCAACTGCGTCGCGTAAACGGCCAGCGCACGATCTCCCTGCAGGTGCTGCCGCCTCCCGAGCTGACCATGGAGGAAGCCCTCGAGACCCTGCGCAGGGTGGTCGACCCGGTATTTGCCGACGCAGTATCTGGCGAGGTGAGCGTGTTCTACCGAGGCACGGCGGATCAGTTGGCGGGCGCCATCGCCACCATGGCACGTAACTTTGTGCTCGCGATTCTGATCCTGCTGTTGATCATGGCGGCGATGTTTCGCTCCTTGCGTGACGGTTTGATCGTCGTTTTGGTAATGCCTTTGGCCGTGGTGGGAGGCGTCCTTTCCCTGCGTGTGCTGAACCTGTTCACGCACCAGTCGCTGGAGCTGCTCACGATGATAGGCTTCATCATCATGCTCGGCCTGGTGGTGAACAACGCCATCCTGCTTGTGCATCAAACGCGGGCGGCCGAGCGCGAGGGGACGGCTCGGCGAGATGCGGTTTCGCAGGCCATTCGCCTGCGCACCCGTCCGATTTTCATGAGTACGTTAACTTCTGTATTCGGTATGTTGCCACTGATGCTGGTGCCGGGGGCGGGCAGTGAGATCTACCGCGGGCTGGCCACGGTAATCGTCGGCGGGATGGGGGTCAGCGCGGTTTTCACTCTCGTGCTGCTGCCGAGCATCCTGCGCTTCGGGGAGCAGTGCCATGCATCCGCCGATGGATCGCTCGCGCCCCTGTCCACCACCTAAGGCACCGAGGAGGCTGTCTTCATGAATCGTTCTGTGCTTTCGATATGCGCACTGCTGCTGCCGTGCGTAGGCTTCGGGCAAGTGCCCAACGGGCCTAGCGTGCCGGTGACCGTGTCCCAGGTGATTTCGGAGGCACTGACGCCTCGCGTCGCCAGCGCGGGCACCGTGCACAGCCGCAACGCCGCTTCGCTTACGGCCGGCCTCGACGGCCAGCTGCAGTGGGTCGCGGAGCCTGGCGCCTACGTGCAGGCCGGAGATGCCGTTGCGCGCTTCGACTGCGGCGCCCTGCAACTGCGGCTGGAGGAGCAGCAAGCGGAGGTCGCGCGGGAGAAGATTCGCTCACGGGCCTTAGCAGAGGAGGTCGTGCGCCTGGAGCAGGCGCAGCTGGCGGCCTCGGTCAGCCAGGTTGCGCGGGTGCGAGCTGATCGCGACCTCGCGCGCATGGAGCAGCGCATCGGCAGCGTACGCGTTCGGCAGACGCGCAAGATGCTCGAGCGCTGCACGGTGCCGGCGCCCTTCGCGGGAGTGGTGATCACCCAAGCGCGGCGCGGCGGCGAGGACGTCTCACGCGGCGATGTCCTTGCGCAGATGACGGACACGCGTCACCTCGAAGTGCGCGCAGCAGTTCCCGTGCGCCACCTGCCCCGGGTCTCTACGGGCGTCCTGGTGGACGTGACGCTGGGGGAACTCACCCTGCCCGGTCAGGTGCGCACGGTGGTGCCGGCGGCCGTCGAGGCCTCGCAGACCTTCGAACTGCGCATTGACCTGCCCGGTGACGCCTCCACCTACCTGGCAGCAGGGCAGCTGGTGAGCCTATCGATTCCCATTTCCGCGAACCACGCGCTCACCGTGCCACGCGACGCCGTGGTGCTTGGCGCCGACGGCGCCTTCGTGATGCGCATCGGCAGCGACAATCGGGCAGAGCGGGTGACCGTGCAGTTGCGCGAGGCGAGCGGTCCTCGCGTGGCTGTGGAGGGCTCGCTGAGCCCAGGCGATAGGGTGGCTGTGCGCGGCGCCGAGGCGCTCGATGACGGGGAAGCCGTCGCTGTGCTCACGGCGGAGGGCTGAACGCTGAGCGCGCGTCGATTCAAATCCCCCAGAGCGATGCGCCTGTGCGATTCTTCAACCCATGAACATTAGGGAGTTGATGGCGGACCGTAACCGCTTCTATTGGGCCCTGAACTTAGGCGGCTGGGCTGGCTATGTGGTCACGGCCTACATTGGCGCCTTCGCTTACGACAAGCCGGAGTCTTACCTGTGGGTGATCTCCGTCTCGGGCCTGCTCGGCATCACGTTCACCGTGCCGATGCGGGCGATCTACCGGCGCTGGTGGTCCTTCCCGCCGATGAAGCTGGCCCTGTCCACGCTGGCCCTGTGCTTCGCCCTCGCCAGCGTGCGCTCACTCGTGATCAACCATCTCTACTTCGATTGGGTGAAGGGCGGCTGGACGCCGAGCGACTGGAAGAGCTACTTCGGCGGCTATCTCGGCACCTTCTACCTCTTCGTGTGCTGGAGTGGCCTCTACTTCGGCATCAAGTACTACCAGGAGCTGCAGGACCAGACGCGCCGCGCCCTGAACGCCACGGCTGCCGCCCACCAGGCGCAGCTCACGATGCTTCGCTATCAGCTCAATCCTCACTTCCTCTTCAACACCCTCAATGCGATCTCCACCCTGATCCTCGATCACCGCACTGAGATGGCCAATGAGTGTGTCACGCGCCTAAGCGATTTCTTGCGATACTCCCTCGATAATGACCCAATGCGGCGCGTCACCCTGCGCCAGGAGCTCGAGGCCTTAGATCTCTATCTGGAGATCGAGAAGGTGCGCTTCGGCGAGCGCCTGACCATCCAGCGTGAGGTGGCGGGCGAGGCCCTCGACGCCCTCGTGCCAAGCCTAATCCTCCAGCCATTGATCGAGAACGCGGTGAAGTACGCGATCAGCCCGCGCGAGGAGGGGGGCACGGTCCGAATCGCTGCGCGCACCCATCATCAGTCGTTGATGGTCACCATCGCGGACGACGGTCCGGGCCTGAAAAACGGCAGCATGCCCAGCCACGGTTCGACCGGTGTGGGCCTTAAGAACACTCGCGAGCGCCTAAAGCAACTCTACGGTGATTCGCAGGCCCTGACGCTCGCGCCGAACAGTCCGAAGGGTTTGGTAATCAGCATCAACCTGCCTCTGGAGCACGCCCCCGCAAGCTAGGGCTGCTCCCGCCGGCCGGCTGACTGGGCGTACGTCTCCACCCCCGCCGCCGCGCAGGTCTCCGAGCAGGAGTCGATGACAAGGGGGCGAGCGGTAGCCAAAGGGGCCCGATTGGTCTCGGGCCGACGCCCGCAGCCAGCTTCCTTCGGCGCTTCGGAACCTCTCGTGCGACGCACTGTCTCCTGATTCATCAAGGCTAGGGGAGGTGGCCATCGGCGATGTCCGAGGGGCCGGGGAGCGCGGGAGTGAAGACACTGAGAACGATCATCGTCGATGACGAAGAGCTGGCCCGCCGCGGCCTTGAGATCCGCCTTCGCAAGGAGGAGGACGTCGACATCTGTGCGCGCTGCAGTACGGGCCGTGAAGCGATCGCCGCCGTGCGAGAGCACGAGCCGGATCTGGTGTTCCTCGATATCCAAATGCCTGTGCTTGACGGCTTCGCCACCCTGCGCGAATTCGCCGGCCCGCAGATGCCGATCGTTATCTTCGTCACCGCGTTTGCGGAGCATGCGATCCGTGCCTTTGAGGCCAACGCCCTCGACTACCTCCTAAAGCCGATCGACGATCGGCGCCTGCAGGCCGCCCTGCAGCGCGCTCGGGCCCACGCGGTGGCCCGCGAGGCATCGGATCATCGCTCGCGGCTGTTGAAGCTGATCTGCGACATCACAGGTGAGGAGGTATCCCTCGAGCAGGCACTCGAGAGCGAGGGGGCGTTGCAGGCCAAACCCCGTCGGCTGGCGATCAAAAACGCAGGCCGTACCACCTGTGTGGACATGGAGGACATCGCCTGGATCGAGTCCGCGGGGGATTACCTGTGCGTGCACGCCCTCGGCGAGACGCACGTGCTGCGCGGAACCATGAAGCAGATCGAACAGATGCTCGGTACGGAGCGCTTCGCACGCGTGCACAGATCCACGATCGTCAACATCACTCGCGTCGCGTCGATCCGCGGGCATATCAACGGCGAGTCGTTCCTCGCGCTCGATTGCGGCAAGGAGCTGAAGGTGAGCCGAAGCTACCGTGATTGCGTGGAGCGTATCGCCCAGCAGCTTTCCTAGGCGTACGCTGGCGCGAAACTCAGGCGAGAGAAAGCCCCGTCGCTCGCGAGCGACGGGGCTTCCCACTCAGTCAGTCACGCGATCAGAACTGACCGCGCAGCTTCAGGTACCACAGGCCGCCGAAGAAACCGCTCGGCGAGGTGGTCGGGTACAGGGCGCCCACGATACCGGCGAACGGGTTTTCGTCCGGGAAGGTATCGAACACGTTTTGTGCACCCAGCACCACTTCGATGCGGTTGTCGAACATGGTGGCGGCTGCCTCCATGTCCACGGTCACGATCGCATCGCTGTCAATCGGCAGGTCGCAACCGCCGAGGGCCGGATCGTCGTTCGTGGCGTCGAGGTGACACTCGAAGAACTCACCCCAGTAGTTCAACCGCACCATGCCGCGGAACGGACCCTGGAAATGGTTGAAGGTGAGGTTGCCGCGGAAGTTCGGGATGTTCTCCTCGAGCTGACGCTGACGACCCAGGGACAGGGGCGCTGCCGTGTCCAGGCCGCGATCGGTCACTTCCGTGTCGGTGTAGTTGAACGCCAGGGCCAGCGACGAGCTCGAGCCGTCGTAGATCGTGAAGTCCGTGTTGGCGACCAGGTCGATACCCTGCGTGCGCGTGTCGAAGGAGTTGTTGAAGAAGCCGAAGCTTGCCAAATCCTCCGAACCGGCGAAGTCCGCTGCGTTCAAGATCCCTGCATCGTCCAGGGCGAAGAGCGCCTGGCTGGTGGTGGGGTTGTCCGGCAGCATCACGCCGTTTTCGTTGGCCGTCGCGATCAGCTCACCCTGGAAGTCCTGCTGGGTGGAGATCGAGATGCGGTCGTCCACTTCGATGCGGAAGTAGTCCAGCGTGAAGCTGATCGGACCCGCGTCGAAGGCGGCGCCGATGGAGAAGTTCACCGAATCCTCAGGGCCGAGTTCAGGACGCACACCCGTCTGCGCTTCCAGGCGGTCAGCGATGAACTGACCGGCGGCACTCGAGAGCGGAATCGTGCCCTGGTCGTTCAGCACGCCGCCGGTGAAGGCGGTGGTGATGTTGGTCACGTTGGCCTGACCGGCCGTCGGTGCCTTAAAGCCCGTGCTGATGGTCGAGCGCAGAGTGACGTTATCGTTAGCCTGGAACAGGCCGCCCACCTTCCAGTTGGTGGTGCTCCCGAAGGTGTCGTAGTCCTCGAAGCGAACGGCGCCTTGCAGGACGAAGCGATCGGTGATGTCCGTTTCCGTTTCGAAGTACAGGGCGTAGTTGCTCTGGGTATTGCTTCCGGCGGAGGCGGAGGTGAAGCCACCGAAGCCGTTGGAGCTCGAGGAGAAGCCCTGACCGGCCGGGAAGGCGTCGGACGGGGCGGCGAGGGGACCGATCTCGAAGGAGTTGGCATCACCGGCGATGATCTCGAATTCCTCTTCGCGGTACTGGAAGCCGAAGGCGATACCGATGTCCGAGGCGAAGACGCTGTTCGGGATGCCGTAACCGAGGTTCAACTCGATGTTGTTATCCGTTTGCACGTAGCCGCCCGGGTTGAAGTCGCGGGGCGAATCCGGACCGAGGGACGCGTTCAGCGTGTTGTTGATGAAGAAGTTGATCTCGTTCTCACCCCAGTAGTAACTGAGGTCGTAGGTGAGACCGTTGCCCCAGGGGATCTCCCCGCGCAGGCCAACGGCGACCGAGGCATCCTCCAAGTCACCCCCAAAGCGCGGCGTGAAGCCGCCGGGGATGGTCTCGACGAAGGAGAAGCAGTTCGGGTCAGCCTGCAGCGCGGCGAGGCCGGCTGCGTCGGGCAGGCCGTCGACCACATCCACCACTGGGCAGTTGCCGGAGCCGTCGGGCGTGAGGTCGCCGACCAGCAGCGTGGCGCCGCCGTCGTTTGAGTACACCCCGCCGCGGTTGGTCGGGTTACGGAAGAAGAAGCCGCCGTCTACGTTGCGCTCGGCGTAGTTACCGAAGGCGTAGAGTTCGGCGTACTCGTTCAGGGGCAGGCCAGCGTTGACGAAGACGGATATGTCGTCATTGATGTTCGGCTGACCCCAGATCTGCGTGAACTCGTCGGTGACGCCGTTCACGGAGACGTCCATCACGTCAGTGTTGCCGGCCGCAATGAGGCCGATCGCGTCATCACGCTGCACTGAGCGAATCGTATCGTTAACTTCACTGTACTCAGCGCTGAGGTTGATGAAGCTGCCGTCGGTCCAGAGGGGGAAGCCGATGTTACCGGAGATGGAGAACTGCTCGCCGTCTCCCGCGTAGGCTTCACCGCCCTCGATCTCGAAGGAGGCCCCTTCTGAGGCGTCTTTGAGCACGAAGTTGATCACGCCGGCGATGGCGTCCGAGCCGTACTGGGAGGCGGCACCGTCACGCAGCACTTCCACCTGCTTCAGGGCGATGGAGGGAATCACGGAGATATCTGGGCCCTGGGCGCCATCGGAGATACCGCCGCCGAGGAAGCTGATGACCGCGGCACGGTGGCGGCGCTTACCGTTGACCAGCACCAGGGTCTCGTCCGGCGCCAGACCGCGAAGGTTGGCGGGGCGGATGAGCGTGGCCGCGTCGGAGATCGGCTGGGTGTTCACGTTAAAGGACGGCACGGACGTACGCAGGATGTTTTGGATGTCCGTGTTGCCCTGATTGAGCAGCTCGTCCTGGCCGATCACATCGACCGGTGCGGGCGTCTCTGCGGCGGAGCGTTCGGCACGGCGAGTACCGACGCTGATGACCTCTTCCACGGGACCTTCGCTCTGGGCGAGGGCTAGCGTGGGCAGGCCGCCGCTGACGCAGGCGGCGGCGACGGCAACGACCAGCGGTAGCCGTGCCTGGTGAGTCGATAACTTCATAGGATCAAGTTCCCCCTAGACTCATTTACATTCCCCGCTCGCCAGCACGGCGACGGTTCGCTTGAGACACACGACTTAGAACTGGACCGAAAGCGGTTCCCCTTCGCCAGCCCATCCTGAAGCTCGCTTTCGCGGGTGCCCCCCTCTAATGGATCATCCGCGAAACACGCTGCAGGCCGTTGTCTTTACAACGGGTTTACCCTGCAGTGCAGTGTCATCGACCCGCAATATAGCCCAGCGCCGCGCGAAGTTGTATTAAAGCTTCCTGTCGATCCTCTGTGGGGTGTCGAATTTCCTGTCCGGATGTTGTTTCCGTGCAACGTGGGCCGGGCGCCACGCGGCGCATCGGATGGCCGAACGAACGCGGGCTCGCGCTTACGCGCTGGCGTTCGCGCTGGCGTTCGCGGACACTCCAGCCCATGAGTACGAGGGATGATGATCGCGATCTCGCATCGGTCGCGCGGGCGCGGATGAATGGCAAAGTGAAACCGCTCGGCTCACTCGGGCGCCTGGAGCCCTTGGCGATACAGCTGGCGCGGCACCTGGGGACGCTGACGCCGCACCTCGACGGCTGCCACTTGTTGTTGTTCGCCGGTGATCACGGGTTGGCCGTCGAGCCTGGGATCTCTGCCTACCCGTCGACGGTTACCCGTCTCATGCTGCAGACCTTTCTCGAGGGACGAGCCGCGGCCAACGTCCTGGCCCGTTCAGTTGGGGCTAGCGTGTTCGTAGTAGATGCGGGTGTGGCCGGTGAGGCGATCGAATCCCCTGGCCTCATTTCGCGCCGAATCGCCCCTGGCACCGCGAACAGTCTGCGAGGGCCCGCGATGACGTCCTCCGAGTGTGCCGAGGCGATCGACACAGGCGCTGCCTTGGCGCGCGAGCACGCGGCGCCGGTGCTGTGCTGTGGCGAGATGGGTATCGGCAATACGAGTGCGGCAGCGTTGGTCGCGCACAAGATCACCGGTGTCGAGTTGGCGCACCTCGCGGGTCCGGGCACCGGATTGGATGCCGCTGGCGTCGCTCGCAAACGAGCGTTGCTGATCGAGGCTGCCGCGCGCACGGCGAGCGCACTCCCGGCAGCGCAGGCAATGGCCGAGTACGGCGGGTTCGAGTTGGCGATGATGGCCGGCGCCATGCGTGGCGGCGTCGAAGCCGGCAGCGTGGTGATCGTCGATGGCTTCATCGCCACGGCCAGCGCGTGTTGTGCCCTGAGCCTCGCGCCCCACATCGCGGACGGTTTGGTCTTCGCCCATCGCTCGGCCGAACCAGGTCACCGGCACCTGCTTGCGCATCTCGACGTCCAGCCCCTGTTGGCGCTCGATATGCGCTTAGGCGAGGGCACCGGCGCGCTCCTGGCCTGGCCCCTCGTGCGCAGCGCTGCCGCCCTGATCAGCGAGATGGCGAGCCTTGAGGATATCGGCGTTACGGCGCCCCCCACGTGAGGGCTCGCTGGCGCCTCACCGATGAGCTCGCTGCGGCGGGGCTCGCGCTCCAGTTTCTCACTCGCCTACCGATCTCCTCCAGCGCCTGGTACAGCGAGCGACGGTCGGCAGCTTCCGTGCGCTACTACCCGCTCGTGGGCGCCCTGGTGGGCGCTGTCGCTGCGCTCGCGTGGTTGGCTAGCGATGCGCTCTTTCACGATTCGTTGCTGGCTGCCTTGATGGCGAGCTGTGCAACGATCCTATTCACTGGGGCGTTCCACGAGGACGGCCTCGCCGACACCTGCGACGGCATTGGGGGCGGAGTCACTCGCGAGGGAAGCCTGCAGATCATGCGAGATAGTCGTCTCGGTACCTACGGGGCGGTCGGCTTGACCGCGGTGTTGGCGATGAAGGTCGTAGCGCTCGTGGCCCTCTCTCGCGCGATGCCCATGGGCGTTCTTGCGATGACGCTTCTGGCCGGCCATGGCCTGAGTCGCGCCTCCAGCGTGCTGGTGGTGGCGACGAGCTGCTACGTGCGTGCCGAGGGGATCGCTAAACCTGTTGCCAAAGCCGTGGACGGTGTCAGCCTGGCCGTGGTCCTGGTCAGCGCTGCCCTTATGGCGGGCGGTCTAGCCTATGCGGGTCCCGCGTCGCCGGATATCGGCCGCCTCGTCGGTGGCCTTGGCGGGGCACTTATTGGCCACCTGTCCGCCCGGGTGTTCTTCGAGCGGAAGTTGGGTGGCTACACGGGGGATTGTCTCGGGTGCGTTCAGCAACTCAGCGAGTTTGGGCTATACCTCGGCGTGCTGGCGGCGGTGTAGGGTGGGATCGCTGCACCTGCTTCGACACACGCGCCTACAGGTGGATGAGGGCGTTTGCTACGGCCAGCTCGATGAGCCTTTGGCGACGAGCTTCGAGGCTGAGCGGGCGGCTGTCCTAGAGCGGTCGCACGCCTGCATGCCGACGGCAGTGTTCTCCAGTCCGCTGACCCGCTGCATGCGCCTTGCAGAATCGATAGCGGATGAACACGGGCTTAGCGCTCGCCGTGACAGGCGTCTGCTCGAGATGCACTTCGGCGCCTGGCAGGGTCGGGCCTGGGCAGAGGTACCGCGCCACCAGCTTGATCAATGGAGTGCGGACTTCTACCATGCGTCGCCCCACGGCGGCGAGAGCGTCGCCCAGTTCACCGTCCGCGTCCGCCAGGCGCTGGGTGAGTGTCAGGCGGCGTCGAGGCGCGCCTTGGTGGTGACCCACGCGGGGGTGATCAGAGCGGCGCTGGCGCTCACGCATCGGCCCGACGCTTGGCAGCAGCGCATCGGTTATGGGCAGCTGATTACCATCGACGAAGATCTCGCCGGCGAGGAATTCGTCGCGCCGACCGCGCGTTGACACGGGCGCGGCTGAAGTCCCATAGTGCCGCGCAGATGGTGTCCCCTGTGGACTTGATAGGGAACCCGGTGCAAGTCCGGGACTGTGCCCGCAACTGTGAACGGTGAGCTGGCAGCATGCTCGCCACTGGCGCTCGCGATGCAACGTGAGGGCTGGGAAGGCCGCTGCCCGAAGTGTTGACCCGTGAGTCAGTAGACCTGCCGTCGCGTCGCTCGTCCGGGGCCGGGCCCAGCCCTCAAGGACAGGGATCGACTATTCCCGTGAAGCGACTCGGTGTCCATTATCGCGCCGCAGGTTGCCCTGGCGATGGACTCAGGTTGCGAACGCGCTTGCGTCGGTAACGCCCGCGCGTCATCGGGAATTGACGATGCTCCTACCGCTGCGCCCCACCTCGCGCTTGCTCACCTGCGGGATGAGCCCTTCGGCCGCGCCTGTCGAGAGGGCATCCCGTGCACCGCGCGAGGCTAAGGGCCCTGCCCGCCGGCCGAGTGCGGCGGGCACTCAGGCCGCGCACAGGGTGCTGGGTTCCTGACCTTATCCGGCACCACCGCGCCGCCGTTAGTCAGCGGGGCGCTGATCGCCGAGGCGAGTGAGCGATGACTATCGCTCACCGCCCGCGCGATGCTGCCCTGGTAGTTGTGCTGCTCATCGCTATTGCGTTGTCCCTGTTTGCGGCGACCTTGCTCGGCTCCACTCCAATGCCAACCAGTCGGGTCTTGGCGGCCCTGGCAGGCGTCGGGATGCCAGGGGACGGTACCGTGGTGTGGGAGATCCGCTTGCCGCGCGCCGCTGCCGCTTGCCTCGTGGGCATCGCCCTCGGCGTAAGCGGTGCGGCCTTGCAGGGCCTGCTGCGCAACCCGCTGGCGGAGCCGGGGGTGCTCGGGGTATCGGCCTCAGCGACCCTCGGCGCCACCCTGGTGCTCTACTACGGCCTCGGCGCGGTAAGTGCGCTGTTCGTCCCGATCAGTGCAGCCTTGGCCGCCGTGCTGGCCACTCTGCTGCTTGCCGTGGTGGCCTTGCGTGTGCGTTCGGTGGTCACCTTGATACTCGTAGGCGTTGGTCTATCGAGCTTCGTCGGCGCGGTGATGGCCCTGCTGTTAAACTTGGCCCCGAACCCGGTGTCCTTGGCGGATATGATCAACTGGACGCTTGGCAGCGTTGCCAATCGCAGCGCACGCGATCTGGCCTTCGCCTTGCCGTTTATAGGTGTGGGCATAGTGATTTTGCTAGCCTCGCGGCGTCCCCTGACTGCCCTCGCCCTAGGCGAGGAGGCCGCGTCGGCGGTCGGCGTGCACCTGGCGCGAGCTCGCCTGCAAGTGGTCATCGGCGCGGGTATTGCAACCGGTGGCGCTGTCGCCCTCGCCGGTGCCGTCGGTTTCGTGGGGATCGTCGCACCGCACGTGGTCCGCCCCCTCGTTCAGTACGACCCTGCACGCACGCTAATCCCGGCTGGACTGTTGGGCGGGCTGGTGCTGGTACTAGCGGACATCGCTGTGCGACTGGTGCCCACCACCAGCGAGCTGAAGCTCGGCGTAGTGGCGGCGCTGCTCGGAGCTCCCGCCTTCGTTTGGATTGCGATGCAGCGCCGAACGGTGCAGGGAGAGCGCACTTGAGCGCGCAGGCGCCCATTGCGCTGGTGCTGGCGGGCGTCCGCGCGGCGATCGAGCGGCGCGAGGTATTGCGCGGCATAGACCTGCGCATCTCCCAAGGGGAGCTTGTGGTGCTGCTAGGTGCGAATGGCGCGGGCAAGACCAGCCTCATGCGCTGTGCGCTGGGCTTGGCGCCGCTAAGTGATGGGGAAGCGACCATCGGCGATACGGCGGCCCATCGCCTGACGCCGGTGGAGCGGGCGAAACTCGTCTCCTACCTGCCTCAGACGCGCTCGTTGGCTTGGCCCGTTCGAGTCATCGACGTGGTGTCCTTGGGCCGGTACGCCTACGGCGCGACGCCTGGGCGCCTAGCGGATGAAGACCGCCGGGCGGTGAACGACGCGCTGGCTGCATGCCGCCTGACTGAACTTATTCACCGTCGCGCCGATGCTCTGTCCGGTGGAGAGTTAGCGAGGGTGCATCTGGCACGGGCGCTCGCCGCCGAGGCGCCCTTGCTCGTGGCGGATGAGCCTGTGGCGGCGCTTGATCCCCGCTACCAGTTCGGTGTGATGCACGGCCTGCAGCGCTACGTGCGCGAAGCGGGGGGCGGTGCCTTCGTGGTGCTGCACGATATCGCCCTGGCGGCGCGCTTCGCCGACCGGCTGGTGTGGCTACAGGACGGGCGCGTGGTCGCGGACGGTCCCCCGCGCACCACGCTCACCCCCCAGCGCCTACGAGATGTGTTCGCCATCGAGGGCCGCGTGAGTGAGGATCCGGATGGTCTAACGGTACGCATTGTCGATGCCCTGGCACCGTAGCGGGCACTTGCACGGCACAGCCTGTGGTGGCGGGCGCTCTCCCGGATGAGGGAGTGGATACTGGTCGATGAATCGGAAAATCGCCATCCGGTCGGTTGCCCTGCGATCGCCGACCTTGGCACGCTCGTAGGGTCTTGCGGCGAACAGGAAGGATGATGATGCGAGAGCTTCAAGCGGTACTCACCGCCACGATCGTGCTCCTGGGCAATGCTGCCTGCAGCAGCGTGCACACCTATAGCGGCACTGTTGTCGATGGCTCTGGTGCGCCGATCGAGCGCATACGAGTGGAGCTGATGCGCCAGGCGCCGACCCCGTTCGCTTCGCCGAAGCGTCTCACCACGACGACGGCCGATGAGCAGGGGCGATTCTCTGTGGAGGTGCCGCGCCGATCGACCTACCTACTGATCGGTGGCTGGGAGGTGGACGCCGCGGAGGCAGTCGGCGGGGAGTATCCGCAGATTGCCTTGCCCGGCCCGGAGTAGCCGATGCGCATGAGACGTGCGCTGTGTCAACGTGATTGAAAAGGTTAGGTAGATCTCAAGACTCTAAGCTCGCTCATGGGATCCGAATCCCAATCCCGCGACATAACAGGGATTTCTTGGGAAGTGTGTCCCGGATCCGCGACCGGTCGTCGGATGGGTCACAAATTCCTGACCTTGACACGAGAAAGCGTGGCGCGCGGCACCGCATCGGAGTGATCACCGTGGCTACAATCGGCCCACCGATCGGCCATTCCGCTGAAGGAACTAGCTCTTGCCTCTGACCGGGTCCAAGCGACTTCTCGCGAGTGCGTGCGCCCTACGGCCGCGGCCCGGCGCTGCCACACTCGTGGCGGTGCTCAGCGCCCTGCTGTTGCCTGCGAGCGTTCAGGCGCTCGATCCAGAAAAGCAGATCCACCACTACTTCACCGATACTTGGGGTTTACAGGACGGTCTGCCGCAGACGCAGGTGACGGCCCTGGCCCAAGGCGCGCGCGGCTATCTGTGGGTGGGAACTCGCGGCGGCTTGGCTCGCTTCGATGGCGTGCGCTTTCGCAGCTTCACTCCGCAGACTACGCCCGAGCTGACGGGGGCGATCATCCGAGACTTGCATCGAGATCGTCACGGTCGCCTGTGGGTCGCTACCTACAAGGGGCTCTCGGTCTACGCGGACGAGGTCTTTGGCGCCTTACACCTGGCGCTTCCAGATACCGCTGCGAACACCACCTTCGATGCGCGCGCGATCGCCGAGCAGGACGACGGCGCGCTGCTAGTGGCGACAGACCTCGGGTTGCTACAAACGGCAGGAGATCGACTGCAGCCGTGGAGTGATGCGCGGGAACCGGTACACGCCGTGATGACGCGAGGCGCCGAAGTGTGGGTAGGGGGCGTCGGTCGGGTCTGGCGGATGGACGCTGATGCACCCGCAACGATGTTGCACCTGCCCGACGACTTCGCCACCGCCACCGTCACCAGTCTCCTCGAGTACGAGGGTGCGGTGTGGGCGGGCACCAATCGCGGTGTCATTCGACTCGACGACGCCGGATGGCGACGGGTCTTCAATGCCGAGCAGCCGGTGACCAATCCCGTGACGGCGATGCACGTCGACGGTGACGGGATGCTCTGGGTCGCCACGGACGAACGCTTGTTGCGTTTTTTCAATGGCGCACTCGTCGCCGACTCGCCCGGAGCACCGACCTACCCGGCCATTCGCGCCTTCACCGAAGATCACGAGGGCAGCCTCTGGCTGGGTGATCACACCCTGAGCGTCGTGCGGGTGCGCAACGGTCTGACCAAGCGCTTTAGCGAGCGACACGGGCTAGTGGAGCGAGGGATTTGGTCAGTCGCTGGCGATCCGCTGCGCAGCGATGCGCTGTGGGTGGGTACACTGCAGGGCTTGTACTACTTCGTCGGCGATCGTTTCGACCTTATCGCCCCGCCCCAGGCCCTTCCGCATCCGGAGATCTACACTCTGTTCCCGGAAGGCGACCGCGTATGGCTGGGGACGCGTGGAGGCGGCGTGGCCCTGTGGCAGGACGGCGAGATCAGCATCCCTGCTGGCATGCAGTACCTGGTAGACGCCAAGGTCACTGGGATTCTGCGTGAGCCGGACGGTCCGCTGTGGATCGCCAGTTCCAAGGGGGTGTGTGCCTACCTCGCGGCCGAGCTCACCTGTCATGGCCGCGAGGCTGGACTCGGCAATCCGTGGGTGCGCGTCTTGCACTTGTCGAGCCGCGGTGAGCTTCTGGTGGGGTCTCAGCAGGGGTTGTTCCGCCTGGTCGACGGACGCTTCGAGCAGGTGGCGAGCGAGCTCGTTCCGCTCAGCGAGGACATCACCTCGATCAGCGAGCTCTCGGACGGCACCTTGGTGGTGGGCTCGCTCTCCTCTCACGTCTACCTTCGTCGTCAGGGCGAGTGGTACGCCTATGGTATGGAAGACGGGTTGCCAGAGCTAACGCCTTTCTTCGCAGCTCGCGACCAGTCGCGCTTTCTCTGGCTAGCGGGCCTTCGCGGCTTGTACCGGATCCCCTTCGCCCAGTTCTCGGCCTACGAGCGAGGCGCAGTTGACAGCCTGCAGGGGCAGATGCTGCTCACCGAGCGTGGCGACGTATTGGGTTCGGACAAGGCTTACTGTTGCAACGGAGCCGGTCGAGCTAAGGGTGTGTACCGCGACGGCGTGCTTTGGTTGCCCACCCGCGACGGGGTCATCGCTGTGGATAGCGAGCGCGTGCAGAGCAACCCGCACCAACCGGAGGTGGTTGTCGAGCAGGTGGATGCGGGCGAGGGCTGGCGCGATTTCTCCCGCGGTGGCGCCGTCGAGCTTGCGCCGGGTAACCGTAACCTATCATTGCGCTTTACTGGCTTGAGCTTTGCAGCGCCGCAGAGCGTTCGCTTCCGCTACCGCATGCGGGGCTTCGATACCGCTTGGCGCCGCCCCGGTGACAAGGCGCTGCGCACGGCGTTCTACACCAACCTGCCGCCTGGGCGCTACACCTTCGAGGTGACGGCAGCCAATAATGCGGGCGTGTGGCGTGAGCAACCAACCTCCGTCGACGTGCATGTGCGACCCCAGTTTTATGAGACGCGTTGGTTCGGCCTGTCGCTGGTGCTCGCCGTGCTTGGACTGATAGGACTGGGGCTTCGCCTGCTCCTCGATGGACAGCGGCGGCAGCGCGCGCGCCTGAGGGCTTTGGTGCAGGCGCGCACGCAGGAGCTGCAGGAGGCGAACCGCCACCTGCGCGAGTACAGCCGTCGTTTGGAGAGCGCCTCGAGTACTGATCCTCTGACAGGCCTTTGGAATCGGCGCTATCTCGACGATCAGCTGCCCATCGACTTATCGGTCTTGGAGCGAAAGCTCGAGTCCGACCCTCACAGCGGTTTGGTGACCGTGTTCGCGGTGGTCGACCTCGATCACTTCAAGGCCTTGAACGATCACTACGGTCACGGCGCTGGTGACCAGGTGCTACGGGAGTTCGCTGCCCTGGTCAGTGCCTTGGTGCGAGAGAGCGACTACGTGGTGCGATGGGGTGGCGAGGAGTTCGTGATCGTGCTTCGCGACGTGTTGCCCGCCGACGCGCAGCGTACCTTACAGCGCCTGTGTCAGGCGGTGGCCGATCACCCCTTCGACCTGATGAGCCACGGCGACGAGCCTCTGCGGGTCACCTGCTCCATCGGCTTTGCGTGCTATCCCTTCGTGCCGATAGGTGAGAACACCTTGACCTGGGAGCGTACGATCGAGGTGGCGGATGTGGCGCTCTACATGGCCAAACGCGCTGGGCGAAACCGGGTCCACGGATTGCTTGCTGGGGCTGATGTGAGCGACGGCGTGAGCATCAAGCAGATGCGCGCGCAGACGAAGTCGCTAATCGAAAGCGGCGCCCTGCGCCACCTGGAGCTTGCCAATCCCAAGCGTCCGCCGGCGGAGCACCATCACTAGCTCTGCTGGGCGAGAAAACGGTCGAGCGCATTGGCGAAGGCTTGTTTCTCGCGTTGGCCAAAGGCGCTAGGGCCGCCTCCCATCTCCACTGCGCTGGAGCGCATAGTGTCCATGAAGTCGCGCATGTTGAGTGCGGCGCGGACGTTCTCGCGCGTGTAGAGTTCTCCGCGAGGGCTAAGGGCCTGGGCTTGCTTGTCGATGGTCTCGGCGGCGAGCGGGATATCGGCGGTGATCACCAGATCTCCCGGGCTCACGCGGCGCACGATCTCGTGATCGGCTGCATCGAATCCCTTAGGCACCTGGAGCATGCTCACATTGGCCGCGCGCGGAACGCTTAAGGGCTGATTGGCCACCAGCGTTACGGGCACACCGGTGCGCGCCGCCGCCCGAAATAGGATGTCCTTGACGACTCCGGGGCAGGCGTCAGCATCAACCCAGATATGCATGGCGGATTATCCGTGGCCTCTTGGCAGCGAAAGACAGGCGGAAGGACTCGGCGACCTGGAGCAGGCGGCTCTAGGTTGCCGAAGGCAGACTATCGGCGTGGCTCTTCGTGCTGCCGCGTGTATCCGCCGAATACGCGGGCAGGCCCGCCTGGGGGCGCGCCTGCCCGCGTCACCACGCGTCGCATCAACTCCCAGCGGAGACCAAACCGCCGGCGCCGGTGGTCATGGGCAGCCAGCTGTAGATCTGTAGGCCGGGCTTCACCCGCGCGTGTTCCTGGGCGTTGTAGCAGCGCTTCTTAGACAGGCGCGATCCAAGCTCCGTATTGTCTACGCAAATTGTCTTCGGGATGCGCTTGTTGTTGGAGTAGTGCAGTGACGAGCTGAGCACAGTCATCGCCTTCGGCTGGCCGTCCACCTCGCCGGGGATGAAGCGAGACGCTTCTACGGACTCATGAGCCTGCTCCATGAGGTTGTCCGCATCGGCGGTCAGGGGGTTCTTACGGCTGCGGGCGTTGGCGGGGGCGCCCGAATCGTCCACGTCCACATAGACCACCAGGCGGAAGGCGCCGTCGTCGACGCACGCCTCACGCGGCGCGCGACCGTCGGCGCATATGTCTGCCGCTAACAGGCGCTCGTACCAGGTCTCCCGCCGGGTGAGAATTTCTTGTGGAGCGACGTAGTTGTCGCCGTGCTCTTTGGCGTACAAGCCCAGATTTGGGTAAGCGCTGGTCTCACACCGATCGCCCACGCAGCGCACCTTCACTCGCACGCTCATGACCACGTCGACGGGGTTGCCATTCTCTTCGGCAGGCTTGAACTTTGCGCGACGCAGGCCAGCGTAGGTAGCGCCCAGGACGCTCTCCGAGGTGCTCCCCTTGGCGCCTTCCGCGAGGCCACATTTGGAGCCGGCCGCCTTGCCCTTGCTGGTGACCAGGACCTGGCAGTTGATGGAGGCAGTGCCGTTGGCCCAGCGCATGTTCTTGGGGCGTTCCACCACACTGCTAAGGGGGATCTTGCCCCCGTCAGGCAGCGCGGGAGAGTAGTTTGCATGGGCGGCGGGCCCGACCAAGAGCGCGGCGACCAAGGTAGTGGCGAGGGGCGCCGCAAGGCGGCGTGCAGGGGATAGCTTCATTGGGGAGACTCCTCCGTGTTGAGCTGTTGCGACGGCACAACGTCTGGTCCGATTCTTACTTGATCGGCTTGCCGGGCTTGAGCTTACACCGTTCAGGGATTCGCAGCATTTGATTTAATTTGCGCGCAAATACATCGCGCTGTGGCGGGATCGAGGGAGACGTATCTATGGTGCAACAAAGAGGTGCATCGGCGGCGGTGCTGCTGCTGCTGGGAGCCTTCAGCGGGTTATTCGCGCGGGCAGGTGAGGTCGAGGTGGCAGCCGTTTCCATCCACCACCAGCAGGGCGATCGATACCGTTTTGCGGTCACCCTGCGTCACCACGATGAGGGTTGGGACCACTACGCGAACGCTTGGGAGGTGCTCACCCCGCGCGGTGAGGTGCTCGGGCGGCGCGTGTTGGCACATCCGCACGTGGACGAGCAACCGTTCACGCGGTCCTTGGCGGGAGTCAAGGTGCCTGCCGGTATCCTCGAGGTGACCGTCCGTGCCTACGACACGGTGCATGGGACTGGCGCGTCGAAGACGGTTCCAATGCCGGCGCCCGATTAGCGTGATAATAGTCGTTTGATCAGGGACATATACACGATAATATATACTAGAACGTAAACGCATGAGGACCTGGTGGGTAGGAAATCAACGCTCGATGAGGCGGCTGTCTTTCGCTTCGTCGGGGCGACGCTGGCGAAGGCTGGCGCAGTGACCTTGCAGGGCGTTGTGGAGGGCACCGGGTTTTCCATGGGGTCCCTCTACCATCGCTACCGCTCTCGAGAAGGGCTGCTCGCTCACACCTGGTTGGACGCGCTCGAAGCGTTCCAGAATCAGTTTGCAGCGTTGATCGAGCACGGCGGCGTGGAAGCTGGCGCACGAGCCGCCGCCTTGACGCCCGTGTTTTGTCGCCAGCATCCAGCGCGAGGCGTTGTGCTAGCGTGCTGTCGCGCCTCGGAGTTCGTGGGGGACAAGACGCCGCCGGCCCTTCGCGAGCGGATCGATCTCGCCAATCGTCGTGGCGCTGGAGCCTTAAAGCGTTTCTCCCAGCGAACGCAGGTGGATCTGATTACCTGTCAACTGGCCGTGGTGGGCATGCCCCTGGGGGCGGTGCGGTTGTTCCTGCCAGCGCAGCCGGTACCCCTTGCGCTCGATGAGCGCGTGCAGACGGCCTATCAGGCCCTAATGCAGTCGCCCTAGGCTAGCTTCGTGCGTATGCGCTTTGAGCTGACGCGCAGGTGCGCGAACTTTCGTCCAATACCCGTTGTTTCGCCGCCTGTGAACGGCTGGCCTCACGGAACGGCCTAGAGTTAGCTCCTCACTAGCGGGCTCTCCTCCATGACTGCCTCTACGCTCTACATCGAAGACGGTCGCTTTGACCGGTTGGTCTTTGCTACGCACTTCAAGGCCATGCGGCGCGATGATTTAACGCTCGACTGCGTGGACAGCGTGGAGTCCGCGGTGCACGCCATTCAGGCGTGCATGCCAGCCATTGTATTTCTGGACAATCGTGTTCCGCCCTACGACTCCTTTGAAGAGAGTCTCGCCGTGCTCGTTGACGCGGGCTTTGCTGGGCCCGTGGTGCTGGTGACCGGCTTGCCAACGGACGAGATGCAGCAAGCGGTTGACGGCGTAGGCCCCGTATGTGCGCTACTCGATAAGATCCAGCTGACTTCCCGGCGTTTGACCGAGGTGATCACCCCATTGCTCGCCCGTTTGCCGAATGGATAGATTTGTGGCGCGAGGCAACGACTCGACGAGAAACGTGATCTCCATCACGCTTTTGGTGCGAGGCTATCAATACATTCGTCGTGTGGATTCTGTTAACTAGGCGAGTTGTCGGGTTGGGGTCGCCGCTAGCGCACGCACCCGCCGGGCCGGAGTAAGTGGATGACCCCCGGATCCAGTACCTATCGACCCTCGGCAACCGATAGCGAAACACTGCAAAGCTACATTGCCGAGCTGCAGCAGCAGTACCTGGAGATGTGTCGCGTTCGCGATGAGCTCGAGACGTCGCGCGAGTGGTACCGCTTCATGTTCCAGAACTCGCCCGTCGCTTACCTGTGCTTCGACCGTTTCGGTGTGGTCAGCGATGCCAACGACCGCGCTCTCGAGATCCTCGGCCAAAGCGCCGACCGGGTGATTGGCAAGCCCGGTTTGCTGTTTTTCTCCGCGGCCGGTCGACGTGCCTTCGCGACGCATATCCGCCACGTGCTCGAAGAGGGGCAGCGCGAGATCGAGCTGGAGCTGAACTCGCCCGTGCACGGCTGGCAGCACGTGCTCATGTCGAGTATTCCCATCCCCCACGAATCAGGTACCCCCACTCATTGCCAGTCGGCCCTCATAAACATCTCAGAGTTGAAGCGTACGCAGGAACGCCTGGTGCAGACGCGCGACCACATGGAGACTCTGGCGCATCACGACGCTCTAACCGGTCTGCCGAATCGCCTGCTGTTTATGGATCGCCTTGAGCATGCGATCAATCGCGCAAGCCGAGAGAATTTGATAGGTGCCGTAATATTCTTCGATCTCGATCGCTTCAAGGTCATCAACGATTGCCTGGGGCACGAGGCCGGCGACACGCTGCTCAAGCAGATGGCGCAGCGGCTGCGTGAAACCACCCGCGCGGAGGATACGGGCGCACGCTTTGGCGGCGACGAGTTCACTATTCTCCTCGAGAACATCGTAAATCACGAGAATGCGGAGAACGTTGCGCGCAAGCTGCTTGCTAGCTTTGAGCGCCCGGTGGCGCTGAACGGGCAGACCGTGCGCGTGACGCCGAGCATTGGCATCGCCATGTTTCGAGGTAATGACTTGGAAGCCGGCGAGATCATTCGCAGGGCTGACGTAGCGATGTACGCGGCGAAGGCGAGCGGCGGCGCCACTCACCACGTATTCAAAGCCGCCGACGACGAGTTGGGTGACCGCCACGAGCTTGAGACGCAGCTCTACTCGGCGCTGAACGAAGAGCAGTTCCGAGTGGTGTTTCAGCCCCAGTTCCGTGCCGACGGGGCCACCGTGGCTGGCCATGAAGCGCTCGTGCGTTGGGAGCACCCTCAGCGCGGTACGTTGCTGCCGAGCGACTTCGTGCCCTTGGCCGAGGAGGCAGGGTTTATCGGCGAGTTGGGCCTTTGGGTGCTCCGCGAGGCGTGTCGTCAGAACATGCGCAACTGCGATGGCAACACGCCCGTAGCTCGCATCGCCGTGAACGTATCCCCGCTTCAGCTGGCCGCTGGCAACTTGGTGGAAGCGGTGCAGACCGTGCTGGATGAGACGGGCCACCCGCCTGACTACCTCGAGCTAGAGATCACGGAGACGGCCGTGATGTCAGAGCCTTCTACCGTGGTCGGTGTGCTCGATCGCCTGCGCGCGATGGGCGTGAGTATCGCCGTGGATGATTTTGGCACGGGCTACTCCTCGCTCGTGCTCCTTAAGCGCTTTCCCATCAATCGCTTGAAGATCGACGGCTCTTTCGTGCAGGGAATCGAGGATCAGTCCTCGGATCGCACGATCGCCCAAGCGATCATTTCGCTCGCTCAGCAGATGGCGATGGAGGTGGTTGCGGAAGGCGTAGAGACGCGCGCCCAGTTCGATTTCCTGCAGGATGCAGGCTGCGAGCTGTTTCAGGGCTATCTGTTCTCACCGCCCGCGGAAACGCTCTACCACGCCTGAGCGGCCACGCTTCAGCTCACCGGCAAGGTGAAGCTGACCGTCGTACCCATGCCAACGGTGGACTCCAGCCAGATGTGGCCGCCGTTTCGCTCGATGATGCGCTTGCAGATCGGCAGGCCAGTCCCTATCCCCGTCGGCCCATCGCTTGCGTTAGGTGCGATCAAGCCAAATACTTCGAAGGCCCGTTCGAGCTCACGTTCCGACATGCCGTTCCCCGTATCCTTGATGCGCAGGGTGATCATGTTGTCGTTGCGCTCGTGACTGACATTTACGCGGGCGGGGCGTTCGCTGTAGCGGATGGCGTTGTCGAGCAGGTGGTAAAAGACCCGTACCAGTTGGCTTCGATCCACGTACACTTCCGGGATCTCGCTAAGCTCGATCTGCGCACCGTCGGCGTCGATCAGTGGTCGCAGGAGCTTGATGGCCTCAAGGCAGGCGGACGCGCTGCAGATGGCAGTGGGTTGGGCGCCGCGGGTTTCCACGCGGGAGAACTCGAGCAGCCCCTTGATCATCTGCACCGCCTGATCGGCCGCCTGTCCGGCAGCGCGCAGCATCTCATGCTCATGCTCATGCAAACGATCGCCCATCGATTGCTGCAACGCGCCGCTCGCCGTGCCGACGATTCGCACGGGCTCTTGCAGAGCGTGAGAGACAGCGTAAGCAAAGCGCTGCAGCTCCTCGTGTGATTCGCGCAGCTTGCGGCTAGCGCTCATTACCCGCTCGACGCTGACGAAGGTCACCACGACACCCACGACCTGCTCATCGGCATCCCGGTACGGCGTCATGCGAAGGAGCAAGGTGGCCCCGAATCGATCGCGCACCTCCGTTTCGAAGAGCTGGCGATCCTGCAGCACTTGCTCCAGGTGCGCATTGAACTCGTCGAACTCGATGTGCTTGTCAAGGTGGGCGATCGGGCGGCCGATGTCCTGCTCAAGCAGATTGAACTGATAGGCGGCGGTGGGCGTGAACTTGCGGATGCGCAGTTCGCTGTCTAGGAATACGGTCCCGATCTCCGTGCTCTTGAGGAGATTGTGCATATCCGAGGTGAGTTCTGTGAGCTCGTCAATCTTACCCTCGTGCTCGCGGTTGACCGTGTAGAGCTCCTCGTTGACCGAGTGCAGTTCCTCGTTGGTGCTTTGCAGCTCCTCGTTGGCGGCCATCAGCTCTTCGTTGGTGGCCTGCAGCTCTTCATTGCTCGTTTCGAGGTCTTCCACCGCGGTCTGCAGGTGCTCGCGCGTGTAGCGAAGCTCCGTCTCGAGATCTAGCACCTGATCATCCGTGGCTTCCGAGTAGTCCATCTCAATGGGCGCGGCGCTGGGCATCGGCCGTGCCGACTCCTCGAAGCTGAGCAGGGTGTAAGGTGCCGCTTCCCGCCCTTGCTGGGGCAGCGGTCGAGCGTGGAGATCGATGCGCTTGAGTTCGCCGTCCAGCGCGACCTTGATGCCATTTAGGGCCAGCGGCTCTTCCGTGCTGTGTACCTTCTGCAAGGCACTGATCACGGCCAAGCGCAGATCGGCGATCACGAGCTCCGAGAGGTATAGGCTGGCCACGCCCGTTTGCGGCTGCAGAAAGCGACGTGCATCGCCGAAGGTATGGGCGATCTCCCCCGAGCCGCTGACCAGTATGCTGGCGGGCATGTACTGCTCCATCAGCACGTCGTAGGCGCGAATCAGGCTGGTGGGGCGCCCACCCAAAGCGCCGCGGGAGAAGCTGGGTGTCACCGGTGAGCGCTGCTCGTCCACGGGCGGTCGGCGCACGGGCGGCACGCGGAAGGAGGCGTTGGCGATGCGCCGCTCCGTGCGCTTGGTAAACACCTTGAAGCGATTGCTCTCCGTGCTGTAGTCATTCACCAGATCGCCCAAGGACTCGCTCGGGCCGAGGAACAGAAAGCCGTCCTTGAGCAGAGCGAAGTGGAACATGGCAAGCGCGTTGCGTTGGGCGCCTGCATCCAGGTAGATGAGCATGTTCCGACACATCACCATGGCGAGCTTAGTGAAGGGCGGATCGGTGGTGACGTCTTGGCGGGCGAACACCACCATCTTGCGAATGTCCGGCTTGACCAGGTAGCCCTTGGTCACGCGAGCGAAATGGCGTGCCAGGCGCTCAGGCGGCAAGGACGCCACGTGGTTTTCGTCGTAGACGCCGCTGGCTGCGAACTCCAAGGATCCCTTGTGCACGTCCGTGGCGAAGATCTTCACCGGCAGCTGGATGCGGCGAGCTTCCATGGCCTCGCGCAGCAGCATCGCAAGGCTGTAGACCTCCTCGCCAGTGGCGCAGCCGGGTGTCCATACGCGCAGATCCCCCTGTGACTGCGCGCGGCCCAAGATCTTCGGTATGACCTCCTCCTCGAGGTAGGTCCAGGCGGTGCTATCGCGGAAGAAGGCGGTGACGCCTATCAGCAGGTCTCGGTATAGCTGATCCAGTTCGTCCGGATTGGCGGAGAGGAAGTCGACAAACTCCTCCATCGTGGTCAGGTGCGCCTCGTGCATGCGCCGCTCGACGCGGCGCGCGACCGTGGCGATCTTGTAGCTGTTGAAGTCGAGGCCGTACTCGCGTCGCAAGAGGGCGAACACGCCGCCGTAAATCGGGTTGTCCGTGGGTTCAGGGATCGGCAGCTCTTGCTTGTCGCGGATGCGCATGAGCGCCGAGGGAATGTGCTCGGGGGCCAAGACCAGATCGACCACGCCGGTGGCGACCGTGTTGTTCGGCATGCTGTCAAAGCCCGAGGAGTCGGAGGTCTGGGCGATCACGAGCCCGCCCGCGTCGTGGACCGCTCTCGCTCCGTCTGTGCCGTCGTCGCCCGTGCCGGACAGTACGACGGCGATCGCCGCTTCACCCCATTGTTCGGCGAGGGAGACGAAGAAGTGGTTGATCGGACGGTGCCGAGCGGCGTCGGGCGTGAGCGGCACCGGTTGCAAGGTTTGGCGCGTGGTCAGAAGTTCGCAGCCCTCGGGCGTCACGTAGATGCGATTGGCCTGGATGGTCAAGGCATCGCGCACGGCGTGTATCGGCATGCGCGTGCGGCGGCCGAGCACCTGATCCATTACGCTTTCGAAGGTGGGCGAGAGGTGCTGCACCACCACGAAGGCCATGCCCGAATCAGTCGGCAGAGACTCGACGAAGCGCTCGAGCGCCTCCACGCCACCAGCGGACGCTCCGATGCCGACCAAGTGCGTCGCTGCGGTCAGCTGATTCCCCACCACAGTGTCATCCACGTTGTTGATTCCTCACCAGTCAGTGGGTGCGGGTGCCGATAGGGTGCACGGCGGAGTTTTAGATCAGCATACCTCGGGACGTCGCTTGGGGCGAAGATTATTGTTACCTCGAGGCCCAAGGTGATTCTCCCGCGCAAGGTGCGTGTGGTTCGAGGTGAGAGGCGCCAAAACTAGCGCTTTGTATGGCGCGACATGAGCGGCTTTAGTGCCCGGTGAAGATCGCGCGGCGCTTGGCGGCTCGCATTCGCCGCGACCATGCGACATGCTCCTTCCCCCTTTAGCGATGGAACACACTCGGGAGCCCTCCGTTGCGCCGATCTGCAGTCTCTTCGCTCGGCATCCTGGTGCTCAGCGCTTCGGCTGCCCTGGCGCGCCAGGGCGACGGCCTCGCCGATTCGGTGCAGTTTGTGCCGACACCCGCAGGCACCCAGAGCGCTCAACCTCATCTCGCGAGCGTCGGCGACACGCTAGTGCTCAGTTGGCTCGAGCCTGTCTCTGGCGGCGGCAAAGTGCTCCGCCAGGCAGTCCTTAGCGAGACGGGTTGGCAGGCGCGTCCCGCCGTGGCGACGGGGCGCCAGTGGTTCGTCAATTGGGCGGACTTTCCGTCCGTGGTGCCGATCGACGACCAGGGGCTTTGGGCAGCTCACTGGCTGCAGCGCCGCCCCGGCGGGCGCTACAGCTATGACGTGTACCTGAGCCTCTCGCAGGACGCTGGCCACACCTGGTCGGCCCCGCTGCTCGCGCACACGGACGGGACAGCGACGGAGCACGGGTTCGTGAGCCTCTTCCCTTGGGGCGACGCAGTAGGCGCCCTATGGTTGGATGGGCGATACACCGGCAGTGACGGCGGCCACGACCATGCGGACGCGACGGCGAAGCCTGAGCCGACGGTCCGCGGCATGACCTTGCGCGCGGCGCGCTTCGCGCCGGCCGGCGCGCGCTTGGAGGCGCTCGAGGTAGATGACCTGGTTTGCGATTGCTGTCAGACCGACGTGGCTGTGACCAGCTCAGGACCTGTGGCGGCCTATCGAAATCGTACGCTAGATGAGGTTCGCGACATCCACATTGCGCGTCTGGTGGATGGTGGGTGGGTCTTGGGCGGTCCCGTGGGTACACGGCGCTGGAAGGTGCGAGGTTGCCCGGTAAACGGCCCCGCCATCGACGCGCACGGCAATCGTGTGGCGGTTGCTTGGTATAGCGGCGCCGATGATCAGCCCCTCGTCAACCTGGCGTGGTCGACCGATGCGGGCGCCAGCTTCGGCGCACCAGTGACGGTCGATTCGCGCGCTCCGCTCGGTCGAGTGGATGTCGCGTTGCTGACCGGCGCCCGGGGCGCACTCGTGAGCTGGTTGCGTCACGTCGGGAAGGGTGAAGCGGGAGCACGCGGAGAGATCAGCCTTCGGTTCGTCGGCGAGACGGGGCAGGTAGGGCCGATCTTACCGCTGGTGGAAACGCTGGCAGCGCGACCCTCGGGGTTCCCCCAGCTTGCCGTTTGGAAAGAGCAGCTGGTGTTGGCATGGACCGATGCGGAGGCAGAACGCGTGCGGTCGGCGAGCGTGCCCTTGGCCGCGCTGCTCGGCGAAGATCTCAAAGAGCAGGCTGGTGCCGCGATTTCGGCTCACTAGGTAGCGAGTCTTACGGTTCACCTAACGGCAAGCGCTGGCTTCGTGCAACGCGCTGGGCGTGAGCGCTGGAGTTGATACTCACCGGGCGCCTTGCGCCGCTCAACCCGCGTTGCTCCAAGGCCTGTCGCTGCGCCTGCCCGAGGGCTGGATTGCTCGCGCGGGGTGCCGGGTTACCTAGAAGTGGGGTAAAGAACCAGCCGTCGCGCCGCGCCGTCAGGGGCGGCGCGACAGGGGGGCTTGGCGCCAACACCTCCACCTGTTGCACCACGCGGCTGGCGGACGCGGGGTTGAGCGGAGCCTCGTTGGGCGCACGCGCAGGCAGTGCGCGCGCCGCAGGCACAATCTGCGCGGGTGATGCCGTCGGTGTCACCACGGGAACGATGAGCGTCTCTGCCCGCGCGCTGAGCGGCGGCGTATCGCTCAGGTGCACGACGCCCTCGTTATCAACCCAGCGATATACCTCGCGCGCGTGGATGTTATCCACGGCAGCGAAAGTGAGCACGGCGGCTCCAACCGTGCCGGCGATCAATGATGTCAGACGGTGTGCGGACATGGCGCCTCCGAGCAACAGACGTGCACGGGAGTATAGACTGAGGCCAGGGTCTGAAGTTCCCTGCTAGCACCATCGGCGGCAGCCGGCGTTAGTTGGTGCTCGCTGATCGTCGCCAAGGCGCCGGCATCAGGGCGGTGACCTCGCCCACCTGGTCGAAGCGTTCAAAGAACGGCCCGTAATTAATGAGTGCATTAAGTTGGCTCTGGTCGAGCCAATCGCTGAGTTGATCGATGTCTGCGCATCGGTCCGCTTTGGCGAGGGCGCTGAGGAGGGGCTCACCATAGTCTGTTACCCGCGCCGGGGCAGCCGGTAGCTGCGCGCAATGCCAGTGTCGTAGCTGGCGATCTTGCGTGAGTCTGTGCAAAGGGGCGGGCTCGGGCTCGGGCTGCGGAAGGCGCTCGCGCCAGTAGTCGGTGCGCGCGAACAGGGCATGTGGCTGGCACTCACTCGGCACCCGACCGAGGCCGAGCCAGTGGGTGAAGCGGCCAATACGCGTGCTAGCGCTCACCATCGAGAGGGGGATGGAGCAAACGAGACCAACCGTGAGCGGCGCAAGCCAGTAAAGCAGATCCCGCTCCACCCAGGCCGCGACGGCAACCAGCGAGAGGCCCAGCAGGGTGTCGAGCCAGTGGACACGGCAGGCATCGGTGAAGGCGACAGGGGCGCCCTCTCGCTGCTGTGGCTTCCAGCCACTATCGGCGCCGACGAGTACCGCAGCCACCGTACGACACTGAGCGGCCATCAGTACGGGCGCGTACAGGGCGGAGACTACGGTCTCGAAGACCACGCTGGCTGTGAGGTTGACTGGACCGGCGAAGCCACGCCAGCGATGCGGCTGGAGCAGCGTGTGCACCAAAGACAGCAACTTCGGTGCCACGACGACGGCGACGGTCACGCACAGCAGTTGGATCGCGCGCTCGGTGTCGAAGACGGGCCAGGTGGGAAACAGGGAGGGCTCCGCGAAGTAGTCGGGCTGCACCAGCTGCACCTGTAGGGCAAGCCCGAGGCCGCAGATGATCAGGGCGAACCACACGGGCGCGCTCAGGTAGGCGTAGATGCCTTGCAGCAGATGCAGTCGGCTCGCGGTGCGCACGCCACGAGCGCCGAGCACGCGCACGTGCTGGAGGTTGCCCTGGCACCAGCGTCGATCGCGCACGATCGTCTCCACCAGCGAGGGCGGTGCCTCCTCGTAGCTGCCCTCGAGATCCGCATCGAAGCGCACGCCCCAGCCTGCGCGGCGTAGAAACGCTGCTTCGATGAAGTCGTGGCTCAGCAGGTGGCCTCCGAAGGGCGGCTTGCCGGAGAGCACGGGCAGTCGCGCCGCCTCAGCAAAGGCTTCGACGCGAATGATGGCGTTGTGTCCCCAGTAGTTGCCGGATCGACCGTGCCAGGCGGCGAGTCCACGAGCGTGAAGGGTGCCGTAGCAAGCGCCAGCGAACTGCTGCAGGCGAGCGAAGAGCGTGCGCCCACCGGCGACCACCGGCAACGTCTGGATCAATCCAAGATCTGGGTTAGCTTCCAGTCGAGCCACGAGGCGCGAAACGCAGTTGGCGCTGATCAGGCTATCCGCGTCTAGGATGACCATCGCGTCCCAGTCGGCGCCCTGACGTGCCACCCAGTCAGCCACGTTGCCCGCCTTGCGCTCTTGGTTCTCAGCCCGTCGGCGGTAGTACAGCGGGCAGCCTTCAGGTGCCTTGGCGATAGCCTGCGCAAACACGGCCTCCTCAGCGAGGATCGCGCCGGGCTCGCGCGTATCGCTCAGCAGGAAGATGGCCACCGCATCCTCCTGCGCAGTGGGCGGTGCCGCGGCGATAGCCTCCGCCATGGCGAGGGCACGCGCGGCGACACTTCTCGCGTCCTCTTGGTAGACCGGGATCAGCAGGGCGGTTCGTAGATGCCGTGCGATCGGTGATCGCCGGCCGGGTGCGCTGCTGACGGCAAAGCCGATCACCGAGTGCGCGAGGGTCAGAGCGACCCAGCTGAAGTTGAGGGCGAACAGGACCAGAAAGCCCCACTCCAGCGGCGTGATCCCGCCTGCGGCGATGACCGCGTGGGCCTCCCGAATGCCGAAGGCGGACAGGGCGAGCGTGAGGCCGAGCACGAGCAGGCGTGTGATGGCGACCCGAAGCCGCTGTGCCCAAGGCCTCGCCGTGGGTTGCAGGCGCTTCGGGCGTCGGTGTAGCGCCGGCGGCGCCAGCGCGCGTTCGGCCAGGTGCGGCATGGCCGCTTGGCGTGCCTGTGGGTCGTTGAACTCAAAGGCTGAGGCGATAGAGCCAGGTTTCACCGATGGGCACTCCCTCGTGCTCGGGAACGAGGCGCAGCTCCGCCTCCTTCCTCAGGGGCAATCGATAGTCGATCACCACCCGAAATCCTTGGGTATGCGGGTTGCGTTGCACCCGCGCGTTGGCGGCCAATTCCGTTGGCGCTTGAAGGCTGAGCGTGATGGCGTCGAGCATCGTCGCTGTCGGCGGGCGTATGAACTCGTAGTCGACCACCAGTTCTCCCCGATCTGGGCGACCGACTTTGTTACCGCGGGCGCTGCGCACCACCCTGCCGAGCTTCCGCGGCAGCTGGCTGCGGCCCGTGCCGGGCCAGGTGAGACGGTAGGTGAACTGCGTTTCGCTGCCGGCTTGCAGCGGCGATGCGGGCCGGAAGTAACTCACGATGTTGTCGTTTGTCTCCTCTCGAGTAGGGATCTCCACCAGCTGCACGGCGCCCGGGCCCCACTCGTTACGTGGGCTGACCCAGGCCGATGGCCGTCGGTGGTAGAGCGCTTCGAGATCTTGATAGGCAGCAAACGATCGGTTTCGCTGCATGAGACCGAAGCCCTTGGGGTCCTGGTCGACGAAGGCAGAGAACTGCAACTTGGCGGGATTGCTCAATGGCCGCCACAGGTGCTCATCGGACCCTGTGTGCACGGCGAGCCCTTCCGAGTCATGTACCTGCAGGCGGTAGTCCGCTCGCGCGGGTGGGTCGATGCTGCCGTGGAGGTACATAGAGGTGAGCGGTGCAATGCCCACGTGGCGCAGATCCTCGCGAGGGAACAGGGTGGCGGTGACGTCGATGGTCAGTACCACACCCGGGTAGATTCGAAAGGTGTAAGCGCCCGCCACGCGCGGACTGTCGAGAGTGGCGTGGACGACGATCGCATTAGCGTCGGCCGCGGGGCGCTCGATCCAGAAGGCGCGGAAGACGGGAAACTCCTCGCCACTGGCTTCGCCTACATCGATGGCAAGCCCCCGCGCGGACAGGCCGTAAGTCTGGTCCGCAGACACGCCGCGAAAGTAGCTGGCGCCCTGAAAGACCAGGAACTCATCGCGATAGTCTTCTCGGTTCAAAGGGTAGTGCAGGCGGAAGCCGGCGAATTGCCCCGCGCTGCGCAAGGCTTCGCCCACTGCCTCGCTAGGCGCGTCGAAGGAGTCACGATCGACGCGCACGTCGCGTGCCACGCCGTTCTCCACCACCTTGATGTCGATCAGGTCGCGATACAGAAATCCCGGCGCAAAGAGCTCCACGGCGAAACGGGTGGGGCTATCGCCCCAGATAGCTTCGTCGTGGCGGTAGCGGATTTGGCGATAGGCGTCGTAGTCGAGTTCGGCGAGGGCCCGTGGGGTCTGCGCCGGGGGTACGTACGGGGAATCGGCGAGGACGCGTGCGCGGGCGACGACCGTAGCGCGCGAGAAACGCTCTACAGAGGTGGTCGGCTCGATCGATGCCTCGGCATCGTCTTGGGCGCTAGCGAGCCCGGCCCACACGGCGAGTGTGGCGATCAGCGCTCCCCGCGTAGGTGAGCACTTCGGGCGGGGGTTGTGTTCCATGACGATATCGTCCGCGTCAATGCTGCACGACACAACGTGCAGTTTCGACGACGGTTGACGCAGAAAGAAACTAAAGGGAGCGCTAGCTGTCGCCGCCGAGCGACGTCAGGGCGACGCGTAGGACCACGGCCACCAGATTGTTCACCATGTGCAGCAATATGGCAGCGCGCAAACCGCCGCTGCGCTTGACGGTCCAGCCCGCCACCAAGCCGAGTCCCAGAAAGAATGGTGCCAGCACGAGTTCGCCGTGGATCAGTGCGAACAGCGAGGCCTGCAGCAGATTGGCGAAGGCGAACGAGAGATGACGCGCGAAGGCGCTCAGCAGTACGCCTCTGAACAACAGCTCTTCACTGATAGGCGCCACCAGGCCCATCAGCGCCACAGAGGGCAACAAGCCCAGGGTCTCGATGGTGGCGAAGATCTCCGTTTGCAGCTCACTGAGCTGCGCGATCACCGCGGCCCCTGCGCCGTGAAGTCCGAAGGTGCCGATCAGTAGCATCGCTAGGACCCGCAGCCCAAGCCAACTTAGCAGCACCACGGTTAGCGTTTGACGCCAATCCCATCGGCTGCTCAGCAAACGCCGAAGCCCAGCCATGCCGCCGCAGAAGGGCAGCAAGAGTACGGCGGTCAGGGCGTTGGCACTTAGCGATGCGACCGTGAGGTGGGCGACGGCGAGATCCCCTGCACTCTCCAACACAGGGGAGTCACCGTCCGGCAGGCCCGGGCTCCAGGCGCTCGGGTGCAACAGATACGCGGCTCCCAGGTTCAGCACCAGCGCCAGGCTCAGCGCCAACCACGCGTGCTCTAGGCGCCAGGCAAAGGGCGTTGGGCGACGCGGCTTAGCGGCATGTTGGCGCATCAGTCCGCGATAGTGAACGGGAGCGATGAGCGTCAGCCAGGGCAACAGGAGCGCGCCCAGGACGACGCCGAGAACCGCTAGGGCTCCCGGCAACTCTCGCCAGGTGATCGGCACGTCGGGATAGGCGCGGCCGAGCATCAGCCGTAAGCGCAACAGGGGATCGTTCTTCCAGCTGCCCTCGCGCAGGCGGTCGTAGGTGCTGACCGCGGCAGTGCGATCGTCCCGGTTGAGCGCCACCCGAAAGCGCTCGTAGAGCACGGAAGCGGTGAACTCGGGATACCAATCGGCCTGGGCGTTCGCCGCAGCGTCGTACTGCTCGTCAGCCAGCGTATCTTGGCCGTAGCGAAGGAGCTGACGTGCGAGGCTGAGCTCGTCGTGTCCTGGCCCGTCATCCTCGTTGAGCGCCGCATAGCGGGCGATGGCGAGATCATCGGCCCCGAGTTCGAACAGCAGCGCGATCTCGCCGGCCGGGTCGAGGGTGGGAGCTAGCCGCGGTGCGGTTAGCACCTTCTCGGCAAGTACGGTTCGGCCGCGGTCGATCAGCCAGCGCACCGCCATCTCCCGCACGGGGGAGAACAGATCGAGGTTCATCGCGGCGTTGGCGTAGTAGCCAGCTTTGTCTAGATCTTGCTCGGCGTAAGCGTAAGCGAGTAGCTCGTATAAGTTTGCCGCCTGCCGGTTGGTCCAGCCGACCGCCTGGCCGCGCTCCAGTAGCGCTTCCGCCTCACCGATGAGGGCTTGGCCGTTGAGCTGCTCCAAGCGGTAAAGCACGACTTCAGGATGATCCGGGTAGCGGGTGGAGACGGTGCTAGCGCAGCGCTCCCGGTCTGCTTCGATGCGCTCGTAGTCGAGCATCTCCAGGTATTGGAATTGTCCGAGGTAGCGGCAGTCGCTAATGGCGCCGGCGACGTCGCCGCGCGAATTACTGTCGTCGCTGCCGGCGGCGATGCGGGCTTGTTCGTACAGTGCGTCCAGGGTTCGCTCGAGCCGCTCGAGGGCCGCGTGCTCGGGGTGGATGGGAGCGCCGTCTGCAGGGCTGAAGATCGCACTCGCTAGCGCGATCGCCACGGTTAGGTACACGGGGAGTACCCTGGCTAGGGAGGCGATCACGGCAGGGCCTCCCGGTAGGGTTTGCGCGCCTGATAGTCCGCTAGGCGAGCCCGCATGCCGTCGAGGAGCGAGGGGTCCGCCTCGCCTTCTAGTAAGGCGATGGCCTCCTCCTGCGTGGCCACCGCGGCGTCGAAGCGACCGATCTCGGCGTAGGCAGCGGCCAGCGTGTCGACCCACTCCCCGTTGCGCGGGTCCGGGCTGTCCAACAGGATTTCCATCAGACGTACGGCGCGTGCGCCGTCGCGCCGTTCGGCTTGCGGAGCGGTTGCCAGCACCCAGGCTGTGTTGTTGGTGTAGACGCCAGCGGTGCGGAGAAAGAAGCCCGCTTCATCAGTGTGTTCGGGCGCCGCATCGTCCAGCAGCTGCTCGGCCAGGCGCAACTGAGCGCGTGGCTCGCCGAGGGCGGCGGCTCGTCTTAGCAGTTCGCGCGCGCGCCCGGCATCGTTCGCCTGCGCGGGTTCGCGCTGCGCGAGGTAGGTGGCCAAGGTGAGCATGGATGCAGCATCGCCCTGACCCACCGCCGCCTCGAGCAGGGCCAGACCTGGGCTCGGGTCCGCGCCGCGCAGGTAGAGCGCCGCCAGGTTTCGCTGGGCGAGTGCGTGACCGGCTGCCGCGGCCTGGCGCAGGAGCTCCAGGGCCTCGTCCATCTTCTGCTCGCGTAAAGCGTGCACGCCGAGCATTGCCAGGGCGAGGGAGTCCCCCGCTGCCCTGGCCTCGCCGAGCAGCCCCAGCGCCTTCGGCAAGTCTGCTGCCACATCGCGGCCGAAGTAGTAAGCCATGCCCAGCTGGGTGAGCGCGCGTGCATCGCCTGCCGCGGCGCGAGCGCGCACTACGCCAAGGTTGTCGGCGTACACCGCCGGTGCGTAGGCCCCTAGCGCAAACGCCGCGAGCGTGCCGCACAGCAGGACCATCCTGAATCTGTTGATGAGGTCTTGCGTGCGGCGGCCGGTGCCGCTGAGCTTTCGTGCGGGGCTGGTGAGCGCATCGCTCTTGTGGCGCAAGGGTGTTCTACGGCGTTTCGGCAACATCACTCACTTTCGTGAAGGCTCAGCCCAAAGGGTACGGCGAGGCACTTTCGCTCGCTGGTCCAGACAGCACCTATCGAAAAAAATAGCAGCGGTCTCGGCAGTGCGCACGTGGTAGCCGTCTACGGCGGATCTCCCGATGGCTCGACTTGCGCGTCACCGAAGTGCCGTTGGGCGCGTGCCGAGGGGCCGCGGCGAGCGGTGGACGCCACTGCGTTGGGCTGCGCGGCGAGACAGGGAGGCGCGCCCCCAGCACGGGAGCATCAGCGTTGGAGAGTAGCCGATTGCGTGTCGCCGCGCCTCCAGCGCCTAGATGCGACGGTGAAGCCGAAAAATATGACGCATCACCAAGGAATCTGCAATCGCGAAATCTATGTTTGACAATAATTTCTCCGCTGGTGAACACTCCACGAGCGATTTGCACGTTGCAGGTTGCCGGTTCCGGGGATCCGGTGTTGTCGGATAGCCAACCCGAGGGATCGTCAACCGCTGCTGCTGCTCTGCGGCAAGCGCCACCACGTGTACGTCGCCCAATTGCCCGTTCGTGAGAGCACGACAACCGCCCGTGACCCGTTCGATGGTCACCGCTCGGGCACCGCACCGCGTCAGGAGCGCGGTCGCATTTCACTAACGCTAGGAGAGATGACCCATGGGGATCAGAACGGTTGCCGTGTTGGCATCGCTAGCTGCCACGGCGGCGAGCTATGCAGGGGACGGCACGATCCGCGTACCACAGGGTGCGCAGACTATTGCCGGCCAGTACATCGTCGTGTTCAGCGATGATGTTGGGTTGGTGCGAGGCGCTGAATCGGATGTGCGAGACTTGGCGACGCGCCTGACCGACCAGTACGGGGGCGACGTTGAGCGTACCTACGCGTGGGCCCTGCGCGGCGCCACGGTGCGCGTGGACGAGGCGACGGCGCGCAAGATCGCCGCCGACCCGCGCGTGAAGTACGTGGAGCAGGACGCGCTCTCGCGCATCGTGGGCGATCAGTCGAACCCCACCTGGGGTATCGATCGGGTAGACGAGCGCTCCCTGCCTCTCGACAACAACTATCACTGGGACTTCACCGGCAGCGGTGTAGAGGTCTACGTGATCGATACGGGCATTCGCACCAGTCACGTTGATTACGCCGGTCGTGCCGTGTGGGGTGCGGACTGCATCGGTACTGGACTGTCGGACAACAACGGTCACGGTACGCACGTCGCGGGCACCGTAGGCTCTGCTACCTGGGGCGTAGCGAAAGACGCCACCCTGGTGGCGGTGAAGGTCTGCAATGGCGGTGGGAGCTGCCCTAACAGTGCCATTACGTGCGGTATCGACTACGTGACCCAGCGCAAGCTGAACAACCCATCCATCCCGATGGTGGCGAACATGAGCCTCGGCGGTGGCTTCTCCCAGTCCGAGAACGATGCGGTCGATGGGTCGGTAAACGCGGGCGTGTTCTACGCTGTCGCAGCCGGCAACGACAATGGCTTCAATGCTTGCAACCTCTCACCTGCGTCGGCGCCCAACGCCTACACGGTAGGTTCAACGACGAGTTCGGACGCACGCTCGTCCTTCTCCAACATAGGCGTCTGCCTGGATATCTTCGCGCCCGGCTCGTCGATCACCTCCACCTGGAACACCTCGAACACGGCCACCAACACGATTAGTGGCACTTCCATGGCAACTCCGCACGTCGCCGGTGCCGCCGCCCTGGTGTTCGATCAGAATCCCACCTGGACGCCCTTCCAAGTGCAGGACGAACTTACCGCTCGTGCGACCGTGGGCGTGGTGTCCAACCCTGGCTCGGGATCGCCCAACCTGCTGCTCTACACCCTCGATGACGGCGGTGGACCACCACCGCCGCCAGCGCCCGAGTGCGCGAGCGATGCGCTGAATCTCAATGGCTTCAGCTTCACTGGCGCTGCCGGCCAGAACCAGGCCAACAACTTCAACGTGACCGATGGCGGGGTTCAGATCGACCTGTTGGGTAACACCTGGGTGCGCACCACGAGCGACTTCACGGTGGGCTCTGGGACGACGCTGGAATTCTACTTCCGCTCGAGCAACCAGGGTGAAATCCACGGCATCGGGTTCGATGAGAACGACACGCTCAACGACGACCCACGCTACTTCCAGTTCTGGGGTACGCAGAACTGGACCGGAACGGGCCAGATCGACCTCTCTCCGACCTACGGCGGCAGCGGTGACTGGCAGTTCTATTCGGTGGATGTAGGGGCCAACTACACAGGCTCAATGAGCCTGGCCTTCGTTAACGACAAGGACTCCGGCAGCGGGACCAACGAGAGTCAGTTCCGCTGTGTTCGCGTGGTTGACGACAGTCCGCCGGGCGGTGGCTGCAGCGTCGACATCGACTTCGAGTCTGGTGCCGATGGCTGGTTCAACGACGGCGCGTCCACCTGCTCTACGGGCGCCTATGTTTTGGGCAACCCCACCCAGCAGTCCAACGGCGGGGTCACCACGCAGGTGGGAGGCTCCAACTCTGGCAGCAACTCGGTCTTCACGGCGACCAACACGAGCCCCGGCAACGCGGATGTCGATGGCGGCAACTGCATCCTCGGATCACCCGTGTGGTCGGTGAGCGCGGCGTCAACCCTGTCCGTGGCCTGGTTCCACGGTCAGCGGGACGGCAACGACGATAGCGGTGACGGCTTTGCCGTCGAGTACTCGCTGAACGGGGGCAGCTCTTGGAGCACGCTCGTCTCTAACGGCGATACGCAGTCGAACGCAGCGTGGGCCACCTCGTCGGCCAGCATACCGGCAGGGTCAGACGTGGCGTTGCGGGTGCAGTGTACTGATGCGACGGGCGGTGGCGATCTCGTCGAATGCGGCATCGACGATGTGAAGATCTGTAACTAGCTGATTGGAGGGCAATCACCGTCCCCGCACACTTGCTGTGCGGGGACGGTTGATCCAGTCCACGCACGAGATCACGCGACTTGCGCGCCATTTCACCTCCCCTTTACGCGCACTGTGTCACACTTTTCTCAGGGCTCTCCAGCGCAGTCCCGGGCCTGCATGCCTGGCCCCTGATGAAATACACTCCAGTGGCGTGAGAACTATCTCACCAAGCTCTAGAAAGTATTAGGTACCGCGAGTTGCTCGCGCTGGCGAGCAGTTCGGAGTCGCAGGTGAACACAAGTACGATCACGAGCGATGAGGCTCTGCGCAGGTGCTAGTGCGTGGCTTGACGGTAGAGGGCGCTTTCGGTCCCGGTAAAGGCGCGGGTGTGCTTGCTTCCCCGTGGCCTTGGAAGGGCGGTTTCCGCGAGGGGACCGCCCTTTTTTTTTTGCCCCGTTGACCCATTTCCTTGGCGGCGACGTTGACTTGTCCAGATCGAAGCCAAGGAGCCGATGATGAGAGTCGTTCATGTGATGATGGCCTTGCTGGTGGTGCTGGCTGGCGTGGTCATTTGGAAGCAAGCACGCCCCCCGGTTGGGGAGGAGGCGCTGTCGCCGGTGCTGACCCCTGAAACGCCGACGGTGAGCAAGTCGGCGGGCCCTGTGCCCCCGACCTTGCCAACGCCACAGGACGCGTTAGCGCCGATCGCCGCTGAGCTGCACCTGTCCCGCAATCGCGATGACGCGCGCACGACCCCGGCCTATCGCGCTCTTGCGGAGGCGGCCTCCGCCGCCACTGCCAACGCCTCCCAGTCGAGCATCGTGCAGATGGCAAATGCCTTGCCGCTCGGGCGTCCAGCGGTGGTGGACCGCGAAGGCTACCCCGAGGCCGAAGACAATCCCGTGCGACGCCCTGCTGAGGATCCTGTCTCCACCTTCTCCATCGACGTGGATACGGCCAGTTACGCCAACGTGCGCCGACAGCTGAATCAGGGCAGGTTGCCGCGTCACGAGTCCGTGCGGGCTGAGGAGATCGTCAACTACTTCGACTACGCCTACCCCATGCCCGAGGCAGACGAGCCCTTCGCAGTCTACACAGAGATCGGTCCGAGCCCCTGGCATGCGCAGCGGCGTCTCTTGCACATTGGTATTCAAGGTGCGGTCCGCAGTGCCGCTGAGCTGCCGCCCGCGAATCTCGTGTTTCTCGTGGACGTCTCGGGCTCCATGCAGTCGCCGGACAAGCTCGATCTGCTGAAGGCGTCGCTGCGCCTCCTGGTAGGTCAGCTGCGCCCCCAAGACACCGTGTCGATGGTGGTTTACGCCGGTGCTGCTGGCGTGGTGCTCGAGCCCACGGCGGGCGATCAACGCGCTACGATCCTCGGGGCGTTGAATCAACTTCAGGCGGGAGGCTCCACCAATGGGGGCGAGGGCATAGAGCTCGCCTACGCCCTCGCCGAGCAGCACCTCGTGGAAGATGGGGTGAACCGCGTAATCCTTGCCACCGACGGTGATTTCAACGTGGGCACGGTAGACCACGATGCCCTAGAGGAGCTGATCGAGCGCAAGCGCGAAGCAGGTGTTGCCCTCACCGTGCTCGGCTTCGGCCGGGGCAACTACCAGGACGGCCTGATGCAGCGTCTGGCGCAGAAGGGTAACGGTAATGCGGCCTATGTCGATACGCTCAATGAGGCGCGCAAGGTGCTCGTGGACGAGCTGGCCGCCACCCTGGAGATCATCGCGCAGGATGTGAAGATCCAGGTAGAGTTCAACCCTGCGGTGGTGGCCGAGTATCGCCTGATAGGCTATGAGAATCGTCAGCTAGCTCGCGAGGACTTCAACAACGATCGAGTGGATGCCGGCGACATCGGCGCTGGCCACACGGTGACGGCCCTCTACGAGCTGGCCTTGGTGGGCGAAGGCGGGGCGCAGGTCGACCCGCTGCGCTACGCGGCCCGGAACGAACGTGGTCGCTTTCTCGGTCGCCCCGTCACCGACGAGATCGCTCACCTGCGCCTGCGCTACAAGCGCCCAGGTGAGGCGAGCAGCGAGCTGATCGAGCGTCCGCTGCTGCACTCCGCTCTGCGTGACCGTCTGGCCGATACGAGCGAGGACTTTCGCTTCAGCGCCGCCACAGCCGCCTACGCTCAGCTCCTGAGCGGTGCACGCTACACGGGTGAGATGAAGCTCGTCGATGTGCTGACCCTCGCTCGGGAGGCGCGAGGAGCGGATCCCTTCGGCTACCGCGGGGAGTTTCTGACCCTCGTTGCCAGTGCAGACGCGCTATCCTCCGTGCAACAGACGACAGGCCGATGAGGTCGACGCAGTTGCATGGACGATAGGGCGATGGCGGGCGCGGCAGCATCTGCCGCCCCGGCGCGGCTCGCCGTGGCGAGTCCTGAGGCCGGGGAGGACGAGGCGTTGATGGTGGCATTCGGGGCAGGCGAGGCGCCTGCCTTCGATATGCTCTACGAGCGCTATCGGGGCCCCGTGTATCGATTCTTCGCCCGCCAGCTGCGCGTCGAAGACGCGCAGGAGGCGCACCAGGACACCTGGTTGCGCGTGATCCGCGCGCGAGAGCGCTACCGGCCCACCAGCAGCTTTCGTAGCTACCTGTTCACGATCGCCCACAACGTGTTGACCGATCTGTGGCGACGCCAAGGGCGCCGACCAGCCGATGCCGCCGTCGATCCCGATGAGCTCGTGGGCCGCGGTGATCCCGTGGGCGAGAGCGAGCGGGCGGAGTTGGTAGATCAATTCTTCGCGTTGCTCGCCGAGCTTCCCGTCGAACAGCGGGAGGCCTTTGTCCTGCGAGAGGACGCAGGTTTGAGTAACGAGCAGATCGCTGAGGTCACGGGCGTGGGTGTAGAGACCGTGCGCAGCCGCATACGCTACGCGGTGCGCAAACTCAAAGGAGGCATGGCGTCTCATGGACAGTAAGGCAGACGAGCGCGACGACGCGGAGCGCGCCCTACTGGCACGCTATCATGCGCGACCCCCGGCGCAGCCTCCGGCTGCTCTCGATGTGGCGATTCGTGCGGCGGCTCGGAAGGCCGTAGTCACCGGTAGTGAACGCGACCACGGCCAGTCACCGACGAGTGCTGGTGGCAATGCCTCGCCATCGCCGTGGATGGCTCTGGCGGCCGCGGTCGCTATGGCGGCGCTCGTACTGCCTGGATTGCTGCGCGAGCCAGATGCAGGCGTGGTGGCGCTCAAGGCTGAGAGCACGAGTGAGTCGGCGGTGGCGTCGAGCAGGCCTGCACCGTTGGCCCTCGGCGGGGCTTTGCTGGCCGACCAGGAGGCGCAGTCCACGGCGCAGCCCGCGCCTCAGCAAGCCGCCGAACGCCCGCGCCGTGCGCGCGCCTCCGATGCTCGCGAACAGTCTGGTCAGGAGACCGTGCCAGCGCTTGCGCAAGCGCTGAGCGATGCGGCGATTGCGGACCGGGATGACGATGACCTCGTGGCCTACGCCTTGAACGGGCTGGGCGAGTCCGATGCGGCGCTTGGTGATGCACCTGATCAGATGACCCTGTGGGTCGCCCCCGTGCCGTCACTCGAAGATCGGAGTTCGAGCGGCCTCGCCCCAGATGTCTCGCAGGTCGTGACCGAGTTGGTTACGCAACATCGCCTCGAGGGCCGTTTTCGACCCGAGGCCGTGACCTCCGATCAGCTCAACGTCACCTTGCTCGAGAGCCTAGTGCTTATCCAAGGTGACTGGGCCGCCGACGGTGCGAGCTGCGATCCCTCGTTCACGCTCGATCGCCGACCTGGCGAGCCAGCGCTCGTCAGCGTGGAGCGCATCGCCGCAAGTCAAGCCGAAGACTTTGTGTTCTTGCGCTTGGAGAGCCCATCGCGGGTGCGCCTGGTGCACTGCACGGCCCAGGGGTGGGTCATCACCGCAAGGTGAGCAGTCCAGCGCGACAGAAGATGGGGGATCATCGCGAGGCAGTTGATTTCGCAGCGTGTTGATGTTGCTGTAGCCGCAGTTCGCTACGTGGGCCTCCGGATCAGTTCACCTCGCGCAGGCGGGCCGAACGTGCAGCACATTCCGGTGGCTGGGAGGGCAACCCCGTCGGGCAATCAGGTGATCCACCCCATCTACCTACCGTACGCCGCGGAACAACTCGCGCGGCACTTCGTGGGCGACGGCTCACGACACATCGAGCACTTCGAGCGCTCGGCGCAGCGCTATGATGCGTTCATGGCAGCCCATCGCGACGCCACCGATGTGGCGCTATCCGTGGCGCGCCGACCGCGGCAGATCGAGCAGGATGAGCGCGTCTGGAGCGTCGCTGCCCTCAAGCATGTATTCGATCATCCTCAGCGCGACGAGCGCCTGATAGATTTACTTGCCTCCTGCTTCGGCAAACGGCCGCCGGTTCGCGATCTGCCCACCTGGGGCACGTGCCTAGAGGGTCCCCTCGAACTGTTCTTCCAGGTGCAGTATCCCTCGCCGCCGGCTTACCTCAGCTGGTTGGCGGAGCACCTGGAGCAGCGCCATCTCATCCCCTTTGTGCTGGACGCGGCGCGGCGCCCCTCGCGGCGCCCGCTGGAAGGGCCAGTTACCGTCGATGCCGTGTTGCTCAACCCGGCCAACGGTTTCGCCGTGCTCTTCGAGGCGGAGGTGCTCGACGACTGCCTGAGCGATGTGCCCTACGATAGCCTGCGCAACCAGCTGACGCGCACGATCGACGTCATGGTGGAGCCGACCCGCGGGCTGGGCCCGACCTTGGATCGCCGCCGGCCTCACCGCACGCTTTTCTGCATGCTGACCCCTCAGCTGTTTCGCGACCATCCCGAATCACGCCACTACGCGGCCTTGCTGATCGACTACATGGGGTGCAACGACACCTTGGCTCGTGATCTGCTGCATCGAGAGGCGAGGCTGCTCGATGGGGTGTCCTCACGCCTCGGCTGGCTCACCTTTGAGGACCTGCTGCGAGGCTTTCCCGGTGCTTGTCCCTGGATGACAACCGCTTAGCGGCGGCTCAAGGCTCAGGCGGCGGCGCTCGGATCGCCCTCGGACTGCTTCTCGGGGTTGGCGGCGGGGCCGGACAGCAACAGGGCGGGCGCCTCGATGGCGAAGCCTTGGGCCATGTCCGCCGACAGGCTCAGCATGTCTTCGAGCACGTCGGAGGACTCGACAAACATCGCGCAGGTGAGCACGTCGAGGGCGCCTGCAGCGTCGATCGCGGACTTCACGACGATGCGATCCAGCGAGTTCTCATGGGCGTCGCGCACCGAGGCGCCGTCGAGCTTGAGCATGTCGATATCGAGCGCCTGGGCGATCGCCAGGGAAGCGCTGCTGGTGCTGAATCCGTCGAGAGCGAAACGGCAGCCTAGGGGGCGCAGGGTCTCGATGAGCTTCTCCAGAGCGCCCGCGTGGCGCTTTGCAAAGGCTTCACGGATCTCGAAGTTAATTACTCCATTTGGTAGATCCAGTGACTCATGCAGTTCGCGCATGAAATCGCCGAAGTTGGCGTCCTTTATTGTCGCCGGAGAGAGATTCACCCAGTAGTGCTCCACGGTCCGCGCGTCGGCCTCGACGGCGCCAATGTGTCGTGCGAGCTGCTCGACGACCCACCGGTCGATATCAGCCGCTAGCCCGTAGCGCTCTGCCACGGGCAGGAATGCGCCCGGCAGCACGCTGGCCTCGCCTTGCTCATCGAGCATCCTCAGCAGGATCTCCGCTTGCCTCGGTGCTGTGGGATCGCGCAAGGGCATGATCTGCTGAGCCATGAGTGCGAAGCCATCGCCGTCCAGCGCGCTGCGCAGGCGCTGCGCCCAGTGTATCTCTGCCGCTCGTGCGTCCGGCTTACCGTCGCCCTCGTCGTCGGCGAGGCAAACGCGATTGCGCCCTCCATCCTTGGCAGCGAAGCAGGCGTCGTCGGCGCGGCGTAGGGCGTCGTCGAGGGGGCCGCTCGGTCGATCGACCCCGACGATGCCGATGCTGGCGCCGATACGGAAGCTCTGCCCATCCCAGTCGAAGACCAGGTCTTCCATCCGTGCGCGGATCACCTCGGCGATCTGCGCCCCCGTCTCAAGGTCGCAGCGTTTGCAGATCACGGCGAATTCATCGCCGCCGAGGCGAACCACCAGGTCGCGCTCGCGCACGCTCTGGGTGATCGTGCTCGCGACCTGCTGCAGTAGCGCGTCGCCTGCCGCGTGCCCAGCCGTGTCGTTGACCACCTTGAACTTGTCAAGGTCGATCAGTCCGATCACCAGCGGGTAGGCGTTGTCCGCGTCCTCTCCGCCGAGCTCGGCGAGGGTCTGCTCGAACATGCGGCGGTTGGCGAGGCCCGTGAGGGCGTCGTGGCGAGCTTGGTGTTGCAGCTCCGCCGCGAGGCGACGCGATTCTGTTGCATCCTGAAGCTGAAGTACGGCGTAAGCGAAGTCGTCTTCTTCGCGTACGGAAGAAAAGTGTAGGGCGCAGGTGAGTTCACGCCCGTCGCGGCTGCGCACTTGGGCATCGCAGGCGAATTCACCGATGCTTGCGATCACCATCTGCTGCAGCTGCTCGCGCACATCGTCCTGGGTCTCACCGGTGATGAGCGTAAGTAGGTTGAAGCGCGCTTCGCAGGCCGTGTCCATGAGTGAGTCGAACATGGGGTTGCGCTGGATCACGGCGCCGTCGCCCAGCACCAGCGCCATGCCAATCGGCGCGTTCAAGAAGGCCTTTTCGAACTTCACTTGGTTGGATTTCGCGAGGCGATCAGCGCGCTCGCGCTGACGTATCTCGCTCTCCAGGCGCGTGTTCTGCTCGGCCAGCTCGCGCGTGCGCACCTCTACCGTTTGCGCTAAGTGCAAATCGCGTCCGTGGATGATCTCGAGCATAGCGTTCACGTCCTCGGTCAGGCGTCCGAGATCGTCGGGATATAGGGGGTCTGCGCGCAGCTTGTAGTCCTTCTTCTCCCGCACCCGCTTCACGAGATCCGTTAGGTTTGCTAGCGGCTTGGTGACCATGCGCTGGCTGCCGTGACCGAGGGCAAGGCCGAGGAGCACGGCGAGCGTGAGGATAGCGGTGATCGTTACTAGCATCTCGCGCGCGGCTGCTTCGACCTCCTCGCGTGAGACGTAGATCACCAGCCACCCGATCTCCAACCCGTACGGATCGACGATTGCGATCGACTGGGTGTGCATAGCGCTTTGCGCCTGCAAGTCCTCCACGGGGTCGGTGCCGTAGTAGGTGACGATGAGCTCGTCGCTTACTCCGCGCAGCTCGGCGCGAGCGATGGCAGGATCCTTGTTGAAGGCATCCATGATGGAGGCCGCGCGCGTCCAGTCGGCGAACTCTACCGGTTGCACCAGGTTCTCGCTGACCATCGCCCCGTGCTGCGCGACGCGCTGGGCGAGGGCGTGCTCCATCATGCGGTGGTTTTGCCAGAACAGCAGCGCTCCGGCCACGCCGATCAGCGTCAGACCGAGGATGAGGTTGAAGATGGTTAGCTTTTGACTGATCGGCAGTCGCTGAATGATCCGCTGCACGGCGCCTGGGCCCCTTGGATAGACTCCGGGCGAGCGGCCCGGTGGCTGTTCAACGCGAGAATTGTAAGGAGCTTGCCAGCCGGTCGACCGTCGCGAATCACAACTTGATGGTGCCCGATCCCCTCTCTTTGACTTAACCTGCTCGCTTGTGGGCAGAGTGTGAACTGATCCTTGGGGAGTGGACGCGGCGGTGATTCGATCGAAGCAGGTATGGGCATTTCCGCCAGGCAGCATCGCCGTCCTCGGCTGTGGCCCAGCGCTCGCGCTGCTCGCCGCGGTGGCGCCGGCCCAGGGGGTAGGCGCGCAGGCGGTGGAGCGGTGTGATAGGGCGGCGGCGCTAGCGCCGGACGACCCCCGCGCCCGCCACACTTTAGGCGTGTGCTACCTGCTGGGTGAGGGGCGTCTAACCGATCATGCGCGGGCGCTGGAGCTGTTCGAGTCTGCGTCGCGCGAAGGCGTACGCGAGGCGGCCTTCTCACATGCGGCGGCGTTGCTCTTCAAAGTGCGGCAAGCGCAGCGCTTTCCAGAGGCGGCGCAGGCCCTGACCGATCTAGCGAACGAGGGCTACGGCCCGGCGCATTTCCCGCTGGCTCTGGCGCACATCGCGGCGCTCGGCGTAGACGAGAGCCCAGACCGTGGCGTGGCAGAGCTATCGCTGGCCGCGCGCGAGGCACACGACGAGGTTGCGGCCTGGGTTTTGGCCGTGGTGTATCGCTACGGCCTACTCGGTCAGGCGATGGACGAGACCCTGGCCTGGCAGTACATATCGCGCTACGTAGCTAACCTCAAACGCCAGTATCCCCAGCTGCGGTTTTCTGCGGTGCGCTTGCGCGAGGGCGCTCGCACCCTGCATCACGACCGCCTGCTGCGGCTGTATGTGTTTACCGACGCTCAGCTCGAGCTCTTCCATGCGCTGGCGGAGGAAGTCAGCGAGCGGGCGGACCTCGAGACCCTGCGGCGCAGTTGGAACTGACGGCTGCGCAATCGTGCTCGAGCGACCCTTTAGAAGGCGGGGGCGGCGCAGGGTCACGATCTGGAGGCCGAGGGGGCACACCCCCCTCGGCCTTTGATGGTGGGCTCCTGAGGGGCCTACTCGGCGGTGCCAACCAGGATTTGCTGCACGCTATCGCCGGGCGCAGCCGACAGTCCTGCCGCCGAACAGTCCCAAGCATCCGCGCCACCCAGAGGCACGTTCACGCTCTGGCCGCTGGTCTGGTTGCGGCAGATCGCTACCTGACCGTCAACCCCGGTCAGCGTCCCCTGCAGCGCAGTGCCGCTGGCCGCGCCGCGCAGCACCATGATCACCCGCTCGCCGCTGCTCACGTCGAGACCGGCAGCCTCACAGTTGAAGGCGAGGGCCTGATCCACCTCGGCGATGACCCGGCCGGCGGCGCCGGAGGGCGGAATGCAGATCGCTAGCGCCGAGCCTAGATTTAGGCCGGCGCCACCGCCGCCGATCGGTGCGACACAGTCCGCGACGCCGGGTAGGGCAGAGCGGATCTCCCCGTAGCCGTACACGTTGCTTGGTTGGATATTGCCGGGCACGCCGCCGCAGTTTTGTGTGCTGGTCCAGAACTGCGCGTTGGCCTTCATGAAGGCCTCGACCGCGTCCGGGTCGCGTTCCAGGCAAGACTGCGACGACATCAGCAGGGCGGTCATGCCAGCGACGTGGGGGCCCGACATGCTGGTGCCGCTGAACCGTGCGTAGCCACCGCCGACGACGCTCGAGCGAATGTTCTCACCAGGTGCCACGAGATCGGGCTTCAGGCGATTGCTGCCGTCAACGGTCACGGGGCCGCGGCTGGAGAAGCTCGAAATCTCGCTGAAAGAGTTCACCGAGCCCACGGTGGTGGACGCGTCGTAGATGGCGGCTGGGGTGGAGACGGTGCTGCAGCCGGAGCCGGAGTTGCCGGCCGACACCACGACCACGATACCGGCGGCGCGGGCGTTGTTGACCACCGTCAGCATTACGTTTGGATCCGTGCAGCCTTCGCTCGTGGGGCAGCTCCAGCTGTTGTTGATCACGTGCGGGGCGAGGTCCGGGCGCGGGTTCTGGCCGTTGAGATCTGTCGGCGCCACGAACCACTCGAAGCACTCGCTGTAGGTGGCCGGCGTGCCGTTGCCACGGTCCATGTTGCGACAGCCGATCCACTTCGCACCGGGCGCCACGCCTATCTGGTTGCTGGCGCCGTCATCGCCCACCATCGTGCCCATGGTGTGGGTGCCGTGGTCGTTGTCATCGCAGGGCACGGGGGAGTCGACGCCGCAGGGATTGCCGAAGCCCGAGTGGATCGAGTCGTGCCAGTGGTAGTTGTGGTCGACGGTTGCGCCGTTGTTGCCACGGTAGTGGTTGATCAGGGCCGGGTGATCCCAGTCATAGCCCGTGTCCTGGCCGCCGATCACGATACCCTCGCCGGTGAAGCCGTTGGCCCAGAAGGTATCGGGCACGCCAATCTGCTGCAGGCTCTGCTCGATGCCCTGGGGCCCGAGGAGGAGGTCGGCGGGTTGCATCTGAGGGGGTGCCATCTGCACCTGCGGGTTGGCGTAGATGTGGGCGACGTCCTTGCGCGCGGCCAACTCCTCGGCGAGGGCGCGGTTGCCGCGCACCCAGATCATGTTGGCAATCCAGTAGGGCCGGTGCTCCACGCCGGCTTCGCGCAGGCGCTTTAGCAGAGGGCCTTGGGTGGCGGCGGCCTGCTCCGTCAGCAGGCGGTGGACGGCGGCGCCGCGCTTGCGGCGGCTGCGCTTCTTGTCGACGCCGGCGAGGTCGGCCTGCTCATCGAGGAAGACGATGAACTCGGCGCTTGTGTTCTCCGTGGCCTCGAGGACCCACGGATCGATATTGGTGGGCGTGGCTGCTTCAGCGTGAGCGGGCAGCGACGCGGCCACGACCGCACACGCCAAGGCGGCGGCGGTCGAAGACGAGCGAAGATTCATAGTGTCGGACTCCGTGACGGTGAATGACGTCCACGAGCTGGCGCGTTCTTCTGCGCGCCTGATTGCCATGGCCCGCTGATCATAACGTGATCTACGAGTCGCGGCAGAATCTTTGGTTTAGCTCCCCTTGGCGGCGTGGATCTGTTCCAGGCTCAGCTGCCGTCAGGGTTTTTGGAAGACCATAAAGTGCTGTTTCGGAAGGAAGTTTTTGGTCTCCACCCAGTCCAGTCCGATGGCGGCCATCTCCCGCTTCGCTTGGGCCTCGGTCATTTTGTGCAGGCGCTTGATGCGCACGGACGGATCTTCGAGGCGGTACTCGATCAAGACGAGGCGGCCCCCCGAGCGGAGCCCTCGGGCCATGGCGGTCCCCATCTCCTGGGGGTGAGAGAACTCGTGGTAGGCGTCGACGATGAAGATGAGATCGATGCCACCCTCGGGCAGGTTCGGATCCATGACCGTGCCGAGCACCGTTTGCACGTTACGGATCTCCCGGTCCGCCTTGCGATCCTCTATGCGCTCTAGCATCTCGGGCTGGATATCAACGGCCAGCACCTGGCCATCGGGCACGCGCTCGGCGACGGGAAAGGTGAAGTACCCAGTGCCGGCGCCGATGTCGGCCACCACCGAATCCGGGTCGAGCGGCAGGGCGTCGATCAGCAGATCCGTGCGCTCCTCCTGCTCGCGCGCCGTGCGCTCCAGCCACCCGGCGCCCAAGTGGCCCATGACGTGGGAGATCTCGCGGCCGAGGTAGATCTTGCCGATGCCGTCGCGGTTGGGCGGACGCAGCTCGTAGGGGCCGTCACTGGCCGGGGCGGTGAGTTTGCTAGTCGACGCTGGCGCCTCCCCTGCGTCGGCTGAGCGCGACACGTTGCCGAGCGAGCCTATCTGCTCGCTGCACGCCGCTGCGCTTAGCAGGGTGATCAGGGCGGCGGTCTTGAGGGTGGGGCGCATGAGAGGTCCTGGCGATTCGTCGCGTTAACACTCACTAGTTCGAGTGCCACCCGCTCGTGGATGATAGATGCGCGTGGCGCTACCAACGGTCGCGCAGATCGATCAGGTGCGCCAAGAAAGCGCCCGTGAGGCACAGGGCAATCCAGCCCCAGGATGCGTCGAGGGTGCTCGCCAGCATCGCGAGGACCAGGCACGTGCCGGCCGCGAGGTTGGCCAGCGTGCCTTTCAAGTTGGTGCGAGAGCGCGGCATGGGAGAGCGTCGACTGGCTACTACGGTGAGCAGCACCGCTTCGATCGCGAGCACCGCGAGGACCAGGAGAAGAACCCCTGGCCCGCGCACAAAGGTGCCTATAAATTCCACAAGCTAATGCCGTCGCTCGCGGCGGTTAGGTGTCTGGCAGCCGCCGCTCCCGGTGGCTGCCAGAGCATCTGAGGGACCGGGCTTGATCAGTGCCCAAGGCTCGCGGTGCGAGCACCACGGCCGAGGTGGCGACCGAGGAAGCTCTCTAGGGCTTGCAGCATCTCCAGGCGCGCGTTGCCGTTGAGCAGGCTGTGGCCCCCCTTCTCGATCTCCACGAAGGTCACATCGGCCCTCGCGCGCTTGAGCGCGCCGGCCATGCCGCTGCCGTGGTCGAAGGGAACGCGGCCGTCGTCCTTAGCGTGCACGATGAGCACAGGAGAGCTGATCTTCTTGGCCTGATCGACGGGCGAGTAGTCGGAGATGTTGACGCCCTTCAGGCCGATCAGCTCGTCGATCTGCCGCAGGCCACCGCGGGAGTAGCTGTACTCGCCGCGCAGCTCCTTCAGGTCGCTGACGCCGTTGATGCTGGCCGCGCAGCGATACATCTGCGAGTTCTTGACGACCCCCATCAGTGCGGCGTAGCCGCCGTAGGACCAGCCCACGATGCAGATACGGCCACGGCTGGCGATGCCCTGCTCCACCATCCAGTTGACGCCGTCATCCAGATCGTCCTGCATTTTGCGACCCCACTCGCCGTCACCCGCGTCCTCGAAGTCTCGACCCTGGTAGAGGGAGCCGCGGAAGTTCGGCTGAAGGACTGCATAGCCGCGACTGGCCACCATCTGCACGAGGAAGTCGAAGCCCCAGGTATCTCTGCTCCAGGGCCCGCCGTGGGGCATGACTACCACGGGTAGGTTCTGGCGATCGGCACCTTTGGGAATCGTCAGGTAAGCTGTGATCTCAAGGCCGTCGCGGGCCTTGTAGGTCACCTTCTCCATCGTGGAAAGTTGCTTTGGATCTAGGTCTGGGTAGTAGCGGCCTAGGGCGAAGATCTTCGAGGCCTTTCGATCCCAGACGTAGATGGTGCCCGCGTCCACATCGCTGCGCGTGCGCACGAGCATCATGTTCTTGTCGTCGGTCCAGGACAGGATGCTCACCCTCTCATCAGGGAAAGTCGCGGAGAGCGAGTCGTACATCGCCTTCCACTTCTTGTCCGTGAGCACGAGTTCGTTGTCGCGAGCCGGTACGCCGTAGCCGATCAGTTTGCCCTCATCGAAGCGGGGGTAGATGTCGAAGTTCGGGTCTTCATGCAGGACCTCCAGGACCTTGTCATCCACGAGGTCTAGGCGGACGATCGCCGTGCGGTCACTGTTCACCGGGCCTGCGGCGATGGCGTAGCGAGGGTCATCCTCGAAGCCGTAGGGGAAGATCTCGTTCTGCAGCCACTGCGTGTCGTTGACGTCGGTCCAGTCGCCGCCGGGCGGTCGGTAGGTGGCGAGAAGGCCGCCCTGTTCGTCACGGCCGTAGCCCACGCGAACCTCGTGCGCCTGGTCAGTCGCCCATTGAGAGATGCGGAAGCCGCCCTCGCGAAGCACCTTGAATTTTCCGTTCTTCAAGGAAACCTCGCGCACCTCGAAGTCGCCGTCGAGATCTGAGTCGAGTGCGGTCATGATGTGGTCTGGATCATCCGGCATCCAATCGATGACACGGTCTTGGAACAGCGGCTCTGGGCAACGATTGGCCACACGTGTCCCCGCGCCGCAACGACTTTCGGGCATCGCCAAGCGAACCGGACGCTTGCTGTCGGAGCCGTCGCGCTTGAAGGCGAATAGGCGTGATTGCTCCAAGTCCCCGCCGCCGAGCAGCGTTAGCTGGCCGAAGAAGCGCTGCGTTTGGGTGAAGCCGTAGGACACGACGACCTGCTTGTTGTTGCCCCAGCGAAACCACTTGACGTAAGACTCGGGGGACAGGGGCAGGATCGTGGGTTTGCTCGAGTCCGTGACCGGGTGGGCGATGACCACCTGACGTCCCTGCAAAGGATAGAGGTAAGCCACCCAAGAGCCGTCCGGTGACAGTTTGATCTGCTGCAGGGAGCCGAGGGTGGCGAAAGACTCGAGCTTTGGGCCTGCTGCTAGGGCGAAGGTGGACCAAGCGGCCATCAGTACCGCGGCGACGCCAAACAAGCGACGGCGACTAGCCGTCGTCGGTGAATGATGCATTGCGTTGTTTCCCCTGTTCTTTTTCGATTTTCTCGGGGCCGCCCCACAGCGGGGAGGCCGACACGTCCGCCTCTTACCTGGGCGACTCGCGAGGCGTGAGCCTAACGCACTGGGCGCCGAGCTTCGAAACATCTGCCGCTCCGTGCCACAAGCTCCCCATGCAGGGGCTAGGCATGACCCCCTAGGCGGGGCGCATGAGTTTGTCGACGAGCAATCAGGGCGGGTCGACTGCCCCTAGGGAAGTGACCCACACGGCGGCCCTTTCGCATTTGTCCTTGCGGGACACCATTGCGCCAGGCCGTTAAGGTATCGTGGCGACCCGAATCCGCACGGCCCGAGAGAGGCACTCCGTGGAACGCGAGACCGAGAACGCCGTTCGCCGCGAGGCACTGGTCACCCTGCAGTCGCACATCCTCGCGGAGGAGGAACGCGCGCCGGTGGAGACCACCGGCACCTTATCCTGGATCATGTCGGCCATCTCCATCTCAGCGAAGATCATCGCCAGTCACCTGCGTCGCGCGCGCCTCGAGGACGTGCTGGGGGAAGCAGGTGAGGAGAACGTGCAAGGCGAGAAGCAACAGAAGCTGGACGTGATCGCCAACGAGACCCTGATCGCAATCCTCCGCGGCCGATCCGGTGTCGCCGCCATCGGCAGCGAGGAGGATGAAGAGCTGATTTTGGTCGACTCGACCGGGCGCCGCGGCCTGCGCCGCTACGCCGTCCTCTTCGACCCCTTGGACGGCTCTAGCAATATCGACATCGGTGGATCCACCGGCACGATCTTCTCGATCCTTCGCGTGGACGAGAACACCCCGGCGCTGCAGCCCGGCACGGCGCAGGTGGCGGCGGGCTACGTCCTCTATGGTTCGTCCACCATCATGGTGAGCAGTACGGGCAACGGCGTGAGCATGTTCGTGCTGGACCCCAACGTAGGCGCTTTCATGCGCGTGGCGGAGCACCTGCGCATTCCCGACCGAGGCAAGAGCTACTCGGTCAACGAGGCCAACGCCGACAGCTTCCCCCCGCAGTACGCGCGATTCCTCACCCGCTGTCGGCAGGCGGGATACTCCAGTCGCTACGTCGGCGCGATGGTGGCCGACGTGCACCGAGTGCTGCTCCAAGGCGGGGTCTTTCTCTATCCCCCCACGGCCAAGGCCCCGGCGGGCAAGCTGCGGCTCATGTACGAGTGCAACCCCCTGGCGTTCCTGATCACCCAGGCCGGGGGCATGGCGACGACCGGAGAAGGCGACATCCTGAGCGTGCCGCCCACTGAATTGCATCAGCGCGTACCGATCGTTCTCGGCAGCCCCGAGGACGTGAAGGCCTTCCTCGACAGCTAGACCTGCGAAATCGGGGCGCGCAACCGGGCGCCGATTTGCCTACAATGCCGCACCGCCGCGAACCGGCGCCCAGCCCTAGGGCCGGGCGGGCGCGTGCGTGCCTCCCAACTCCCACTTGCTACCTACGGTGTTCCCCGTGATCGACCGCCTTCGCAACATTGCCATCATCGCTCACGTCGACCACGGCAAGACCACCCTCGTGGATCAGCTCCTACGCCAGTCAGGTACCCTCGATTCGCGCAAGGACACGGGCGATCGGGTGATGGACTCGAACGACCTCGAGCGCGAGCGCGGCATCACGATCCTGTCCAAGAACACGGCGATCAACTGGGGCAACTACCGCATCAACATCGTCGACACCCCGGGCCACGCCGATTTTGGCGGCGAGGTGGAGCGCGTCCTGTCCATGGTCGACGGCGTGCTGCTGCTGGTAGACGCGGTCGACGGCCCCATGCCGCAGACCCGCTTCGTCACCCAGAAGGCCTTTGCGCACGGCTTCTCACCCATTGTGGTGGTGAACAAGATCGACCGCGACGGCGCTCGGCCTGACTGGGTGATCGATCAAACCTTTGATCTCTTCGACCGCCTCGGCGCGAGCGACGAGCAGCTCGACTTCCCCATCGTCTACACCTCTGCCATCAACGGCATCTCCGGCCACGCGCCGGAGGACATGAGCGCAGACATGGAAGTGCTGTTCCAGACCATCGTCGATCGCTGCCCGCCCCCGCCAGTCGACCCGGACGGCCCCTTCCAGCTGCAGATCAGCGTGCTCGACTACTCCCAGTACGTGGGCGCCATCGGCATCGGGCGAATCGCTCGCGGTACCTTGAAGCGCAATGATCCGGTGACGGTGATCGACGACGACGGCAATCGCCGCAACGAGCGGGTGGGGCAGATCCTCGGCTTCATCGGTTTGGAACGGCACGAAGTACAGAGCGCCGGAGCCGGTGACATCGTCGCGGTGGCGGGTATCGAGGCGCCGCAGGTGTCCGAGACGCTCTGCAGTCCGGAGGCGGTGCAGGCCCTCTCGCCCCTATCGGTGGACGAACCCACGATTCGCATGACCTTCGAGGCCAACACCTCGCCCTTCGCCGCCCGCGAAGGCAAGTACGTGACCTCACGGCAGGTTCGCGATCGGCTCATGCGCGAGGCCTCCTACAACGTGGCCCTGCGCGTGGAGGACACGGAAGATCCGGAGAAGCTCCAGGTCTGCGGACGCGGAGAGCTGCACCTGGCCGTGCTCCTCGAGACCATGCGTCGAGAGGGCTACGAGATTGCCGTCTCCCCGCCCCAGGTGGTGGTCAAGGAGGTGGATGGGCAGCGCCAGGAGCCCTTCGAGCAGCTTACGGTGGATATCGAGGAAGCGCACCAGGGCGCCGTGATGGAAGGTTTAGGCGAACGCGGCGGTGAACTGTCGAATATGATGCCGGACGGCAAGGGTCGGGTGCGCCTGGACTACATGATTCCTGCCCGCGGACTGATCGGCTTTCAAACCGAGTTCCGCACGCTCACCTCGGGGACAGGTTTGCTTTATCACGTCTTCGATCACTACGGACCCGTACGCGACCGCGAGATTGCGCGCCGCGCAAACGGCGTGCTCATCGCCAACTCGAGCGGGAAGGCCTTGGCTTACGCGCTTGCCAACCTGCAGGAGCGTGGGCGCCTGTTCATTGGTCCTGGCGATGAGATCTATGAAGGCCAGATCGTGGGCATCCACACCCGCGATAACGATCTTGTGGTGAACCCGATGAAGGCGAAGCAGCTCACCAACGTGCGGGCCGCTGGCAAGGACGAGAACATCCTGCTCACCCCGGCCCTGCGCATGACCTTGGAGCAGGCGATGGAATTCATCGCCGAAGACGAACTAGTGGAGATCACGCCGCAGAGCCTGCGCGTACGTAAGCGGCTGCTCAAGGAGCACGAGCGCAAGCGCGCCTCGCGCTGAGCGGACGGTCTCGGGCGAATCCGCGCCCGGCGGGATCGCGTCGCCACGTTATGTGGCGAGTGGGACCAAATGACTGCGAAGAAGTTCCCGGTGCCATCGTTCGATGGGCCGGGCTGTGAAGTGTGACACAGCCCTCAGACGACACTTTGGCACACTGCAAAATGTCAACGTGATTGTCGGCGGATAAGATCCGCCACTTAAGGGACTAGACTTCACGCTACCACTTCAGACAGTTACAAAGGGCCCACGCCATGGCGTCACCCACACCGATCGACGAGGCCAGTCGCCTGCGCACGCTGCGCGCGCTTAACATCCTCGACACGCCCCGCGAGCGGCGCTACGACCGTTTCGTTTCCATCGCTACCCGCTTGTTCAATGCGCCCATCGCCGTGGTGAGCTTCATCGACGGTGACCGTCAATGGTTCAAGGCCGCCGCCGGTCTGGACGCTCGTCAGTTCCCACGGGGCGTGTCGCTCTGCGCCTATACGATCATGCAGGACGGCGCGCATGTGGTGGAGAACACCGCAGAGCATCCGGAGTTTGGCCACAACCCCTCGGTCACCGGGCCGCTCGGCATCCGCTTCTACGCGGGGTGTGCCATCGAGGCGGAAGACGGCAGCCACGTAGGCACGCTCGCCGTCATGGACACTCAGCCGCGCGCCTTCTCGCAAGCTGATCGAGTGATGTTGGAAGACCTAGCAGATTTGGTCTCCCGGGAGGTGTTTAGCCTAGGCGCGACGGCTCTCGACCGCATCACCGGCCTGCCCACCCGTCGCGGCTTCGAGTCGGTGGCGCAGCAGGTGCTGGCGATAAGCCGTCGTCACGACCACTCCGCATCCTTGCTCCTCCTCGACATGGAGAATCTCTCGGATTTCGCCCAACAGCGTGGTTTGGAAGAGGCGGACGAGCTGCTCGCGGAAACCGGCGAGCTGCTCGGCTTCGCCTTCCGCCAGTCAGATGTCATCGCCCACCTCGGCAACGGTAAATTTTGCATCCTGCTCACCGGAGCAGGTGTCGATCAGGCGGAGCTGTGTCTGGAGCGCCTGCGCACCGAGCTTCGCGGCCGCAACGCCGTGGCAGGGGCTCGCCACCGCATCAGCTATCGGTTGGGCTTTGCGGAGTTCCGCGACCCTGAGCACCGCTCGCTGGAAGATCTCATCGGAGAGGCCGAGCGCACGGCAACGCCCACGGACTTTACGGAGCAAGTCGCCCTCGCCTGAGGGCGTCCCAGCTTAGGCGCTCCGCGGCGTGGTGCCGTCGAAAGCCATCGGCGCGGCGGCGTCTGTCGCCGCGCTGCGCAGTGCCAGTCGCTGCTTCTGCCGCCAATGGCGGTATACCCGCCACCCCAGCAACACCGCCACCAGTACCGCGTACATGAGCGGGTTGGTGAGGTCCTTCTTTACCTGCCAGAAGTAGTGCCATAGGCCGAGCAGCACCACCACGTACACGAGACTGTGCAGCCTCTGCCAGTACTTACCCATGCGTCGGCGCAGGCCGTCGAACGACGTGATGGCAAGCGGAACGAGGAGCATCAGACCGGAGAAGCCGATCGTGATATAGGGCCGCCTCAGCACGTCCTCCACGATCGTGTCGAACTCGAGGGCTCGGTCCAGGGTGAGGTAAACCGTGAGGTGCAGCGACAGGTAGAAGAAGGCGAAGAGCCCAAGCATTCGCCGTACTCGCCCGATCGCATGCCAGCCGGTGACTTGGCGCAGGGGCGTCACGCACAGGGTCAGTACGAGCAGGTTCAAGCCCCAGATGCCGGCGCGGTTGAGCAGCTCCTCCACCGGATTGGCGCCGAGGGAGGAACGCCCTAGGCCGAACAGTTCCATGCCGATCTCCGCCAACGCCTTGAGTAGCGGCGTGCAGGCCAGCAGAAACAGGGTCGGTTTGATCACCGGCCCCATGAGGCGATTGATGGTGAGGGCGGTGCTAGCCATGACGTTGCTCGTTTCCGTAGGTAGTCGCGCGCTAGTAGTAGCGACGCAAGTCCATGTCGCTGTAGAGGTGGGCGACCTGCTCGCCATAGCCGTTGAACTTCAGCGTTGGTTGGCGAGACCCGAACAGGCTCTGGCCGATCCGTCGCTCTCGTGCTTGGCTCCAGCGGGGGTGGGCCACCTCTGGGTTGACGTTCGCGTAGAAGCCGTATTCGTGCGGGGCCGATTGCTCCCAGCTCGAGATCGGTTGGGTCTCGCGGAAGACGATACGGTTGATCGATTTGATGCTCTTGAACCCGTATTTCCAGGGCACCACCAGGCGCATCGGTGCGCCGTTTTGATTGGGCAGAGGTTTGCCGTAGACCCCCACCGCCATGAGCGTAAGGGGATTCATCGCCTCATCCATGCGCAAGCCCTCGCGGTACGGCCATTGCAGCACTGGGCGGCGTTGGCCGGGCATGCGCTTTGGATCGAAGAGCGTTTGAAACTCCACGTACTTCGCGCTCGATAGGGGCTTGAAGCGCGAGAGCAAGGTGGCCATGGGGATGCCGACCCAAGGAATGACCATCGACCACGCCTCGACACAGCGCAGGCGGTAGATCCTCTCCTCTAGCTGTTGCTCCTTCACGAGGTCTTCGTAGTTGAAGCTGCCAGTCACCTCTGCCTCGCCGCTCACCTCGACGGTCCACGGCAGGGGTTCGAACTCCTTCGAGAGCACGGCCGGCTGATGCTTGGCGGTGCCGAACTCGTAGAAGTTGTTGTAGGTTGAGATGTCCTCGAAGCTGTTGGGTGGCTCGTCGGTGCTGTAGGGGCTAGGGGCGATTTCGCCGCTCAGTTCACGCGCCTCCGAGCGCCCGCTCATGGTGAGCCCTGTCAGGGTGGCGCCGCCGACCACGGTGCCAGCGCCTATCATGCCGGCCGCCGCCAGAAAGCGCCGCCGATCCCGGTAATGCGCTTCGTCGGTGATTTGCGAGGGCTTGATGTCGCTGTCTAGTCGTTTCATGTGCAAGTTAACTCCCTTGCGGTATTCAGTTGGCCACGCTAGCACACGGCTATCACGTGTTGCTCACGTCACCAAACGTTACGCCTCCAGAGAATTCGTCGCTGCCCACGGGAGCGATTCTGAGATCTGGTCGTCCCCTCTAACTGACTGATGCTCTTGGCTTATGTGATCTTCCGGGGAGAAGTTCGCGGCTTGTGCCATGGCTCGGTTCTCGACCTTCAGGACCGAGGGCTAGGTCGCAGTGCCGCGCCCGGGTGCCGCCCTAGGATCGAAGGATCTGCGTGGTGCCCCGGTCCCTAGTGCCTGCCCCGCGTGCGATGACCATCTGCCGCGGGCCAACCCATGTCACGTGCTTCTATCGCCGTCGTCCTCACTGTTGCGACCCTCCTGTGCGTGCCCGTTGCGGTTCGCGCGGACTCGGTGCTGGAGGCGGCACGACTGCAGCTCGATGGGTGGGCGCTGAGCGGAGCCGATCCCGCGGCGCAAGTGGTCGCGCACGGCAAGCAGGGTGCTGAGGCGCCGGGTCGCCTGCTGGTCCTGATCGTCGAGGGCCGGCGTTACGAGATCACCTTGTCGCCATCGCGCAGCGCGCTGGCGGGCTTGCCCGTATCGCAGCGCCGTGCCTACGCGGATACTCAGCTGTACCGAGGAAGTATCGCCGGCATGCCCAACGGCTGGGCGCGGATCACCGTGGCTGGCGATAGGCTCTACGCGCTGCTTTGGGACGGCACCGACTTCCTCGCCGTCGAACCGCAGGAAGCTGCACGAGTTGCGGGTTCCGCGAAGGCTGCTCGCGCGTTCGTCCACCAGGCTTACCGTCCCCTCGCCTACGAAGACCTTTCGTTCGAACAAGACACTCGTGCGGGGCACGACCACGCCCACCCGGTCGCACCGGCGTTGAAGGGGACAGTACCCTCCGCCGCTTTTGCGAAGGGTGAGGTCGGCGGCCGCATGCGGGTCGCGTGGATTGCCGATTCGCTTTTCAATACCCGCCACGGCGATGCTAGCCGGGAGGAGATGCTGGCGCGGATCAATATCGTCGCCGGCATCTTCCAGGAGCAGCTGGGCTTAGAGCTCGCCGTCGATGAGCTCACGATTCTCTCGCCGAGCGAAGATGGCTTCTCAACCAGCGACGCGGGGCGACTGCTGGATCAGGTGGAGCAGGCCAAACTCGCCACTGGCACGCGCCGTGCGGCAGGCGTTTTGCACCTCATGACCGGTCGTGCCCTCGATGGCAACACGGTGGGGATCGCAGCGGTCGGGGCGGCCTGCAGTGCGCGCTTCGGGGTGTCGCTCACGGAAGCGCGCCGACCCGCGGCCGTCGACGCCCTCATCGCTGCACATGAGATTGGCCACAACTTCGATGCGCCGCACGACGGCGAGGGCGCCTGCGCCAGCGCGCCTGGTGGTTATCTGATGGCGCCGCGGCTGAGTCAGACCGATGAGTTTTCCCCCTGCAGCGTCGATGTGATGATCGACTTTCTGCAGCGCGCCAGCTGTGTGAGCGAGGTGCGGGCGAGTGACGTTGCGGTCAGTGGCGAGGCGCCGTCGGAGGTTCTGGTCGGTACTACCCATACGGTGGAGTACCTAATCGATTCACCTGGTGTGGGCGATGCGTACGACATCGCCGTGTCTCTGGCCTTCGCCGGCGCCGGTCTCGATCTGCGCAGCGTGACCCTGGAGGGGGGGATTTGCACCCGCGGGGAGCAGCGCATCGATTGCACGCTGCCCACCCTCGATGGTGGAGACGCCGCCCTGCTGCGCGCGACCTTCGTGGCGGTCGCGGTCGGCAGCTGGCCGTTCTCCGTCTCCGTGAGTGCTCCGGGTGATAGCAACCCCGATGACAATTTGAGCGAAGCGCTGGTCACCGTGCGCCCTGCGGCCGACCTCGCCGTCAGTTTCGCAGAAGCTGCCCTGGTTACCGCGCCAGGGGCTGCTCGCCGAGTGCCCTTCACCTTCCTCAACGCGGGTCCTCTCATCGCGCGCGACGTGGTACTGGAGTTCAGCGCTGATCGCAGCACTTTGCTAGCCGTCGAGCAGGTACAGGGCTGTCGGGCTGGCCCCGGCGAGCGCCAGTGGCGCTGCGATATTCCGAGCCTCGCCGTGGGCGAGCGTCGGCGCGGCGAGTTGTTGGCCGTGGCGAGCGCGGACGACGACGGCGAGGCGCGCCGTGAGGCGCTGCACGCCGAACTGCAGTCGGTCCTCACCGATCCAGCGCCGGCCGACAACGTCGCGAGCAGCGACCTGATCGTCGCACGCACGGTCGCCGACCTGGCGGCTCGCCTGCTTAGCGCCGCGGTCGAGCTTGAGATTGGCCAGGCACGGTCCGTAGAGGTGGAGATCACCAACCATGGGCCGGACCCGGCGACCACAGTATCGCTAGAGGTGGCCTTCTCGCTGGGTACGGTCAGCGTCTTGGAGGCCACGCTGGCGAACGGTTCGCCCTGCACGGTCGAGGCCGCTGCAGTGCGTTGCCAACTAGAGGCGCTCGCGGTGGGCGAACGAGGCGTCGTGCGTCTGGTCCTGCAGGCCCTGTCGGGAGAGCGCCTGCGCCTCCTGTCGGCTGTGTCCGGGGCAGCCTACGACCCCGCTCGCGAGAACGACACGGTGACCAGCGACCTCGCCGTCGCTGAGAAGGCCGGGCCCGGAAGCGAGGATGCCGTGGCTCTACCCGCGCCGACGAACCCGGGCGCTGGGAGCGAGGCCTCTGGCGGCGGCGGCGCGTTCGATCCGACCGTGCTGGTGCTGCTCGCGCTGGCGGCCGTGAGCCGACGTTGGCGTCACCGGGTCCGTCGTGCGGGCAGGTAAACCACTCGTCCCGCCATGACATCTAAATCCCCACGCGTACTTTTTGCTATTCCAGGGGGATATGCACCATGACAGCTGATCCGCTTCGCTTCGCATCCCGCGTGCCGTTACTGCTCGCGCTGATAATGGGGATCACCTTCGCCAGCGGATCAGCCCAGGCCGACTGGTGGGGGGATGACTGCGAGGAGGAGACGCGCTTGGAGCGCGATGTGGATCTCGCCGGCATCCGCCTGGTGGCAATCGAAGCGGGGGCAGGCAGCCTCGAGGTGAACGGTCGCGCCGGCGTGGACCAGCTGGAGCTCATGGGGTTTGCCTGCGCTCGCACCTCAGAGCTGCTGCGGGAGGTGTCGCTGCAGGTGGAGCGCCGCGGTGACACGCTCGTGGTGGAGACCGTCTTGCCTCGCCGTCGCGACGAAAACGCTCGCTTGGACCTAGAAGTGGAGCTGCCACCTCACCTAGCGCTTCGCATCCGCGATTCCTCCGGCAGCTTGGAAGTGCGCGATGTCGCCGCCCTAGAGCTGACCGACAGCTCCGGCTCGATCACCATCTCGCAAGTGCCGGGGGAGGTTTACATCGTGGCGGACTCGAGCGGCAGCATCGATATCTCCGACGTCGGCGGCGTGCGGATCGACCAGGACTCGAGCGGAAGCATAGATGTGGCGCGCGCCGCGTCTGTCCATATCGAGCGCGACAGCTCTGGCTCGATTTCGGCCCGCGACGTGTTGGGCGATGTCTACGTGGGCAGCGACACCTCCGGCAGCATCGACGTCAACGATGTGGGAGGCAATTTCACCGTACGCCGCGATACGAGCGGCGGCGTTCGCCACCGCAACGTGGGCGGTGTGGTACAGATCGACGGCGAGCGCGGAGGCTCTCGCCGCTAGGTCCTACGCTTGGCGGGTACACTGGGGCCATGCCACCCGCGCCCGTCCCCGGTGATCCGCCCTACGCAGAGCTCGTCGCTGCCTTCGGTTTCGCTGCCGCCGAGCCGCCGATTGCCTTCGGGCCCGGGCGCATCCACCGCAGCTTTCGCGTGGTCGATCGCGACGGAGCGTGGTTGCTGCAGCAGCTAAACACCCACGTGTTTCCGAACGTGTCTGCGCTGGCCGTAAATGTTGCCCGGGTCACCGCTCACCTCGCGGCGGCGTCCCGAAGCAGGCTTGAGGACGGGCGCCAGCGCCCGCAGCTAAGCCTGCGGGCCACGGTCGATGGCGAGCCGCTGTACCAGGCAGAAGACGGCAGCTGGTGGCGGGCCTATCGGTTCATCGACGGCTGCGCGCCGAGCGAGCCCATCGATCTGGCTCAGGTCGAGCAAGCCGCCGCTTGCTTCGGCGAGTTCTTGCGCGCCTGCGCCGATCTGCCCGCCGACGGCTTGTTCCTGACCATCCCCGACTTTCACGATACGGTGCGACGCTACGAGGTCTTCGCCAACGCCGTCGCAAGCGACGCTCTCGGCCGCGCCGCGGAGGCGAGCGAACTCATCGCTTTCGCCAAGGCGCGGGCGCCGCTCGCCGATCGACTCGAACGCCTCGCTCGTGACCATGGCATCCCCGAGCGCGTCGTACACAACGACTGCAAGCTGGACAACGTGCTGTTCGATGCGGATACGGGCGAAGCGTTGTGCGTGGTCGACCTGGACACGGTGATGCCGGGCTGGGCCTGGCATGACATCGGCGATCTGATCCGTTCGGCAGCTGCTACTGGGGGCGAGGAGAGCGAGGCCCTGCGTATCGATGCCCAGCGCTTCGAAGCCGTGGTTAGGGGGTACCTGCGCGGCGTGGGCGATTTGCTGTCCCAGGCCGAAGTGGCCCATCTCACGGTGGCTGCTCAGGTGATTACCTATGAGCTCGGTTTGCGCTTCCTCGCAGATCATCTGAGCGGTGATCGCTACTTCCGAGTGCGGCAGGCGGGAGAGAACTTGCGCCGCGCGCAGCGGCAGTTCGCCCTGCTCAGCTCGATGGAGCGCCAGTCCAGAGTGCTGTCGGAGGTGGTCGACCGAGTGGTCATGGGTCTCGACGCCTAGGGCGGCGAAGCGAAGCAGCGTCACCTGGTTGCGCAGTAGCCGACCGACTTGGCATGCTGACAGACTGTCGTCTCCTGGGGTCACCTTCTCGCGCATGTCGATTCGCCGAATCGCTCGCTGGCGTAGCGGCTGTGCTGCCACGCTCTCCTTCATCGCCCTGGTCTCGGTCGGCGCGGCAAACGGGCAGGAGGGACAACGACGAGAGGGTGCCGCCCTTAGCGTTGGCGTGCCCGTGCTCGGTGCCCCACTCTCCTACCGCGCTGAAGACGGAGAACCGGTCGGCGTGCTAGTCGACTACTGGCGCATGGCCCAGCGCGAGCTCGGCGCCCTGCGCGTGTCCCTATGTGCAGCGCCCGCCGATTGCTTGGCCGATCTGGAAGCCGGCATTCTCGACCTCGCCGGTCCGATGGCGGTCGTCGATGAGTCGCCAGCGGTGGCGTTTTCTTCCCCGATCCTAAGCCTGCCCATCGCGGCGGCCGTCCGCACCGCTCGCGAACGCGACGCGCGGTTGCTGAAGGGCGCACGCGTAGGCCTGCTGAAGGCGCAGGAAGACGCTGTGGCAGAGAGGTTTGGTGGCGGGCCCGAGGGGTGCCTCAGACACGGGGGCTGCGCGCCGATCGCCCGCTGGTCACCGGCGTCTGTGGTCACCGTCAGCGCAGACCGCGGTGCGGCCTCCCTGGGGACGATTTTGGGGACGGATGTCGATGTGTTGGTTGGCGCTCGAGCTAACCTTTCCTCAAGCCTAGGTGAGTCCTCTCGTGCGCAGCTAATCGACCTTTGGCGCCGCTGGCTGTACGTGGCGGCGCGGTCTGGTGATCGCGAGCGCTTGCAGGCGGTGCAGGGCGCGCTACTTGGGATATCGCCGACAGACCTTAGTGCGAACGCCGCGCTAGCGGAGGCCTTCGGTGGTGTCGAGGGCTTGGCCTTGCCGCTCGATGTGCCGCAGTTGAGCGATCGCGAGAAGCTGTTCATAGACCGCCATCCGGCGCTGCATCTCGCCGCGGCGGTATGGGAGCCGCTAACGGTGCTGGAGGGCCAACGTGCCACCGGCCTTGCGATCGATAGCGTGCGCTACCACCTCGCCCGCCTTGGCGTCACCGCGGTGTTCGAGTTTGGCGATTGGTCGGCGGTTCGTGCCATGTCGGATGCGCGCCAGCTGGACGGCTTAGGGTACGTGGTCTCTAACCGACACCTGGAAGATGGGCAATACGTCCTGACCAACTCGGTGGTGGAGGCGCCGTTCGTCGTTGCCCTAGGGCCCGCGGCACCGTTCGTCGGCTCCGTGGATGAGATCGCCTCGCTGCCGGCAGTCATGGAACGCCGCTATCAGGGCTTTTTGCCGACGATCGAGGCAGCCTACCCAGGCCTAGATCCGAGACTCGTGGCGAGCCCGCGGGAGGCAGTGGAGGCGCTGGCTCAAGGGCGCGCCCAGGTGTGGCTCGAGTTTCTGCCGATCGTGCGCTACACGATCGCTCAGTTCGGTGAGGATCGCGTGGGCGAGATTCGCACGATCGGCACACCGTTGTTCGAGCGTATGTCGACCGCCTTGGATCCTGAGCTGGCCCCCATGGTGACGCTGATTAATCGCTCGATCGACGCGGCGCCGGTGGGCCTGGCGGCGGTGCAGAGTCGTTGGCTTGAGTTGACTGTGGAACCGGAGCCCGGCGGGCGCAATCGCGGGGCCGGTCTCGGCCTCGGCGTATTGAGTCTGCTGCTAGCCGCCGGGTGCGCGCACTTGCTCCGCCAGCGGATGCTGCAGCGCGCGCGACTGCGTGCTAGTGAGGCAGCCCTGCGTCGCGCCCAGTTGCTGTCTGGCGTCGGTAGCTTGGAGGTGCCCCCACCCTACAACCGCGTGCTGCTGACCGGCGATACGGGCCATTTACTCGGCCTGCCCCGGGGCACTGCCGAGCAGTCCTTGAGCGAGCACTTGGCGCTCTTTGGTAGGGAGGACGCCGCGCGTCTGGACCAGGCCTTAGAGTCGGCGTGGCGCGCCGGTTATGGCAACACGGTAGCGCTGTCGGCATCGGATCAGCGCCGCTTCTTGTATGAGTTCTCACCGCCTGAATCGACCGAACAGCAGACGGCTTCCGTGCTGGTCACCCTGCGCGACGTCACCGAGCAGACCCAGCGCGAAGAGCGAGAGCGCGCTCTGGAGCACGAAGTGATGGAGCGGCAGAAGCTCGATGCGGTCGGGCGCCTAGCCGCCAGTATTGCGCACGACTTCAACAACGTGCTGAGCGTGGTGTTGGGCAGCGCAGAGCTCGCCCTGCGCGATGTGCCTGAAGGACATCCTGCGCATAAACCGATCCAGCAGGTGCTGACCGCGGGCCTGCGCTCACGTGAGCTGATCGGTCAGATGCTCAACTCCGTGCGCCCTCCCGCGCGCGAGCGCCAGCGTTTCTCACTGCGGGCGGTGGTCTCCGACACCTTAGGACTGCTTAGCCACGGCATTCCCGCCACCGTTTCCCCTGCCATTGCCCTCGGACAGGATCCGCTCTACGTGGATGGCAACGACGTGCAGCTGCGACAGGTGGTGGGCAATCTGATCCGCAACGCCGTCGATGCCATGCCGCAGGGCGGTGAGCTCACAGTGGAGCTGAATAGTGAACAGACCTCGCTCGGTCCTCGGGCGCGCCTGCGCGTTGCCGACACCGGCGTGGGCATGAGCGAGGAGACCCTCGCCAACTGCTTCGAGTTCTTCTTCACCACTCGCGCGGAGGGAACCGGTCTGGGCTTGGCCATCGTGCGCAGCCTAGTCACCGCGCACCGTGGACGCGTGGAGGTGCGCTCGACGGTGGGCGAGGGCACTCAGTTCGACGTGTGGTTGCCCCTGGCGGAGGACCAACTAGATCCCCCGAGCCGCGATCGAGATGAGACCGCCTTGCAGCTCGTGTCCGACAACCCCGCGCAGAGGCCCGAGGAAGATCCTCCCACAGCATCTGCGGCGAGCGCTCTCGCCAGTAATCCACCGCACCTCCTGCTCGTAGATGACGAGCGCGAGATGCTAAGCGCCGTCTCCAGCGGCCTGCGGGCCCGTGGCTTTCGCGTGACGCCGGTGGTCGGCGCGGACGCTGCCCTGGCTGCCGTGGATCACCATCGCGCACTGTACGACATCGTGCTGACGGATCTGGCCATGCCGGGAATGTCCGGCCTCGATCTGGCCCGGGAGTTGAAGCGCCGCGAGCCGCGCCTGCCGGTCGTGCTGCTCGCCGCCGGCTCGGAAGATCCGAACGGCTTGGCGAGTTCGCGCCACATCGATCGGGTGCTCGACAAGCGAATCAGTAATGACGATCTGTCCGGCGTCCTCGGTGAACTCGTCTACGGTTACGCGGCCTCCTGAGGCGCCCTACGCGACGAGCAATGCGCAAAACCGCGCTCGGCGGTGGGCGCACGGCGGGGACTGCGGCACAATCCTGCGCCATGTACTATGCAGCCGCCTGCCAGACCGATTTCCCCAGCCCAACCCACCGCCGGGAGATCGCCGAGCGAACGAACCGTCAGTGCGAGATCATCACCCAGACCTTGAGCGGGTACGGGCCGTTCTTCGACGTGCGTTTGTTCGCGTTTCCGGAGTTCTCCCACGCGGCACCGGCCTACGAGCGCGTCGAAGACCTCCACTGTCACCTGGCGCTGCCAATACCGAACGAGCACACTGATCGCTATCAACGCCTGTGCCGCGAGCACGGCTGCTACCTGCAGACGGGCACCTTCCTCGAGCGCGATGACGATTGGCCGGGGCTTGTCTTCAACACGACGGTGTTGATCGGCCCCCACGGCATCCTCTCCCGCTACCGCAAGGTGAACCCATGGTTGCCGTGGGAGGTACACACGAGCCCGCACGACCTGTTGCCCGACTACCCCGCCGATCCCTTTCCCGTCGTGGAAACGGAGCTCGGGCGCCTGGGCGCTGCCATCTGCTACGACTGGCTGTTCCCCGAGACCATTCGTGAACTCGCCTTTCGCGGCGCCGAGGTGCTTATCCGTGTGTCCGCTTACATGGACCCTTGGGGCACGGCGCAGCCGATGGACTGGTGGACCTTGATCAATCGGACCCGTGCCCTGGAGAACACGGCCTACGTCGTAGCTGCTAATCAGGGTGCTAGCCTGCGGCACTACCCACCCTTCTCCTGGCCGGGTGGCAGCATGGTGGTCGACTACGACGGGCGTATCTTGGCTCAGGCCGAGGCAGGCGGTGGCGAGCGCGTGGTGGTGGCGCCGATCAACATCGAGACCCTACGCGCCGAGCGTGCGCGCCGCGCCGGCCACGACATGCGAAGTCACCTGCGCAGCGAAGTGCACGGCTATCTGCAGACGCCACGCCTTGCGCCTGGCGGCCGCGCCGCGCCGCAGGCCGGCGACATCGAGGCGCGAATTCGCGCCGCCAAAGCCACCTTGGGGCCGACCCCACCGACGTCAGAGAAGCAGGCGTGATGCGTTACCGCGTGACCATTGCGACGGCCCTGCTGATGAGCGCATTCGCAGTCCTCCTTAGCGCCTGCGCCGGAGACGAGGGCAGGCAGGATAGCGGCTTGCCGAGTGAAGTTGTGGCCCTCAACAACCGCGGCGTAGGCCTGATGGGCTACTTCGACTACCCCGGCGCTCGAGAGGTGTTCGAGCAAGTCGTCGCCTCGCAGCCCGAGTGGATCGATGCCCGCGTGAATCTGGCGATCGCCACCTTGAACCGCCAGCAAGAGGGCGATGAGGCACGGGCCGACGCGATCCTGCAGGAGGTCCTCGCGCAGGCGCCGCAGCATCAGCGCGCGCACTTCGTGGCGGGTCTACTGCGCCTCTACGAAGGTGCGCAGAGCGCGGCCCTGATCCACTTCCAAAAGGTAGCGCAGGCTGATCCTGGCGATGCCTACGCCGCGTACTACACGGGGCAGCTGCTGGCCGTGGACTATCCGGAGCAGGCCCTCGATTGGTTCGAGCGCGCCATCGAGACTGACCCCTACCTACGCAGTGCTTACTACGGCGCCAGCATCGCCCTCAGGCGCTTGCGCCGGCGTGATGAGGCGGTGCGCATGCAGGAGCAGTACCTGCGCCTGGAGTCCAATCCGCGCGCTCGCTTGGCGGAGTTCAAGTACACCCGCATGGGACCCAAAGCCAACGCGCTGGCGGTGCCCGTACGAGGTCTGTCGCCTGCAGAGTCGACCACGGCGATTCCCGAGGGGGCCGCGTTCGCTGCCGCCGTGCCGGTCGCGCCGCAGTGGCAGTTACCCGAGTCGTCCACGCTGACCACGGCAGATCTCAATGGGGACGGTGAGCAGGATCTGTTCCTCAGCCGAGCGCGGACTAACGCGGCCCAAGCGTCCGCCAGCCTGGTGCTGCTCGCCGATGGCGATGGCTGGGGCGCCCTAGCCGATCATTCCCTAAGCGGTATCGACGGCGTCGTGGCAGCGGCGTGGGCGGACTTCGACAACGATGGGGATGTCGACGCCTACCTGTGCCGCGCTGGAGTCGATCAGCTCTGGTATCGAGAAGGGGATAGCGAATGGCGGCTTCAGCCTGAGCAGCTGCTGGGACTTCGGCTGCCGGGCGACGATTGCCGCGACGTGGCCGCCTTCGATGCGGATCACGACGGTGACGTCGACATCTTCGTGGTCGGGGAGCAAGCTAACGAACTGATCAACAATGATGGCGACGGCAGTTTTCGCGCCCTGGGGCAGTCCCAGGGACTGGCGGGATCGGGGGGAGGGCGTCAGGTGTTGGCCCTCGATATCGATGCTGACCGCGATACGGATATTGCCGTCCTGAACGCACAACCGCCCCACGCGCTGTTTCTCAACGATCGCCTGTGGCAGTACCGCACCCTGCAAACGCCCGCCTTCGCTGAGATCGGCGCGCGAGCGATGAGCGCCGGGGATGCGGATGCCGACGGCCAGGCTGAGCTGTACCTGCTGCAATCCGCCTCGGACGCGGTGACCGTGCTGGAGTGGGAGGGCGAGACGTTCACCGTTCAAGGCACGGCCGCCGTTGCTCCCGGCATGACCCAGCTCAGCCTGGGCGACTACGACGGCGATGGCGCGATGGAGCTGCTCGCGGCTGGCGAGGAAGGGGCCGTACGAATGGACGCGTCTAGTCTGCTCACCGATCGCCCGAGTGCGGGGCTGGCCGTGACCTCCTCCGCAGCCAGCACCCTCGTCCCTGTGCTCCGCGATGTGGCGGCAGGCCCGGGCTTGATGACCGTGGTCGACGGCGCTCTTCAGTGGCTCGGCCCCGGTGACGGACGTCATCCCTTCGCGTCGTTCGCCCTGGTGGGACGCGCGTCCGAGGCGGATGCGATGCGCTCGAACGCCGCGGGGATCGGCACTCGCCTGGCCCTGCGTCGCGGTGAGTACTGGAGTGTGACCAGTACCTTCGACGGTGACTCTTCGCCCGGACAGAGCCTGCAGCCGGTGAGCCTCGGGCTCGGCGCCAGTGCCCAGGCGGACTTCGTGGCCATCGACTGGTCCGACGGGGTGTTCCAAACCGAGCTCGACCTGCCTGCTGGCGCGCTGCATCGGATCGCCGAGACCCAACGCCAGCTGGCGAGCTGTCCAGTGTTGTTCGCGTGGAACGGTGAGGAATACGCCTTCGTAACCGACCTGCTCGGTGTTGGTGGGATCGGCTTCCTTCTGGCACCGGGCGAGTACAGCACGCCGCGACCGTGGGAACGCATGCTCCTCAGCGAAGCGCAGCTGTCGCCGCGGCGCGGACGCCTGGCGCTCAAGCTCACCGAGCCGATGGAAGAGGTCGCCTACGTGGACCAGTTAGCGCTGCACGAGGTGCTAGTGCCGCCGGGCTGGCAGGTGATGCTGGATGAACGCCACAGCACGGATCCGCGGCGCCCACCGAGCGGCGAGCTGCGCTGGTATCGGGAATCGTTGCGGCCCCTAGGCGCACGCGATGGGCGAGGCCATGAGGTGCTGGCAGCCGTGCTCGATCGCGACGGTGTAGCAGTGCCGGTCGGGGTGCGTGACACGCGTTTCCTCGGCCGCCTGCAAGCGTCTCAGGTACTGACGATGGAGTTTGCCGCGGCCCTCGGCGAGCAGGACGGTAGAGCGCGCTGGCTGTTGGCCGATGGCTGGGTGGAGTACCCCTACTCGCAGACGCTATTCGCTGCCTGGCAGGCCGGTGTCACCTACGAACCGCCTTCGCTCGAGGTGAGTACCGACGGTGAGCATTGGCAGCTTGTTGCGGCGCGCTTCGGCTATCCCGCTGGGATGCCCCGGCAGATGGCCCTGCCGCTGCACGATCTTCCGCGAGGGGCCCGCTACCTGCGCCTGACAGGTAACTTGGAGATCTACTGGGATCGCTTGCGCGTGGCCCTGGTGGAGCCGGCGCCGACGCCGGCGCGGGTCACACCCCTGCCCCTGCAACGAGCGGTCTTGTCGCAGGTGGGTTTCCCCGTGCGCACGACCCATGCCCAGCGCCGCCCCCACTTCGATTATGGGCAACGCCAGACCTTCTGGGATACGCGCTACACGCGTGGTGCCTATACGGCCTTCGGTGACGTGCGCGAGCTGGTGGGTGAGCAGGATGACGCCCTTGCTCTGGTGGGTGCAGGGGAGGAGTTGCACGCTGAGTTTGCCGCGAGCGCCAGCTTCCCTGGCGAGGGCTGGTCGCGTCGCTATCTGTTGACCACCGCCGGCTGGGCCAAGGACATGGACCTGTACACACGCGACGGCGACTCGGTGGACCCTATGCCCCATCGCAGCGACGAGCCCGGTGTTCTCGCCAGGCGCGACGCGCTGCACGCGCGCTTTCACACCCGCCCGCTCTCCGGAAAGTGATGGCGAGATCGACTAGCAGGGCGCGGCCGCGCCCAGTGATCGGACCGCGCCTTCGCGTACTGCTGCAGGGCGTGTTCGTTCTGTTCGCGCTGCTGGTGGTCAACTCCGTGTACCTCGCAGGGACCTCCTTGCTCGAGTGGTTGAGTGGGGCCTCGTGGCAGGGCGCCGTGTTCCAGGTGATGTTTCTCGCCCACCTGGTGCTGGGTGTCGTGCTAATCGCACCGTTTCTGATCTACGCTGTAGTCCACGCGCGCAACGCGTGGCATCGGCCGAATCGCCGCGCCGTAGCCATGGGCCTGGTCTTAACCGTGGCCGGCGGCGTTCTCCTGATTACTGGCCTTGTGCTAACCCGCGCCATACCCGGTTTGCCGTTGACCTCACCGGCCCTGCGTCAACCGCTCTACTGGGTGCACGCCTTGGTGCCGCTACTGGTCGTATGGGCCTTCGTGCTCCACCGTTTGGCAGGGCCTGCGATCGCTTGGCGCCGAGGTGCGGGGGCGTTCGCTGCGGCGCTGGCTGTCACGCTGGCAGTCGGTACGTGGAACTGGTGGTCCGCGCCGAGCGTCGGGGTGGCGACGGCCGACGATACTGATCGATACCACCTGATGCCATCGTTGGCGAAGACTGCCGACGGTCAGCCGATAGGCGTCGAAGCGCTGGTCAACGATCAATACTGCGTCGACTGCCACGCCGACACCCATGAGCGCTGGGCCGCGAGCGCTCACCGCTTCGCGTCCTTCAACAATCCCGCCTACCGCTTCTCCGTGGCGAATACGCGGGCGGAGATGCTGGCGCGCGACGGCAACGTAGAGGGCACGCGCTTCTGCGCTGGCTGTCACGACCCCGCGCCCCTGTTTAGCGGTGCCTTGGAGCAAGCCGACTTCGACCCCGATTCGGTCGCCGGTCAGGCGGGGATTACGTGCACCGCCTGTCACGCCATTACGAGCATCGACTCCCCGCGCGGCAACGCCGACTACACGATCGGCGCGCCAAGGCACTACCCGTTCGCGCGCAGCGAGGGTGGGCTCGGCAAGTGGGTCAATCACCTGCTCGTGCGTGCGAACCCGGAGTTTCACCGCCGCACGTTTCTGAAGCCTCTGCACAAGACGCCGGAGTTTTGTGGTACCTGCCACAAGGTGCACCTACCCGAAGCGGTGAACGACTACAAGTGGCTGCGCGGGCAGAATCACTACGACACCTGGCTGCTGAGCGGCGTGTCGGGTCACGGTGTGTCGAGCTTCTACTACCCGCCCGCGGCCAAGCAGTGCAACGACTGCCACCTGGCCCCACTCCCCTCCGATGATTTCGGTGCGGTGGTGCGGGCCCCGGGCGAGCCGCCCACGGTGCACGATCACCTCATGGCGGCCGCTAACACGGCCTTAGGGCACTGGCTCGACTTCCCAGCGTGGAGTGAGCAAGCGACGAAAGACATGCTGGTGGGGTCCTTGCGTGCGGATATCTTTGCCGTGCGTGAGGGTGGTGATTTGACGGGCGCGCTGGTGGCGCCCCTGCGCCCCCAGGTGCCAACCCTGAAGGGCGGTGAGCGCTACCTCTTCGACGTTGTGTTGCGAACGCTAACGCTCGGCCATCCCTTCACCCAAGGCACGGCCGACTCGAACCAGGTGTGGGTGGAGGTGCGGGCGAGCCTCGACGGCGTGCCGCTCGCCCACAGTGGCGCACGGGACCCGGGAAGCGGCGAGGTGGATCCGGCCGCGCACTTCGTCAACGCCTTCGTCTTGGACCGCCAGGGCCAACGGATCGACGCACGCAACGCGGAAGACATCTTCACGGTGCTATACAACCACCAGATCCCGCCCGGTGCGGCCGATGTGGTGCACTATGCCCTCGCCCTACCCGAAGGCGCACACGGCACCTTGACCCTCGAGGTAGCGCTCAACTACCGCAAGTTCGACACTCGTTTCCTGGCCCTCATGAGGGACGACCCCGAGGTAGTGAACGCGCTCCCGATCACCGTCATCGCGCGAGATCAGTTGAGTTTCCCTGTCTCGGTTGAGGCCGGCGCTGCGCAGGCCCTTTCCGCGCCGGACATCCCGACCTGGCAACGGTGGAACGACTACGGCATCGGCCTGCTGCGCAAGCCCGGAGTTGGCGAGCTGCGTCAGGCGGAGCAGGCCTTCACTATGGTGGAGCGCCAGGGGCGGGGCGATGGCAGCCTCAACTTGGCACGGGTCTACTTGCGTGAAGGGCGCGTGGACGCCGCGGCGGACGCCCTGGTGCGCGCCGGGGGCAGCGCCGACGTGATGCCCTGGGTGGTGGCGTGGTTCAACGCGCAGGTCGATCGCCAGAACGGCTACCTCGATGAGGCGATCACTCAGCTCGAGGCCATCGTCGACACGCGCTTCACGCAGGCGCGTGAGCGCGGCTTCGACTTCGCCTCGGACTATCGCGTACTCAACGAACTTGCCCTCACCCACTACGAGCGCGCCCGATCACTGCGCGGCGAACGCCAACGGGATCGTCGCGGGGCGGATTTGGAGGCGGCTCGTCGTTGGTACACGGCCACGCTAGAGTTGGATCCGGAGAATCTAAGTGCGCACTACGGCCTAGCTCAGGTGTTCGCCGCCTTGGGCAAGATGTCTGAAGCCGACTATCATCGGGCGCAGCATGCGCGGTACAAACCCGACGACAACGCAGCGGACGTGGCCATCGCCGCCGCTCGCCGCGCCTACCCGCAAGCGGCGCGCGCCGCGGACGACACGGTGATCTACCCGCTGGTAGCGCCACGACAGTCGCGCCGATGAGTGACCGACCCCGCCGGCCGAGCCCTAGCGAGGGCGATCGAGTCATCGGTCGCGCCCTCAAGATCTCCCTGTTCTTCGCGATGGCCGGAGTTGTGCTTGTGGCGGCGGCTCTGTGGGTGCTGCGAACGCAGACGGGCGGCGACGTCCTGGTTGGTGATTCGAGTCCAACGCCCGCCCAGCCCGCGGTCGAGGAAACCCGCGCCTCCCGTCCTCGCTTCGTCGATGTCACTGAGGCTGCCGGCATCGATGCCCCGCACGCGAGCGGCGCCGCCGGCGAGAGCCTGCTGCCCGAGACCATGGGCGGCGGCGTGGCTTTCTTTGATGCCGACAGCGACGGCGATCCAGACCTGCTGCTGGTCAACGGGGGCACGCTGCCCGGGGTGGCGCCGGCGTCAACTGCACCGGCACTCACCCTCTACCTAAACGACGGCACTGGGGCCTTCGCGGCCATGGCGCCTGAGGCGAGCGGACTGATCGGCAGCTTTTACGGCATGGGCGTGGCGACCGGCGACTACGATGGCGATGGACGCATCGACGTCTACGTGACCGCCGTAGGCCCGAATCGCCTCTACCGCAGTCTCGGCGAGGGGCGCTTCGAGGAAGTCACGGCCACCGCGCAGGTGACCGGCGCCGAAGATGCGTGGAGCAGCAGCGCGGTCTTCGTGGATATTGATCGTGACAACGACCTGGATTTGTTTGTCGTCAACTACGTGGCTTGGTCTCGGGAGATCGACTTCGAGGTGGACTACCGCCTGGCAGGTATCGGCCGCGCCTACGGCCCGCCGACCAACTACCCCGGCAGCGCCAGCTATCTGTTCCGCAACGAAGGTGACGGCAGCTTTACCGACGTCTCCGAGGAGGCCGGAGTGGTGGTGCGCAATCCGGCCACCGATGCGCCCAGTGGTAAGGGCCTCGCCGTGCTCGCCATGGACGTCAACGAGGACGGCTGGGTCGATCTGCTCGTGGCCAACGACACAGTGGGCAACTACCTGCTCCTCGGCGATGGCGATGGCACCTTTACTGAAGTCGGCACCACGGCAGGGTTGGCCTTCGACAACACGGGCACGGCAACGGGCGCTATGGGCATGGACGTGGCCTGGTACGACGATGGCCAGACCCTTGGTGTGGCAGTGGGCAATTTCGCCAACGAGATGTCCTCCTACTATGTGACGGAACTTGCCGCAGCGGCGGCCGGTTCCGCCGAGGTGCACCCAGTGCCCGTGTTCACTGACGAGGCGGCGATCAGCGGGATCGGCGCGCCGAGTCGGCGTGCCCTCACTTTTGGCCTGCTGTTCTTCGACTATGACCTCGATGGTCACCAGGACCTGCTCCAAGTGAACGGCCATGTGGAGGATGAGATCAATGTGGTTCAGCCCAGTCAGCAGTACGCCCAGGCCGCCCAGCTCTTCTGGCGCTGCGCGGCCAGCGACTGCGCGCGGCCTTTCGTCGCCTTGGAGACGGCGGACCTCGGCGCCCTCGCCCAACCGCGGGTGGGGCGAGGCGCCGCTCATGCCGACATTGACGGGGACGGCGATCTCGACCTTCTGCTGACGGCGATCGACGATCGCCCACTGCTTCTGCGCAATGACACACCGGGGCCCGATGAGCATTGGCTGCGTGTGCGCCTGCGCGATGAACGCGAGGGGAGCCAGAATCGCTTCGGCCTAGGAGCCACGGTCACGGTGGTGCTCGAAGACGGCAGTCTGCGTAGGCGCTTGTTGAGTCCCGCGAGATCCTACCTCTCGCAGGTGGAGACGGTGGCGAGCTTCGGCCTTGGGACAGCCGCGATCGTCAAGTCCGTACAGGTGCGCTGGCCCGATGGTAAAGAGCAGCGTATCGGGCCCCTAGCGGTGGATGGCGTCTGGGAGATTCGTCGTGGGGACAGCGCCCCTACACGCTACCCAAGCACGGCGGCGGAGGCAGAGTCCGCCACGCCCTAGCCCAAGGCTCAGCCGGTAACTGCCTTGAGTGCCGATAGCGCTCGCTCGCGCGCCACTTTGTGCGCCACTACCGGCGCCGGGTAATCCCGCCCCAGCTTCACGCCTACGCTCTCCAGCACCGTTGTGGGTGCGGCGGCGGGCTCGTGGATGTACTTGTCGGGCACCGCCGCGATCTCAGGTACCCAACGGCGCACATAGGTTCCCTTAGCATCGAACTTCTTGCCCTGAAGCGTAGGGTTGAAGATCCGGAAGTAGGGCGCCGCGTCCGCTCCGGACCCTGCGGCCCACTGCCAACCGCCCGCGTTGTTCGCGAGATCCGCATCCACCAGCGTGTCCCAGAACCAATCCTCGCCGAGACGCCAGGGCAGCAAGAGATGTTTGACCAGGAATGAGCCGACGATCATGCGCACGCGGTTGTGCATCCAGCCCGTGGTCCAGAGTTCGCGCATACCCGCGTCGACGATGGGGTAGCCGGTCTGGCCCTGCTGCCAGGCGCGCAGGCCCGGCAGGTCCTCGCGCCAGGGGAAGGCGTCGTAGGCGGGCTTGAAGGCCTGCTCGCCGATCGTCGGATAGGCGAGCAGGAGGTGACTGTTGAAGTCGCGCCAGCCAAGTTCGCGCAGATACGCTTCGGCGCGCGGGTCGGCGAGATTGCCGCCCACCTCGTTGGCCACCAGGTGCCAGATTTGACGCGGGCTGATTTCGCCGAAGCGAAGGTGGGCGGAGAGGCGCGACGTACCGCGCTCACCGGGGATGTCCCGCGCCTCGTGGTAGTCCGCCAGGCTGGTCTCCAGGAACCGCTCCAGGGCGGCTATGGCGCCACCTTCGCCCGGGCTCCACTGATCGGCAAAGCCTCCGGACCAGTCTGGCTTGGTGGGCAGTAGTCGCCAGTCGCTCAGCGAGTCGCTCGCCGGGGAGGATGCACAGGGCGTGAGCCTGCCTGGCGCGGGTACCGGCGCCTTCGGTGGATCGGCGCGCAGGCAAGCGCGCCAGAAGGGCGTAAAGACCTTGTAGGTGTCGCCGCCGCCGGTGAGGATCCGTCCCGGTTCGAACAAAAGGCGCCCCGCGAAGCGCTTGACTGAGGCGCCCTGCGCGCTTAGCGCGTCGTTCAGCCGCTGTTCGGTCTCCACCACCCAGGGTTCGTAGCCGCGGCAGCAGTACAGCGCGTCGGCGCCGGTCTCCTCGACCAGGCGCGTGAGCACATCCTCGAAGCCACCGCGACGTAGCGTGAGGGGGATGGCGAGTTGCGCCAGTGATTGCTCGAGGCAGGTAAGGCTGTGATGCAACCACCAACGGCTAGCGCCGCCGAGTGTCCAGGCGCCTGGCGAGTGATCGTCTAGCACGTAGACCGCGATTACCGGTTGCCCGCTCTGGGCGGCGGCGTGCAGGGCTGGTTGGTCGGTGACGCGCAGATCGTCGCGGAACCAGACGACGATGGGTGAGGCACTCATGGCTTCTCCGGTGGTAAGTCAGCGGCGGCGCTATCGAGGATGCGCGTGCGTACATCGCGATGCAGCTGGGGATGGTTGAGGATGCACTGATGGCACATCGAGTCGATACGTACGTTCGTGCCGATGGGTAAGGTGGAGCTTATCGCCGGCACGATGACGAGATCGAAAGGCGTCCAGTAGCACGTAAGAGGGCGTTGGGTCAGGGTGTCTAGATCGTCGTTCAGGCGGGTCAGGAAGGCGCTGCCAGGGCGCATTTGCCGCATGGCGGGCAACGGGCCGAGCCAGGACCAGTGGGTGCCGCGGTGAGGGGCGCAAACGGAGATGAACTGGGCCGTACGCGCGATACCGCCGAGGGTTTGCAGGTAGTAGCGAGCGACGATGGCGCCCATGCTGAAGCCGAGCAGATGCACGGAGCGATGCGCAGGAACATGCTCCTCGACGTGCTCGGCGAGCTGTGCTGCCAGCACTTCCAGGGGTGCTGCTCCATGGTTAGGGACCAGGTTTGGTGCACTGCTGGCGATCCCAGCGTCAGCGAGCACACTCTGCAAAGGGCGGAAGATGCGCCCGCGATCCATGATGCCGTGGACGAGCACTGCAAGGGGGCCTTCTCCCGATGCTGGCGCCGCGTGCCTGCCGCTCAGCTCGCTCACGCCGCTTGCGTCTTCGCCTCGAGGAAGGCCTCGGCGGCGGCGAAGATCATCTCGCGTCGAGTGTCCTTCATTTTGTCCAGGGTGCGCGTCATCATCGATAGGCGGGGATTGCTCGCAAATTGCTTGCGGTGGCGCGCGATGAATCGCCAGTACAGGCCGTCCACTACATCGCACCACTCGCCCTTGCGATAGTCGCTCATCTTCAGCAGGTAATTCGAGCCGCAGATGTAGGGTTTGGTGGCAAATATGCCGCCGTCGCTGAAGATGCCCATGCCGTAGACGTTGGGGCCCATCACCCACTCGGACGAGTCGACAAACATCTCCATGAACCAATCGTGCACGCGATGGGGATGGATCTCGCACAAGGTCATCAGATTGCCGAAGACCATCAGGCGCGGAATGTGGTGCACCCAGCCGAGCCGCTGCAGGTCGCGGATCGAGTCGTCCAGGGGCGGGATTCCGGTGGTGCCCTCGTACCAGTCAGCAGTAAAGGTGCGCGTGTGATTCCAGTGGTTGCGCTCTGCTTGGGTCTCACCGTGATAGCGGTAGATGCCGCGGATGAACTCGCGCCAGCCGATGAGTTGGCGAATGAACCCCTCGATGCTCTGCAATGGTAGCTGGGGATCGTCTCGGTAGGCTTGCTGCACCCGTTCGAGCGCGTCGCGCGGGGTGATCAAGCCGAGGTTCAGCATGGGCGTCAGCACGCTGTGGAACACGGTGGGCGAGCGGGTGGTAAGAGCGTCCTGATAGGGGCCGAACAGGGCCAGGCGCTCATCGATGAAGCGCTTGAGCCAGCTGAGGGCTTGGCGGCGGGTCACGGGGAACCAGAACCGGTGGGCATCTCCTGGGTGATCGGCGAACTCCTTGGCCACCAGTTCGATCACCGCCTGGGTGATCTCATCGAGGCGCCGTCCGGGCACCTCGGGAATGCTCTGGGCTGCCGGCAGCTTGCGCCGGTTGTCCGCATCGAAGCTCCACTGGCCGCCGACGGGACTCTCGCCATCGTCCTCCATGAGCACGCCAAGTCGCTTGCGTTCCTGTTTGTAGAACTCGGCCATGAAGGGGCGGCGGGCACCCTCGAGGTAGTCGGCGAAGCGCGCACGTGGGCATAGGAACATGGGGTTCTCCAGCACCTCGACGGCGAGATTTTGGTCCTCGGCGAAGCGTTGCAGCCGCTGCTCGAAGGGCTTGTCCTCCACCTCGAAGTGGACGAGGGCGGTCGCCTTCGCCCGCTGCAAGCAGGCGGCGAGCTTATCCTCGTAGGGGGTATCGCCATCCACTTCCAGGGTGTGGTACTCCACGGCGTAGCCCGCTTCGCGCAGCGCTTGCGCGTGGTGACGCATGGCGGCGAGGAAGAGCACAATCTTCTGCTGGTGATGGCGAACGTAGGTGCACAGGTGACGGTCCTCGGCCATGAAGATCAGCACCGAATCGACCGCGGGCAGCGCACTGGGTGCGAACAGGTGGTTGCCGAGCAGCGGCATCACGCGGCGAGCGGACGTTGAGGCGTTGCGCTTGGTCACTGGGGCTCCTCGAGGTGGCCGCGCTCGCGCGGGCGCTGATGACTATACAATTTCGTCCTGGGGCGCTGGCCCGTTGCATCGAAGTGGGGGTAGCCAACATGCCTTGTTATCGCGTACGCGCAAGCACCAGTCGCTGGCTTCAGATCGTCATTGGCAGTGCTCTCGGAGTCCTGTGGGCCCAGCCGATGACGGGGGTAGCTGCGGCCGCGGATGCGTCGCCGCCCAGCGCCTCCCGCGAGGCGCGCCCAGCGGCAAGGTTGGACGCGGTGCAGACGCACCTCGTCGTACGCGCGCGAGCCCGCGGCGCAAACTACGTCACCACCGATATGGGCGTGAAGGTGACGCTCAAAGACACGGCCAACGGCGCGATCCTGGCAGAGGGTCTCACGATCGGCAACGTAGCGGGAACGGACCCGGAGCTGACGGCGGCGTTCCGTACCACCCTCTCGCTGACCGGTCCGACGCGAATCGAGGCAAGCCTCCGCGCCCCTCTCAGCTACCCCCACGCGAGCGTCAGCGTCAGCAGCACCGCGTGGGTGCTGCCGGGCAAGCACATCACGGGCGAGGGTTGGGTCCTCGAGCTGCCCGGGTTCGTCGTCACCCTGTTGGAGGTTCCACGCGAGATTGCGCTGGCTGAAGGCGCTGAGCAGACCGTAGAGGTGCTGGCCAAGGTGGTGATGATGTGCGGGTGCCCCACGGAGCCGGGCGGTCGGTGGGACTCGGACGGCTACGAGCTGCGCGCTTCCCTCGTCCAGTCGGGAGTCACCGTGCACGAAGCCGCGCTTGCCTACGCCGGGGAGAAGAGCACCTATGGCACTCGATTACCAGTGCCGGAGGCAGCGGGCCACTACGAGCTGCTGGTCACGGCCTTCGATCCAGCCACCGGCAATGTCGGTGTAGCGAGCGCTCCCCTCGACGTCCTCTGACCTAGAGAAATCCTAGGTTGACGCCGTTATTGATCCGCCAGCGAGCTGCCGCCGCAGGTGAACCCCGCGTCCAGAAACATCATTGAGCGCTAGCTAGCGGCTGCTCTTGTTGGGGCGGTGTCGGTCGCGCTGCTCTCGGGCGCCGCCAGGTTCAGTGCCCAGGCGCTGGTGGGGGTCCTGGGCGCAGCCTCCGGGCCGAAACGCCAGGTCACCCTGGCGTTCGACTGGTGCGGAGGCCGCGCTTGGATCCTCTACTGGATGACCTTGAGGGTCACCCGACGGTTGGCGGCGCGGCCTTCGGCCGTCTCGTTCGAGGCGATAGGCTGGCTCTCGCCGTAGCCGCGTGCGCTCAAGCGATCACCGTCTATGCCGCGGCCTTCGAGGTAGTCACAGACCGCCACAGCGCGACGCTGGGACAGGTTCTGGTTGTACTCGGCGGCGCCACGCGAGTCCGTGTGGCCGTCGCACTCCACCACCAGGTCGGCGTAGCGACGCAGGGTGTCTACCGCACCGTTCAAGGTGCGGACGGAGCTCGGCAGGAGGATGTCCGAGTTGTTCTCGAAGTTCACACCCGGGAGGCTGATCTCATCGCGGATCTCGCAGCCGCGGAAGTCGACGCGCACGCCCGCAGGAGTGTTCGGGCAATCGTCGTTGACGTTGAGCACGCCGTCGCCGTCATCGTCGAGGGAGCAGCCGTCCTCGCCGACGGGGGTGCCAGGGGGCGTGTTCGGGCAGCGGTCGCGATAGTCGGGCACGCCGTCACCATCGCTGTCGAGGGCGCAGCCATTGCTGTCGACTTCGACGCCACGAGTCGTGCCGGGGCAGCGGTCGATGCGATCGGGCACCCCGTCGCCGTCGCTGTCGAGCTCACAGCCGGTGGAGTCGACGATAGCGCCGAGCGGGGAATTCGGGCAGCGGTCGATGTCGTCGGTGACGCCGTCGCCGTCGCTGTCTGCGGGGATCGCAGCGCTGACCTTACCGAACGGGAACATCATGCCGGCGGAGACAAGGATGTCCGTCAGGTTGGCGCCGTCGATCTGGTCGTTGCGCACGCGCACTTCCGTGCGCAGCTTGCCGGGGAAGCTGCCGAGGTTGTACAGCGCACCACCGCCTAGGGAGAGGCTAAGGTTGTCCGTGTCCTCGACGCGAGGAGAGTTGGGCGCCTCGGCGATGTTGGAGTTCAGCAAGCCCACGCCGAACACGGCATAGGGGGCGACAGTGCGTTGCGTATCGCCGATAGCCAGCAGGTCGATGTTGATGCCGAACTGTCCAGTCTCGTTGAAGCCGGTGATGCGCCCGCCGTTGACGTTCAGCTCCATGCCGATGTGATCACCGAGCATGTGGCCGATACCGAACTGGCCGCCCCAGCCGCTGTCTCCGACGCGGTCCGTGTCCGGCTCAATGAATGTGGCCATGGGCGAGACCCACCACTGGCCCTTCTCGATGATCGCATCGTCGGACTGCGCGAGCAGTGCGGGGGAGGCGCCCATCAGCAGTGCCGCCATGCCGGCAGCACACACAAGTTTGTTGACGGAGGAAACGAACATAGTGCGTGGCTCCTGTTTTCTAGTTGCCTATCCGTGCCGGGAACTTTTTTGCAGCGCGCAAGGATAAGGCCTGACCCGTCTGTTTTCCAGGGTTTTACGATTCTTTGCGCCGACGGGCAGCGAGGGCCGTGAGTGCCGAACCGATCACGAGGATCACGGCCCCGGACAGGCTTAGGGCGTCCAGCGGCTCGCGCCCAAGGCGCTCCGGCGTGATCCAGGCCAGGACCTGCATCAGGCCGATGGTCAGCAGGGGAGTGATGGCCAGCACGGCGCTCACTCGGGAGGCCTCCCAATGGGCTAGCGCCTCGGCAAAGCAGCCGTAGGCGACTACCGTATTGAGGCTTGCGAAGATCAGCAGGGCTAGCGTGGCGCCGTCCAGAGCAAACAGCCGCACAGGCTCGGCAAGGGGCAGGAACAGGAGGACCGCGGCGGCGTAGACGCACCACATGATCGCGTCCGAACGCCAGTGATTGAGCAACTGCTTTTGGGCCAGTGCGTAGGTCGCCCAGCTGGCCGCGGCACCGACCACGATGAGCACCCCGTGACCGAACTCGTCGAAGCGAACGATCTCGCCAAGGCGAGCGTGAAAGTAGAGCCCGAGGCCGCCAATCACGAGCGCGAAGCCAATCCACTGCATGGTGCTGAAGCGTTCGCGAAAGAGCGCTAGGCCGCCGAGTGCGAGGAACAGGGGAGCGAGCTGAATGACCACTTGAGCTGCGCTCGGCGTCACGCGCTCCAGGCCAAGGAGGTAGAGGATGTAGTTGCCGCACAAGCCGAGCACCACCAGCAGCAGGAGCACCCGGTCGCCTCCGCGAAGCTCCCAGGGGACTGGCAGCCGCCCGCGCCAGGCAAGCCAGGCACCTACCAGCAGGGCGGATACGGCGAAGCGCAGCCACGTCAGGGTGTAGGCGTCGATGCGCTCTAGCAGTAACTTCAACGCGATGGGCAGGGACCCCCATAGGGTCACCGTGACCAGCGTCAGGGCGAGCCCGAGCTGCCAACGTCCGGAAGTCACGTGCTTGGCCATGGGAGGTACCGATAAGGGGGCTGGAGACGGAGCAGCGCGATTGTACAGGCCGCTCGCTGGGGGTGCCCTGCGTACGCTGCAACCGATGTCGGCTCGGTGGTGGTTTGCTTTAGGGTCGCTTACCATGATCGGCCAGTGGAGTGATCCTGGGACGAGGCAGCGAGCGGAATGAGCGAAGAGATCAGCGGCCGTTACGTCAGCCGCCTTACGCGAGAGACCCTTGCCTTGGTACTCGCCGGCGGTCGCGGCAGCCGCCTCAAGCACCTCACGATCAACCGAGCCAAACCGGCCACGCCCTTCGGTGGTAAGTTCCGGATCATCGATTTTCCGCTTTCCAACTGCGTTAACTCTGGGATTAGGCGTATCGGCGTGCTCACGCAGTACAAGGCGCATCCCTTGATTCAGCATCTCCAGCGAGGTTGGAGCTTCCTGCGCGGCGAATTCGGTGAGTACCTCGAGCTACTCCCCGCACAGCAGCGCGTGGACGGATCCTGGTATCAGGGGACGGCCGATGCGGTCTACCAAAACCTGGATATCATTCGCGCGCACAGGCCTACTCACGTGCTCGTGCTGGCCGGCGATCACATCTACAAGATGGATTACGGTCCGATGATCGCCCAGCATGTCGAGCGCGAGGCGAAGATCACCGTGGGCTGTATTGAGGTCTCCCTAGAGGAGGCGCGCGAGTTCGGCGTCATGTCCGTAGACGATGAGCTACGGGTGAAGGCTTTCACGGAGAAGCCCGCGCAGCCGGATCCGATCCCAGGGCGCACGGACACGGCGCTCGCCTCCATGGGAATCTACGTGTTCGACGCCGATTTCCTCGCGCAGGAGCTGACGGCGGACGCTAAGAACTTCGAGTCCAGCCACGATTTCGGCAAGGACATCGTGCCGCGCAACGTGCCCGACGGCACCGTGTGGGCCTACCCCTTCCGTGACGTGAAGACCCGCGCCCAGCACTACTGGCGCGACGTGGGAAATGTGGATGCGTTCTTCGAAGCCAACCTCGAACTTGTTGGCGTGAACCCGGAGTTGAACCTCTACGATGAGGCTTGGCCCATCTGGACCGAGCAGCGCCAGTCACCACCTGCCAAATTTGTGCTCAACGATCCTGAGCGCCAAGGCGTCGCGCTCAACTCGATGGTCTCCGGTGGTTGCATCATCTCCGGCGCGCGCATCGAGCAGTCCCTGCTGTTCTGGGATGTGCGCGTGGAGTCCTACAGTCGCATCCACCGAGCAGTCATCTTGCCCGGCGTGCGCATCCGTCGGCACTGCCGCCTGAGCAACTGCGTGATCGACGAGAACGTACAGCTGCCGGAAGGCACGGTGATTGGCGAGGACCCGGAGGCGGATCGCGAGCGGTTCTTCGTCACCAACAAGGGTGTCGTACTGGTCACGCCGGACATGCTCGGCGACGAACCAAGCGTCTGAGGAGTGCTACCGGGCGGGTTCATCCGCAAGCAGCTGCCAGCTGACATTCGTCGCTGGACGCTTCGGTTCTACGGGCGCCTTCGCAGTCTCACCTGGTGGCTGTTGCTGGTCTTGGTGGTCCTGCACTTCTCCGTCTGCTACGTCCTGCTCACCGGCCTGGGTGAGCACTCACTCGCCGATCTCGATGTCTTTTGGTACTTCTACGTTACTACTGCCACAACGGTCGGCTATGGAGACTATTCGCCGCAGACTGTCGGTGGTCGCTACGTCACCACCTTGCTGCTCATGCCGGGTGGCATCCTGTTGTTCACTTCCGCCCTGGCCAAGCTCGCCCAGGCCTTCATCGATCAGTGGAGGAGCCGCATGAAGGGCTACGCAGATCTGCAGCACCTGCAGGATCATATCGTCATCGTGGGCTGGCACGGTCGCCGGTCCCAGCGCATGTTCGAGTTGCTCAAGGCGGACCCGAGCGAGGAACGAGCGATCGTCATCCTCGCCAACCTGCCGGAAAACCCTCAGCCCGAGGCGGCCTACTTCGTGGCGAGCAGCTTGCTGAGCGACCCCGAATCCATGCGACGAACGGGCATTGCGCGCGCCGCACTAGTGATCGTCGTCGGGCGCGATGACAACGAGACCTTGGGCGCGTCCCTGGCAGCGGGAGCGCTCAACAGTCGGGCGCATCTGGTGTCTTACTTTATCGACCCGGCGCCCGCCAACATCCTGCGCCTGCACTGCCCGCAGGCCGAGTGCATCGTCTCTATGTCGATCGAGAACACGGTGCGCGCCGCGCAGGACCCTGGAGCCTCGAGGTTGGTGCGCCAGCTCCTGTCATCGCTAGAAGGCAATGCCAACGTTTATCGCATGGCTGTGCCCGGGGGAGCGCATGAGACCACCTACTGGCAGCTATTGGTGCATCTGAAGGAGGAGCACGACGCCACGCTGATCGCCATGGATCATGGCAGCGACGCAGATGGGGTGTTGCTCAACCCAGCTGGCGATACACCGATTCGCGGCGGTGATGAGGTGTTTCTCATCGCGGCTCAGCGCCTCGGGGCCGATCAGGTGCGGTGGGAGTCAGTACTGCGCCCGTCGGTGCCGCGCGACGCCTAGGGAGTCGGGATGCCTCGGGCAGCGTACTGCCCGAGGCGCGGTGGCCTCAGAGCGAGCGCGCCGCCTCTTCGATGGGGCGTACGCCCTCAGCAGTCGAGATGACGATCGACTCGACAGGCTGCTCCTTGCGAGCGTTGACGTAGTCGTTGATGGACCAGGCGCCTGAGCCGGCAGCTGGGGCGCCAGACACCACCCTGCTTGAGGTCTCCCGGGGTAGCGCAGAGCTGAAGTCGTCAGCCCAGGCGTCGCCGAGGGCGGCAAAGAAGGCAACAGAAGCGAGAGCTGCAGGTCCAACGTAGTTCGTCATGAGGTATCTCCTAGGGCGTTTGGGGCGGGCGCGCCGCCTCGATGTGCCTAGGATCAGCTGGATTGAGTCTAAGTGAAAATCGATTGTTTTTATCGATGCGATATCCCCTGGCTATCAGTCACTTCGCTCGCCGGCGCGATTCGCGAAATGCACTTGTTGGGTGGCGGCGGCCGTCGTGCTCTCCCAGGCCCTGCGGGTCTGGCACTGGGTGCTCAGCCATGCACCGAACTATCTTCATAGGTACCGTCGTGCTCCATGGCGTCGCTGATAGACTGCTCTTCGGGTGCAGCGAACTCGTAGATATCGGCGCCGGATAGAACGCTGTCGAGCATCGGGTTGTTGGCCCCCCTCCCCTTGCTCCAGCCGTTCGATACTGCTTGCCACGTAGGCGTCTGCAGGATCCGCGTGTCGGATCTCCGTTTCGATTTCCATGTCCGCGCGGAGGGCAGCCTCAGACGCTGGCCGCACGCTCTCCACCACGGCGAGGGTGCCGGGCTGTGCGCTCGACCGCCTGGGCGATCTCCAGCGCCTTGCCGAGCTTGTCGATAGTGTCGAAGTGCTTGCCGATGGCTTCGGTCTTCTGTGCGAGATCGGCGTAGTGCTCAAGGCGGTGGACCGCGTCGATGGCCATGTCCCAGTCCTTCGCCTTGGCCGCTGACACCAGTGTCTGAAGAGACTAGCTCTGTCCGTGTTTGGCCGCCCACGCCGCCAGATCGTTGAAGGTCTTCGCTTCGCTTGGGACTTCAGGGGGATCGCCAGCCATCTCATGCTCCTGGGTGGCGTTGCGCGTACCTGATTGGGCGCTGAACGGGTGGCAAGCGGCTCACCGAGGCTGCCCGCCATCGACCGTGAGCCAAGCTGGCGTCCGATCACGCCTGAACAGGCAAGGACCCTAGGAGGCCGTTCTATGTCTGCAGCCCAATCCCCTCGCGCCGGGGCACCGTCCATCGTGTATCGCTACGGGGCCCTCGCTTGGGTCTGGCGCGCCCTGATCGCTGTGGCCTTCTCCCTGACCGGTGCGGCCCTGCTCCTGTCCTTCAAGATTGGAGATTGGGGTCTCGTCTACGTGGCTTTGCCTATGTTCATACCGGCCGCCGTCGGCGGCTGGGTCACCGTGACGCGCATCGAGGTCCCCGCTGGCGAGCGCAGCGTGCTCCAGGTCAGTAACCTCCTGGGCGTGCCGAGGCGAATCGAGCGCCGGCGCCTGCGGGGCACATGGAAGCGGGACACGGTCTACGGCACCTATGGGCAGCCGATTCCCGCACCGCGCCTTTGGGTCTGGGTGCGTGGAGGCATGCCCCTGTACCTCGATCTCTTAGCGCCGCTCGTCGATCGCAGCGCCCTCCAGTGCCTGATCAGCACCGGTTCCTGAGCCGATTTCGAGTTCCCCCACGCCTGAAGGAACAACCCTCACACGAATCGACGGAGCTAGATGATGGCTGATGGCAAGACCCCGGATCAGGAACAGGACACCGCCACCGAGCTCGGTCCGAACATGTGGTTCACCGAGTACGGCATGCCTTTCACGACCATGATCCTCGAGGCGGAGGCGGCCGAGCGAAACAACCCGGACACGCCGCCGCAAGAGGAACGCAGCGAACTCGCCCAGTTCATCATCGATCAGGAAACGGCGGTTGCGCGCGATTACCACGCAGGGCTCATTGGCAAGGAGGAGTTCGAGGGCTACAAGGCGGATGCCCAGGACCGCTTCGACAACATGGTCGACAAGCTGAGCACGGAGATCGAGGAGTTTGGTGATGATTTCGAGGACTGGGGCAAGGACTTTGAAGTCTCCGTGAAGGACTTCGCCAACGAGCACGGCGGGGAGATCGAGTCCATCGTAGACCTTGCCAAGACGCGTGAGCTCGAGGCCAAGGACGTCTCCCTGCACCTGATGGCAGATGCCATGGGACTCGGTGTGGACGGCGTGGACGATCTGCTCGAGCGTATGCCGCCTCACCTGCACGATATCGTTGAGACCTTAGGTGAAGAGACTGTGGGCGTAGCCCACCACCTGCTCGATGCGCGCGAAGAACTTAGCTCCGCCGAGGAACACGATCTCAGCCGGGACGAGGCGCGTCTGGAGGCGATCGAACCTGTATTCGAGGCGCAGATTGACGAGGCGCACGAGGGTATCGACCAGGACTTCGACCGCATCGACAACGACCTCGGCATCGTCCAGGACTACGTCGAGGCCGCCAAGGATCACGGTGAACTCAATCCGCAGCTCACGGTGGAGCACATGCCCTACCGCACCACGGAAGACTACGACCTGCCGGAGCAGGTCGAAGATAACACCGGCATCACGGACGCCTAGGCACCCATACCCATGAGCGCTGTAGACTCCACCGTTCACGGCGGCGTAGGTACACGGGTCCTGCGTACTACGAGCTTGTACACCGTGGCCGCTTGGTGCGCCGCGCTCGGTGCCCCAGAGCTGCTGCCAAGCTTCGGCCTCGAGGGCGATGTGTACGTGCGCTGGATTGCGCTCGGTGCTGCCGCCAGCGTGCCGATCGTGGCGCTTAGCGCCTGGTGCTGGGAGCGTGCTTGGCACCGTACTTGCGCAGGCCCAGCGCCGTCGCCCGCTCAGTCACCGACGATCGCCATGGAGCCTACCGTCGCGACCATCGGCAAGGCGGCCATCTCCATGCAATGGCGAGGCGAGCTGCATCACTTCGACCAAGACCTCGTCATCGGGCGTGCCCCGAGCTGCTCCCTGCACCTGGACGACCCGCAGATCTCCCGCCGCCATGCAGCCATCGAGTATCGCCGCGGCCGCTGGGTACTGAAGGATCTCGGTTCGCGCAACGGAACACGCCTCGATGGGCAGTTGATCGACGGCCAGGTGGTGCTCGGTGCTAAGGGCCGGATCGACTTCTACGAAGGCGGTGTGCCCTTAGTCGTGCACACGGGGCTCGGCGGCGCGACAACTGTCAGCGACAGTACTGATTGAGTCGCTCCTCCACAGGTTCCAGACCGCCGGCAACATCGGCTGCAGACAGGGTTGCCCCCGCCCGTTGTAGTCCTCGGTAGAGGGTTTGCGCGTGACGGTAGTAGGGGCAGCCATCGGCCGCCACCCCGTCGGCCGCTGCAATGTCACCGAAATCGGTCAGGGCGATCGCCTGGTCGCGGATCAGCGCGTCGTTTTCCTCCTCATCCTCCGCCAGCTTGCGGAACGTGGCTACGGCGGTGTCGATGCTGCTGCGCGCCTCCTTATGTCGCTCGAGACCGGAAAGCGCCTTGGCGACCTGTTGGTGGGTGAGGCCTAGGTTGCGTCGGTTCTGCGCATCGCCCGGCTCCGCGATGACGAGCGTCTGGGCTGCCGTGCGGCTAGCGATGCCGTAGCGCAGCGCCTCGTCGAATTGCTCGAGGGAGGCGTGCAAGTTGCCTAAGTTGTGATTGAAGCGGATCAGTTGCACTAGGAACTGAACGTTCTCCGGCTCCTCGGCGGCGCGTTCCTCGTAGAAATGTAGGGCCTCGAGGTAGTCAGGGATCGCGGCTTGAGCGTTGCCTGCGTCGGCGTAGGTCTCCCCGCGCAGGCCGTAGGCGTAGGCGCGCTTGCCAGCCCAGTTGCGCAAGTTCTCCCGCCAGTCGGATTGCTCCAGCTGAGGCAAGTACTCGCCAAGCAACCCTAGTGCGTCGTCGAAGTTGCGCGCCCATACGAGCACCTTCACCAGGTCGATGCGAAGGTTCCAGCGTCGACTCTGGAGCGTCCAGTCCGCGTCGCCCAGCCGTGCTAGGGTGCGATCGGCCAGGGTCAGGCCTTCGCGCGCATGTGCCTGCGCCACGTCGGTATCCATGTCGTAGTGGAGCGTGTGGTTGGTGGCGAGCCGCTTGACCCAAACCATCTCTGCCACCGCTTGGGCGTTGTTGGGTTCGAGCGTAATCAGCTTCTCGAGGGCCAGCTCTGCCTTCTCCAGTTGCTCCAAGCCCTTCTGGTTCTGTCCTAGGCTGGAGACCCCGAGCCCAGCGAATACATCGTATAGGCGAGAGTAGTTCGAGCCAATGTCCAGCAGTAGATCCGGTGGTGCGGAAGGGTCGGCTGCGAGCTCATCTAGGAAGCGCTCACCTGTAGCGGCAAGCTGCTCCCGGGCCGGGAGCGTGCCCTGCACATGGGACATGCGATCGTACACGTCGTACAGCACCTCGCGAGCTAGCTGCCGCGCCTGGCCGAAGCGCGCTTCGGCTCGTTGCTGTGCTTCGGTGGCTGCTTGGTATTGCACTAGGGTGACGGCGTAGGCCACGGCGAGCGCCGTGCCCGCAAGCACAGCGCTGGCCACTGCTAGGCGTCGGCGGCGAATGAACTTTCCCAACCGATAGGTAAGCGAATCACCCTTGGCGTGCACCGGGAACCCACTGAGGTAGCGGCGAAGATCATCAGCGAAGGCGGCGACGGAGGGGTAGCGCCTGCTAGGTTCCTTCGCCATCGCCTTTAGCACGATGGCGTCGAGATCACCACGTAGGCGTCCCCAGTCGGGCAGATCGCGCCGGCGTGCCCGCTGGCTAGGGGCATCTGGGCGCCGCTGGGTAATCACCTGCTCGTACTGTGCTGGCGAGAGGCTCTCGGTCTCGAAGGGGCGTTCGCCCGTCAGCATTTGGTAGAGAGCAACCCCCAGCGAGTAGACATCCGTGGCGGTGGTAAGGGGCTCGCCGCTGACCTGTTCGGGGCTTGCGTAGGCGGGCGTCAAGAGCATGGCCACCGTCTCCTCGCCAGTTTCCTTCGGCAGCAGTGAACGTGCGATACCGAAGTCTAGGAGTTTAGGTTCGCCGCCCGCGCTCACCAGCACGTTGCTCGGCTTGATGTCGCGGTGGATCACCAGTGCTCGGTGGGCGTGTTCGACGGCCGAGCAGACTTTCAGGAACAGCTCGATGCGCTCTGGGATGCTCGAGGGATGAGCGCGCAGGTAGACATCGAGGGGATCGCCGTCGATGTACTCCATTACCACGAAGGGCAAGCCATCTTCGGTGGTGCCACCGTCGAGGAGAATGGCGATTCCCGGATGGCGCATGTCCGAGAGAATTTGGCGCTCGCGCTCGAACTGAGCGACGGCCCGGCTGCCGATGGCGGAAGCGCGGATCACCTTGACGGCCACCTTGGCGTCGAAGGCACCGTCGTCGCGCTGGGCGAGGTACACCTGACCCATTCCACCTTCGCCGATGAGCTCGAGCACTCGATAGGGGCCGATGCGCTTGCCCGTGAGCTGTTGCTCGGCGCAGCGCACCATCAGTGTGATCTCCTCCTCCCCCATACCGGTCTCCTGAGCGGCGGCGCTGATCAGGCGATCGGCGCGTGAGCGCAGGAGTGCCGGGCAGTGCGCATCTAGCCAGTTGCCGCGTCGGGCCTCTGGAACATCGAGGGCGCTCTCCACCAACCTCAGCAGTTGTTTTCCCGTGTCATGGGAGTCGGGTTTTGTCATCGTTGATCTACTTCTGCAAGACTGCTTGTAAGGTCGGCGCTGGTTTGCGACAGGCAGTCATTGGAAAAGAGCTTCACAGGCCATGAGTGACATCACCCAAGTGCTCCAGAACTGGTCGCAGGAGTCGTCGGAGGAGCGTGGTCGCGTGGTGGCGGCCATGTACGATGAGCTGCGGCGAAACGCCGTATCCCATCTGCGCAACGAGCGCCACGGAGATCTGCAACCCACTTCGTTGGTCAACGAAGCATTCATGCGGCTAATCAACATAACGCGCATCGACCTGAAGGGGCGAAACCACTTCCTAGGCCTCGCCGGGCGGATCATGCGCGAGATTCTGGTAGACGAAGCTCGCAAGCTGCGTGCCGCCAAGCGCGACCATGGCCTGCAGACCCGCTTCACGGGCGAGCACATGGGCGGCGACATGCCGGTGAGCGACTTGCTCGAACTTGATGAGCTGCTCAACGGGTTGGAGGCGATCGACCCCGTCTATGTGAAGCTCTTCGAAGCTCGCGCCTTCGCCGGCATGACGATCGAAGAAGCAGCCGAGGTGCTGGAGATGTCCCCGGCCACGGTGAAGCGCAAGTGGAAGGTCGCCATGGCCTGGGTGCGCGAACATATGGGCGAGCCTACTGAATGACGATGGCCTGCTCCCAGATCTGAGCGATCTGCGAGAAGGGGACAGGTTGCGTGTAGTACGCCATCGGATCGTTGATGATCAGCATCGGCTCCATGGTGCCAAAGGGTGTCGGCATCCACGCCATACCGCGCAACACCACCACGTGCCCGGAGAACGGTGAGCTTTTTACGGCCATGATGATCGCCTTACCCGCCGCAAGCGTCTGATACAGAGTCATCGGATCCGTAGGGTGTTGCACCGAGGAGTGCCTGCCGCCGTACTCGGCGATCAGGCCCTGAATCTGAGGTAGCTGTCCGGTGACCGTGCAGTTGGCTGGATTGGCGCAGCAGGTGTTGGGGTGCTGGCCGTAGGCGCGGGCCACTAAGGCGCACTGGGGCGGCGTCGCCTGGGGACCGTGCGTGGCCAGGATGATCTGCTGTGCCACCGCCGCCCAGCACCAGACTTGAGTCTCCTGCGGGATGTTCTGGATCGGCAGGTCAACGGGGGGCGGAGGCTGCTGCGCTTGAGTCGGCCCCCAGCCCGGCGTGTGGCCAGGCTGGGAGTAGGGGGGTTGCGCCAGGGTGAGGCTGCTCGCTAGCAGTAGCACAAGGGCGGTGCAACGCGCGATGCTGCGCACGGCCGTGGTGCCCGTCATCACACGGTGATGGCAGCTCACCACTCCCCGTCCGCTTCGTTACCGTCGATGACCACTTCAACGGCCTGATTCCAGCCCGTGTTCGGGCCCTGCGGGCCGTAGCCAGGTGCCTGGGGCCCGTAGCCCGGCGTCTGGGGTCCGTACCCGGGCGCCTGCGGACCTTGCGGGCCGTAGCCCGGCGTTTGGGGCCCGTAGCCCGGGGCGTGAGGGCCTTGCGGGCCGTAGCCTGGAGTCTGAGGCCCGTAGCCGGGTCCTTGCGGGCCGTACCCAGGACCTTGAGGGCCATAGGGAGCGGGCTGCGGGCCGGCGGGACCATAGCCTGGCCCGTTGCTAGGCACGGCGGCGCAGCCGCCGTTGCTGCCCGGTCCCGCCGTGGGGAGCATGCCCGGTGGGCACTGAGAGTAGGCCTGCTGGTTGCCCCAGGGCTGATTGGCGTACGGATCGCCGAGCATCCCCTGCTGCTCCGCCCAAAAGTATCCGCCCATACCCACCGCGATGGCGGCGATGAGGACGATTCGCTGTTGGCCGGTGAGTGTCTTTAGCTTATTTAGGTCCATTGTTTTCGCTCCGGTGTGATGCCCGTTTCCCTAGGCGCACGAGGGGCGCCGATCGGCTCATGGGCAGATCGCGTTAGAGGTTGCCCTGGTAGTAATCCGGGTCGGGGTTCACGTAGCCAGGCTGCGGATACATGGCGCTGTCCATGCCTGGCGATAGGGCGGGGTAGGCGCCGGACTGCCCCGTCGGGCCGGGATAGCCGGGTTGGGGATAGCCGTTCGCTGGGTAACCCTGCTGGGGGTAGCCCGGCTGTGGGTAGTAGGCGGCGCCGGGGCCCTGCTGCATCAGGCCGTTCATTTGCTGCATCTCGAGCATCATCTGCTGCTGCTGCTGTTCGAGTTGCTGCTGCATCCAGGTTGCGGACTCCTGGGCCTGCTGCTGCATGGCCGCGTTCTGCGCCGCCACGCTGAGGGGGCCGGCCAGCTTGGCCAAGACGATCAGGCCGATGATGCCGAGGAGGAAGAGTTTTGGGAGGACGCTGCTGTTCATGGCCTGGTGGCTCCGGTGGTCTGGGGGCTGTATCGGTCTAGGCGCGAGCGCGGGGGATTTCGGCTCACGCAGCGTGTGGCGATGGTGCGTGAGCTGATTCGCGCCTGCTCCGCGCCTAAGGGAGCAACCCATCCCCAAGAACGAGCGGAGCCGATCATGACTGCCACCGAACCCACCATCGCCTGTCCCAAGTGCGCAAACCCAAATCCGCTCGGCGCCAAGTTCTGCAGCAGCTGCCGGGCTCCCCTGGGCGTCGCCACTGCGCCTCCGGGCCCTGCCGCCGCGCCGCCCCCGCGTCCCGCCGCGGGCCTCGCCGGCATGGTGGGTGCGGGCGCCGGCAAGAGTGAGACTCGCCAGCTACAGGCGGACGCGGCATCCGTCTTCGAGCACCTCTCCAACGGCCTGCGCAACCGCGGCGGCCAGGTGCAGCAGGAGATGCCGATGCAGTTGAATATCAAAGTGCCTTACAAGAGCTTCTGGCTCACGTTGGGCGCGGTGATCCAGGTCGATACCGCCATGCAGGTGGTGCCGACAGCGGCCGGCCAATGTCAGGCCACGCTCACCACCAAGACCGATGGCAGCAGTTTGAACAACGTGTGGACGTGGTTCGCCGTGTCTTTCACGATCCTGCTCTTCTTGAACCTCTACATCTTCCCTATCATCATTCTGCTGGGAGCGGTCAGCGCCTTCTTCAACCACCGCCAGCTCAACAGCCAGCCTGGCGCAAAGATCACCGAAGAGCTCTTCGCCGATCTCAACAACAACCTATCGTCCTTGACAGCCAGTGCGGATCAAGCCACTCAACCCGCGCCTGGACCTAGCCTCCAACCAGAGCCGCAACCCGCGCCACAGGCCAGCAACTGCGCAAGCGAAGAGAAGCAGGGACTCGAGCAGGAAGAGGTCTTTGACCGCTTGGCTAAGCTCGCCAAGCTGCGCGAGATGGGCGCGGTGACGGAGGAGGAGTTCGACGCCAAGAAGGCTGAACTTCTCAAGCGCATCTAGTGGCGAGCGAAGCGGTCGCGCAGTACTGCGTCGCCTGCGGTCATACCCTGCAGGTCGGCGCCAGCTTTTGCACCGAGTGCGGGCACGAGATCGGCAAGGTGCCGGCGGCAACCGGCAGTTGGCAGGCGCCGCAGATGCTCGGCGGCACCTGCACGACCTGCGGCGGCGACGGCTCCCTGCTCGAGGCAAGCCAGGTCTACTGCCCAAGCTGCCGCTGGCTGCGCCCCCTAGGCGAGGACTACTTCGTCGACCTCGACGCCTTCATTTGGCAAATGGACGCTCAGGCCATGCAGGCGCTCAACAGCACGGGCGCCGTTGCGAGCGCAGCGCACTCCATCGCCGAGCGCTACGGTCGTCCGGTCTTCGAGGCGGCGACCAATGGTATACGCCTCTCCGAGCGGCAAATGCCAGAGATCTTCGACATTGCGATCCGCGCGGCGCGTTTGCTGTCGCTATCGCACATGCCGGAGGTGTACATCTCCGGCCAGCGCATGTGGGACGTCTACTCGCTCGGGGGCTTCAGCGGCAGCTTCGTCTCGATAGGCAGCGTCTTGATTAACTTCAAGCCGAAGGACCTGTTGTTCCTGATCGCCCGGGAGATGGGCCACGTGCGGGCGGGCCACGTGTACTGGTCCACCGCGATGCAGTTTCTCATGGGGCAGTCCAAGGGCCAGGGGACGATCCTTGGGGAGGGTGTGTTTCAGTTCTTAAACCCCACCAAGATCATCGAGTCTGCGATAGAAGCGCCGATGATGCGCTGGGCCCGTCACTCGCAGATCACGGCGGATCGTGCCGCGGCGCTGGTGACTGGGGACATCGACACGGCACGCCGGGTGTTGACCCAATGGGCCATGAAGTCCTTCCCGGTCGCGGGCAAGATGAATCTCGACGCCTGGCTTGAGCAGGAAGCGGCGGCCGACGATCCCTACCTCAAGCTGTCCGAGTGGACGATGTCCACCGAGCCCTATCTGGCGCCACGGTTGAAGTCCCTGAACGCGTTCGTGCACTCGCAGGCCTTCCTCGAGTGGTTCGCGTACATCCAACACTGGAGCGAGCAAGCAGGCCTTCCCTCGTTTGACGATGGTGCCGCGAAGAAAGCCAAGCGCGCTAAGCCCGCGCCATCGCCGCCGCCGAACACGGAGAGGATCGAGTGTCGGGCCTGCGGTGAGGCCATGCGCGTGCCCACCCACATCCTGGAGGGCGACAAGCCCGTCAACGTGCGCTGCCCGAACAAGGCCTGTCGCAAGGTACTGCGGGTCAAGCCGAGGAAGAGGCGGACGGCGAGCGAGGAGTCCCCACGAACCCGTCGTGCGCGCGAAAAGGTCAAGCTCAACTGCGCTGCCTGTGGGGAGGCGATGATGGTGAACCGGGCGGATCTGGCGGGAGATGAACCCGTCAACGTGCGCTGCCCGAACGCCGCGTGCGGCGAGATTCTCACGATCAAACCGAAGAGGCGCGATGACGCATCGACCAATCGACCGGATCTGATGGCGGACTAGGGGAGGCCGATCGATGAGCGAAAGAGAGCCACCGCAGGAGTTTGAAGTCTACCTCGCTGAGGATGGGCATCAGGAAGTGCCGGCGGAGGGTTTCGTCCCGCAAGAGGGTGTTGTTGTGGAGCGCGCTGCCTCCGCGCGCGACAGCGTTGCCCCGAGCGCTCAGGGCGCTGCGAATTCCGCCCAGAGTCAAGCGCAGGCATTTCAGGCTGCTCAAGCCAATGCCCAGGTTCAGCAGAGCCTAGCCGAGAGTGAGGTGGCTGCGGCCGATCTGCTCGCTGAGGAGCAGGCGCGGGAGCGCGAGGAAGAGCACCGACTCGAGGTGGAGATCGCTGAGGATCAGCGCCAGGAAGCCCTCGAAGCGCAAGCCGATGCCGAGGCGGAGCGCCTGGAGGCGCAGGAGGAGCGCGCCCGAGAAGAGCAGGCGCGTGAGCGGGAGGAAGCAGAGGCCCGCGAGCGGGAAGAGCAAGAAGAGGACGAGGACGACGCGCAAGACGACGGATCGGACCTCTACGTTTGAGCCAATCCGCCGGTCGTGCACGCCTAGGCAGATAGGCACCCGAACCAACCGAGGAACGTCCCATGGCCGAATTACGTTTCACTGACATCGATCGCCCTGAACCCGGCACCGCCGAGGCCGTCGAAGCGGAGTACGAAGTCGAGCTCGCCGGTCTGAACGACAACGAGAGCGCTCAGGTAAAGGAGGCCATCAGTGAGGCCGAGTTCAACAACGAGCTCGATCAGTTGGACGTGAGCGAAGAGCTGCAGCAGGCCCAGTTTGCCGAAGAGGACCGAGCCGCCGCGGAGACCTTGCGTGAGGAGCAAGTGGAAGCCGCTGACGTTGGCAACTACGACGCGGCGCGCGAACGCGCTGAACAGGTTCGCGAAGAGCTACGCGAATCCAGCGACGAACACGGCGGGCAACTCGACGCGGCGCTGGCAGAGAACGCGCACGACGTGGAAGTGCTGAGCGAAGCGGACTTCCAGCAGGAGAACGCCGAGTTCTTCGAGAATGCGGTAGTGGATATGCCGAGTGCCGAGGGCGTCGATGGGGCCGTGGACGACGCTTGGGATGCGCAGGATGCTGCGGACGACGCGGCTGCGGACAGCACGGATTTCGCCGACACGGGCGGCGATAGCTCTATCTACACCGACGTTAGCTAGGCCCCATGAGCAGGCAGCGCAGCGGGCGTTGGATCGAGGCCGTCCCGGCGAATACGGCGCGCGCCGAACAGCGTCGCGCCCAGGTCACAACGCCGCCTGCGCACTCAATACCCGGCGACGGCAACCCGCCGTTAGGGGGTGAGGATGTGCAGCCACCGCCAGTGCAGGGCGAGCGCCTCATCGAGGCCAAACCCTCGGACGCCGGCGCAGACGATCACCCCGTAGATGAAGACGGCTCAGCGAGCGACCTAGACGATCAGGCGCAGGGCCATTCCCCTGACGTCCTCTGCGACCCTTCCGACGAAGATTAGTGTCACCTCAGGCCCTGCGGGCGGATGCCCCGAAGTTTGGATCGTAGGGTCCGCCATCGCCGAGCGCGAGATGGCGTGCTCGCACCAGGGGCTTGCGCTGCTCCTTGCGCTCGTTGAGGGACCTGTCCGCTCGGGTCAGCGCGATGGAGATGTCTTCCTCCTCCTCGAGCCAGGTCGTGCCGATACTGCAGCGGACCGCGGTAGGGCCCGTGCCCGACCTGCGCGGGGCGGACAAGGTCAGTGAGGTGCACTGCGTTTGTAACGCGTGTTCGAGGCACTGTGCTTCGCCATGCGCGGCGCTGACGACGAAAGCGAACTCATCGCCGCCGAGACGACCGACTATCCCGTAGTCGCCGATGAGGGCTTCGAGCGCCTCGCTCACGCGCACCAGCGCGCTGTCGCCGACTTCGTAACCGAATCTGTCGTTTAGTGCCTTAAAATGATCAATATCGACCATGCCAATCAAGCAGCTTTGCGTGGAGCGGCGCTCGCTATGTAGGCGCGCGACGGCGGTAAAGAAACCTCGTCGGTTATAGGTACCGGTGAGTGGATCGGTGGTCGATAGGTGAAGCGCCAGGGCCAGCGTGTTGTCCAGATGCCCCAACAGGCGCACGATCAGCAGCGTGGCCGCGGGTGCTACCACCGCCGGTATCAGACCGGCTAGGGCGAAGGCGAAGCGGGTATCTTGTGTGGTGAAGGCCCCGGCACGAATCTGGGCAGCGAGGCCCACCGCCGTAAGGGCCTCGGACATCACGATCGAGAAGACCGTCACGCAGGCGATGATGCCGCCGCCGCCAACATCGCGGTACACGCTCAGGAGGCGGCTATTCAGCCTATCGAGGGTCAGTTCGTGGTCTTCTTGGGTCACGCTACTCTCCACCCCGTAAGTCGCGAGGCGAGAGGCTGGCACTACCGACGGCTGAGCGAAACGCGGTAGATCGCAGTCTTGGATTAGGCCGCGAGCGATCGCAGGGTTCGATGCCCGAAGTGTGACGGTAGTCGGTAGCGTAGCGGCGCAGCGAGATCGTGATTTTCTGTAAAGCGAATTATTCTGTTAGCCTTACAGTAGGCGATTCGTGCCAGCCGGGCGGCTAGGGTCAGGATGCGCAAACCTGCACGGTCTCGCCGATGTCGTTGAGGATATGTCGCAGGTGGTCGTAGTCCGGATGGCGAACGCGCATCCAGGCGCCGGCCATGTAGCCACCCTCGACGGAACCTGCGGGCGCTCCGGGGCTCGGGATGTTCGCGGCCACAATGTCGTTATGGTAGCGCTTGCCGATTTCATCGAGACCCTCCACGTGGGTGACGCGGCCGTCGCGGTCGGCGCGCAGGGCGATCATGCCGCAGGCGAAGCGACGCGAGGGTCGCTGTACGGTGCGCCCGTGACAGACGGCCATGGCCCAGTCGCGGTACAGATCGATGTCGTTGCCCGCGTTGTACACATCCCACTGACACACGCCCGGTGGCCGGCAGCCGATCTCTGAGAACTTAAGCCCCTTCGGCCCGATGAACCACTCCATGTGGGTGGCGGCCGTGGGGATGCCGAGCACGTCGATGACCTTTTGCGCCATCGCTTTGACCTCACTGTACCCCTCCGCGTCCACTCGGTTGGTGGCCACCATCTGGGGTGAGATCCAGCGCGTGCGCATGGCCTCGAGCACGTTCGGGTAGTAGTGGGTGATGAACTCGTAGGCGATCTGACCGTTCACGGTGATGGTGTCGAGGAAGCCCTCGTGGCCTTCGATGAACTCTTCTACCGCTGTCGGCGCGCCGCGGTCGACGCCGCTCTCGCTGATCGCCACCTTGAGCTCTTCATTGGTACGGGCCTTCCAGGTGCCGGCCGCGCCGGCCGCGGCACGCGGCTTCAGGATCACCGGCAGGCCGACCTCGTCGACGAAGTCACGCACTTCCTCGGCGGAGCTGGCGCCGGTGGAGAGGGCGCAGGGCACGCCGGCAGCCCGCAGCACTTCCTTCATCGCGGGCTTATCGCGGCAGAGGTAAGCGGTGCGCGCGGAGACGCCCGGGATGCCGCAGCGTTCACGGACGTTCGCCGCGGCCTCCACGTGGGCTTCCACGGTCGCTTCCAAGCGATCGACCCAGAGGCGACTCTGCACGTTGCGCACCGCCTCCTCGAGCTGACGCTCGTTCACTACCGAGCCGATCTGCACGTAATCGAACAGCCAGCTCGAGAGCTGCGGATCGAGCCAGTCTCGCGGACGTTCGCCGATGCCGATCACCGTGGCGCCGGCGGCGTGCAGGCCGCGCACGAACTCGCGCTGGTTGGCAGGGAAACAGGGTTCGACGAAGATCACGTTCATGGCGTCACCACAGCGGATGCTGATTGAGTTAGCGGAAGTTATAGGTTGCGCATGCGCGCGTAGACGTGGAGGTACTCGCGGGCGCGGCGGGGCCAGCTGAAGTCAGCGCGCATGCCGTTGTCCATCATCTTGCGCCAGTGGTTGGGCTGGCGCCAAAGGCTCAGGGCCCGCTCGATGGCCCAGATCACGCCCCCCGAGTCGAAGTGGTCGAAGACGATGCCGTTGCCTTCGCCGGAGCCGGTGTCGTACTGCTCCACCGTGTCGGCGAGCCCGCCCGTGCGCCGCACGATGGGGATGGTGCCGTAGTTCAGGCTGTACATCTGGTTCAGGCCGCAGGGCTCGTAGCGCGAGGGCATGAGGAACATGTCGGCCCCCGCCTCGATGAGGTGGGCGAGGCGCTCGTTGTAGCCTCGGTAGAAGCAGACGCGGCCTGGGTAACGGCTTTGGAGGCTCGCGAAGAACTCCTCGTACTTGCCCTCGCCGCTGCCGAGCACGGTCACCTTCATCGGGTGGCGCTCCAGCAGGTGGGGCAGGGAATCGAAGAGGATCTCGAGGCCTTTCTGGTAGGTGAGGCGCGTGACCATGCCGAGCACGGGGGTCTTCTCATCCACCGTCGGGTTGCCGCTGCTGATGCCGAGCGCTTGCAGCAGCGCTACCTTGTTGTCGGCCTTGCCGGCGGGTGCGTCCGCGGAGTAGGGCTGCTCGAGGTGCTCGTCTTCCTCCGGGCTCCACACCTCCGTATCGATACCGTTCAGGATGCCGACGAAGGTGGCGTGGCGCGCGCGCAGCATATCGTCGAGGCCTTCGCCATGCTCGGGCGTTTGTACCTCCCGGGCGTAGGTCGGGCTCACCGTCGTGAGTGCGTGGGCGTGCAAGACGCCGGTCTTCAGGAAGGACATGACCCCGCGCCCCAGGTCCTCCTGATGCACCTGGTTTCGGTGTTCGCTCAGCCCGACGTCTACCACTGCCTGCTCGCCGAACCAGCCCTGGTAGGCCATGTTATGGATCGTGAGCAGGGAGCGTGTCCGATAGAACAGGCTGTCCCAAGCGAACAATGTTCTCAGGTAGAGCGGGATTAGGCCGGTCTGCCAGTCGTGGCAGTGGACCACGTCCGGGTCGAAGCCCATGCGTTGGCAGCACTGCAGCGCCACGTGCGAGAGCACGGCGAAGCGCAGGTGCTCGTCGACGTCGTTGGTGTACAGGGCGCCGCGGTGGTAGAGCACGGGGCAGTCGATCAGGTAGATCCACAGGCCTGAGCCCGGCAGGGGCACCGTGTACACGTTGCAGATGTAGTCGTGGGGGCCGAGTTGCACGCGCAGGTTTTGCAAGAACTCCACTGGCACGAAGTAGGCCTGGCTACGATCGATCGTGTCGTACAGCGGCATGAAGATGCGCTGCTCGACACCTAGGTCGTGTAGGTGCCGCGGCAGGGCCGCCGCCACATCGCCGAGCCCGCCCGCCTTGGCAAAGGGGGCGAGCTCAGAGGTGACGTGAACGACGCGCAAGGTGGCGTCGCGGTTCTCCTCGCTCATCGCGTCAGGCCGCGCCGCCTTCCTCGGCGAGGTAGTGCTGGATGCGGTTCCAGAACAGCTCCGTGAACTCCTCGTGCTCGTGCTCGGGGAACAGGGCCTTCACCTTCTGGTTCACCGCGTCCCGCGCCATCGGCGAGGAGAAGAACTCGGCCGCCACTTCATCTAGGTGGGAAAGGTGCTTGTCGCAGAATTCCTCGAAGCGGTCGGTTTCGAAGCGCAGGCGGGCAATCTTGGCGTAGGCGCGCAGGCGCTCGCGGTAGGGCAGATCCTGCTCGGCGATCTTGTAGTAGGGATCGAAGTTCAGGTTCGAGTGAAAGCGACGATCCGTCGCCGCGCAGAAGATCGACCAGCGAAGGTTGGCCTTGATCAGCCACGGGAAGTGGTAGTGCAGGGAGGTGACCTGCGAGTCCGGGCAGGCGTTGGCGTAGTCGATCGGATGCCACACGGTGCCCTGGCGCAGGGCCTCGCAGCTGTTGAAGTCCCAGCCAAAGAAGCTGTTGATCGTGAGCGTCATGTCTTCGAGGAGCGAGGCGTCCTCGGCGCTCAGGAAGTCGTGATCCATCGTGTAGCGGTCGTGCAGGGGAGCACTCGGCGCGTAGTTCACCAGGCGGATCTGCGGCCCCAGGCCCACGGCGCGGATGTAGAAGTCATGCGGGAGCACGGCCTTTTGCACGTTCATCACCGTCTTGCCGCTCGCGTCGTAGGCGGCCCGCAGCTGCTCCGAGTTGTCGGCCTTGGTCACGCCCACCCAGCCGCCGCCGTGGTACGGCTTCATGAAGACGGGGTAGCCGATTTGCTCGCCGATCTCATCGAGGTCGAAAAGCTTGGCGTAGCGTCCCAGGGTGACGTCCAGGTCTGCCGAGGATTCGTACTCCTTAGCCGGGATCATCCAGGTACGGGGCACGGGGAGCCCTAAGCGCATCATGGCGCAGTAGGTGGTCTGCTTCTCCATCGACTGCAGCGACCAGGGATTGTTGTATACGTAGAGGTCATCGAGGATCACGGACTTCTTGATCCACTCGCGGGTGGGCGAATACCAGTGCGTGAGGCGATCGATCACTACCTCATACCTGCAGGGCTGCTGCAGATCGAAGGGTTCGATGGTCACCCGCTCGCTCTCGAAGCGCAGCGTGTCGCCCCCCATGGGCACGCGCAGGTCGAGGCGCTGCAGAATCTCCTCGTAGCAAATCGGCCAGCACACGTCGGCCCCGAGCGAGAGCCCAATCAGTCTCGTTACCTCAGCCACGTTCGTCTCCCCATAGCCATTGATGCCGGCGCCGCAGTCCCCCGCGTGCGCCGCGAAGTGTCCGTTACTCGTAGGTCATCCAGAGGGGCCCGGGGAACAGCCAGCTGAGCGCGTCCTGCAGGCGGTCGCGCCAGTTCTCCCAGTTGTGGCCGTCTCGCACCTCACGGTAGCGGATGTCCGGCCCCTTGTCCTGCAAGAACGCGATCATGGCGCGGTTCTCGCGGATCAGAGATTCGTAGACCCCACAACTGATGAACATGCGGTCGGCCGGCAGCCCTGGGGCCGCGCGCCACTCGTTCATGAAGCGGACCACAGGGTCGAACACTTCGCCGCGATCGTGGTGGCCGATGTCCGTAAAGGCGAAGGAGCCCGACTGCAGCAGCAAGTTGCCGAAGACGCCGGGGTGGCGCCATGCGCAGTAGAGCGAGGCCACGCCGCCGAAGCTCGCGCCCATCAGCGCGCGGGCGTTGGGCGTATCGCGCAGGGGCAGGCGTGAGGTGAGCGTCGGCACGAGTTCCTCGGCGACGAAGCGTGCGTGGCGGTCGTCAGCAGCGTACTCGCGCAGGCGATCTGGCGAATGGGTCAGCGCCACAATCATCGGCTCGATCTCGAGGCGATGGGTCAGGTTATCGAGCACCGCGTGCAGATCGGCAAAGCGCAGAAAGTCATCGCCGTCGTGCACCACCAGCAGCGGGTACTGGCGGCTGCGCCGAAAGCGTGCCGGCAGGTAGAGGCGGACGCGACGGGTGTCGCCGAAGGCGCCGGAGGCGATGCCGATCTCCTCCAACGAGCCGTGGCGAGACTCGGCGTTGGGAATGGACCAGTCGGGCCGCTCGTAGCCGTGCGCCTGGCAAACCGAGTTGGCGCCGAACGGGTCTTCGGCCAGCCGCGGGTTCAGCGGATCGAGGATCCAGCGCGTGCCGCCCTCTTCCTGCTCGAGTTCGATCTTGTACTCGACGCGTGAGCCCGGGGGCAGGTCCATTCGCACCCACCAAAGCTCCGTGCCATCGATTGCGTGCAGGGGCTCCGCATGCGGGAGACCGAAGCCGAAGTGGCGCAGACGCACGGCCTTGGCGCGACCTCGGAAGAGGAAGGTGACGCCGAGGGGGTCGCTGACCGGCCATTCGTGCTCGGCGATGAAGGCGTCGAGGCGCTCGGGACTTGGGTTGCCATCGGCCAGTAAGGGCACGAGGAAGTCAGGCGGGGCCACCGCGTCCGATGGGCTCATGCGGGCGTCTCCATCGTGGCGGTAGTGAGCGTGCCCCGCGCGTGCAGTCGCTGGCAGGCGTCGATCGACTGCCAGCCGTCGTCGTTGCCGAGGATGCGCGAGCCGGCATCCAGGGTGATGGCCGGATCCGGACCGAAGCGGCGCGCCATTAGGGCTACGCGTTCTGGGTCGTTCAAGCGCAGGCGCTCGCGCGCGTGAGGTAGGGGCAGCAGCGCGGGCAGCAGGTCTAGGCCGGCGTCGAGCACTTCGGCGTAGCCTGGACCTTGGGGAGGCGAGTCATGGAATAGCACGATGCGTCGCGAGAGCGCCATGGCGCCCGCAGACCACGCGATGATCGGCTTGCGGGCGATGATCTCGCCGAGGCCGAACAGGCGCAGTCGGCCGATGAGCGTGCTGACGTGACCGCCGGCCACGAGTACCGCCGCGGCGCGATCGACCTGTTCGGCGACTCGCTCGCGGACAGGAGCCAAGCTTGGGTGGCGACCGGGAGCCCAGGTCTGATCGAAGGCTGCATGAACGTCTTTGATGTGCCGCAGGTGTTGGCGGTCTAGGGTGCGCAGCGAGTTGATCGCCGCACGCCGTTCGCGTTGCACGATTTGTGCGTCGCCCTTGGCGCCGAGCATCTCCACTGCGGCGGCGGCGGCGTGGTTCAGCCGTCTGCGGTAGAGCGCCTGCAGCAGCCGAAGCTTGTCTTGACGGGCGCGGTGCGCGCGGAACAGCTCGGGATCGGCGCTGAACGCGTCGTTGACGGCCTTGTACAGACCAAGATCGGTGCAGGGTCGACCGATATGGCCGACCAAGTCGTCCAACTCTCCCTCGCGCTCCTGCCAGCCGGCGGTCACCGCGCACACGGCCCCGTCGATGGCGAGGACATCGAGAGTCTCAGCCAAGTTGGGTACGTGTCTTTGGGGGCCGAGTACGGCGATAGGGGGCATGGCGAGGCGGCGATTTTAGCGATGAAAGGGAGGCGAGGCTGGCTCGCCACAAACCGGGCAGGCGCGATGGTAGGGGCGAGCTCGGGCAGCGGTCAAACCGCCGTCGAGGCCATGGCATACTCGCCCTCCCGTGGCTTCTCGGTGCTCGAGTGCAGCCGCGCTGAACCGCCGTCGCCTGGAGCCGACCCTTGAACCTAGCAACCCTATTGTCTCGCGCCGTAGTCATCCTGCTGGGCGTTCTGCTCTGCGCCGATCCTGCTCGCGCCTGTGACGCCGACAACGGTGGTATCGCCCTGCCCGAGGGCTTTTGCGCCACGGTCTTCGCCGATGAGGCGGGACGCGCCCGGCGTCTGGTCGCAGCACCGAACGGCGTGGTTTACGTGGCCAATCAGAGCCGCGATGGCGATGGGATCATTGCGCTGCAAGACGTCGACGGCGACGGTAGGGCAGACCGGCGCGCGAGCTTCGCGGCTCCCGGTGGCGGTGGCTTAGGACTGCGCGGAGACTGGCTGTACTACGGTCTGGACGATCGCATCGTACGCTACGCCCTGCCGCCGGCCGGGGAGCTGGTGCCCGAAGCCAAGGCAGAGGTGGTCGTTAGTGGCTTTCCGAGCCAGCGTCAGCACGCCACCAAGACGTTCGCCTTCGACGGCGAAGGAAATCTCTTCGTCAATGTTGGGGCGCCCTCCAACGCATGCCAGCGCGAAATGCGCGAGGCCGGGTCGCCGGGGCTAGATCCCTGCCCTCAGTTGGCGCGCCAAGGCGGTGTCTGGCGCTTCAACGCGGATCGGCTGGGTCAAACTCAGGAGCGGCACGGCGAGCGCTACGCGAGCGGCATTCGAAACGCCGTGGCGATCACATGGGACGGTGTGGGCGATCGCCTCTACGTGGTCCAACACGGGCGCGACCAGCTCGCCGAGCTATGGCCGCAGAGGTTCACCGACGCGCAGCGCGCTGAGCTCCCCGCCGAGGAGCTATTCGCCGTCAAGCGCGGCGATGACTTCGGTTGGCCCTATTGCTACTACGACCCGATGGCGCAAGCTAAGCGCTTAGCGCCAGAGTACGGGGGGGATGGGAAAGCGGTGGGTCGCTGCGAGGAGGCTGAGGCACCGGTCGTCGCTTTCCCGGCGCATTGGGCGCCAAACGACATCGTGTTCTACCACGGCGATCAATTTCCGCCTGCCTACCGAGGGGGAGCTTTCGTCGCGTTTCACGGTTCCTGGAATCGCCAGCCCTTCGCGCAGCAGGGCTTCCGCGTGACCTTCGTGGCCGCCGACGAGGTTGGCCTGGCATCGTCTTACGATGACTTTGCCACCGGCTTCATCGGGCGCGAGGGCATCACCTCCCCGGGGCAAGCCCGCCATCGTCCAGCCGGCTTGGCGATCGACCGGGATGGCGCGCTATACATTGCCGATTCGACGGGAGGGCGCATTTGGCGCGTTACCTACAGCGCCAGTGCGAAGGCAGCCCTTCGCGGCCACGGCGAGGGCCGCCAGTGACCGCCGTTGGCAGCTTCTTCAGCGATAACGAGGCCACGGTGGCTGCGCCGATCATGCAGGCACTGCAGGCGGTAAACGCAGATGCCGTGCACTCCTACGGCGATGATCCCACCACCGCCGCCCTCGAGGCACGCCTGCGCGAGTGGTTCGAACGTGACGATCTGCAGGTGTTCCCGGTGGTCACGGGCACTGCCGCGAACTCCCTCGCTGCCGCTCAGCTGGTACCTCCCTACGGCGCGCTCTACTGCCAGCAGCACGCGCACGTCAATACGGACGAGTGCGGTGCGCCGGAGTTCTTTACGGCGGGCGCCAAGCTCATCGGGATCGAAGGCGAGCACGGCAAGATCGACGCTGGCGCCTTCGCTCGCGTCCTGTCGACGGCGGGCGACCTTGGCGTTCACGAGGTGCGGCCTTGTGCCCTCACCCTGACGCAGGGCACGGAGCTCGGCACCGTGTACACGCGCCAAGAGGTGCAGGCTCTGGCCGACCTGGCCCACGACCGCGACCTCAGCGTTCACATGGACGGGGCACGCTTCGCCAACGCCTTGGTGCACCTGGGTTGCAAGCCCGCGGACATCACCTGGCGCGCCGGCATCGACATGCTGTCCCTTGGCGCCACTAAAAACGGTGCCATGGCGGCGGAGGCGCTGATCACCTTCGGCAGCGAACAACATGGTGAGGCGCTCGCCTTCCGTCGCAAGCGTGCGGGGCACCTACTGTCTAAGCAACGCTACGTATCCGCCCAGTTGCTGGCTTGGCTGGAAAACGACCTGTGGCGAGATTTGGCGGGGCGTGCCAACCGTGGTGCCCAGCGCCTAAGTGCGGGCCTGCAGCGCCTCGCGCAGGTCGAGGTGGCCCACCCGACCCAGATCAACGAGGTCTTCGTGGTGATGCCCCCGGCGCTCGTGGCGGGGCTGCACGAGCAGGGCTTCGGCTTTTACGACTGGCCGGGTGGTCTAGCGAATCTGCACCGCCTGGTGGTGCGGTGGGATACGCCCGACGAGCATATCGAGGCGCTACTCGACAGCGCGCGGCGGCTCACGAACTGACCCGATAGGGCACTAGGGTAGAGACCGATTCAAGACAAGGAAAAGGAGCTTTGATGAACGAGCAAACAACGTGTGCCGTCGGCGCCGTGGCTGTGGCAATGGCGTCCCTGCTCATGGCGGGACCGGCCAGCGCCGAGCACCTCGAGGGACTGGCAGTGGCCACCTGGGGGGATCACCGCGCGGAGGGAAACCGCGAGCGCAACCGCTACCGGCATCCGATCGAGACCCTCACCTTCTTCGGGGTGGCACCGAATATGACGGTGGCCGAGGTCAGTCCTGGGGGCGGGTGGTACACGGAGATTCTCGCGCCGTACCTCCGCGAGCAAGGCAAGCTCTACGCCGCCGCCTACGATCCCGAGAGCGAAGGTGAGTACTACCGCAACAGCGCCAAGCGCTTCCGCGACAAGCTGGCGGCTCATCCGCAGGTCTACGACAAGGTGGAGCTCGCAGTTTTCGAGCCACCGGGCAAGCTCGAGGTGGCACCGGCGGGTAGCGCGGATGTGGTGCTGACTTTCCGTAACATGCACGGCTGGCTGAGGAACGATACGGCGCGCGCCGCGGTGGACGCCATGCACCGCGCCCTCAAGCCCGGTGGCGTGCTCGGCGTGGTGCAGCATCGCGGCGATCCTGCAAACCCAGCCCATCGCACCGGCGATGAGGGCTACATAGACGAGAATTACGTCATCGGCTTCATCGAAGCGGCCGGTTTCGAGCTGGTCGATAGCAGCGAGATCAATGCAAATCCCGCCGATCCGGGCGATCATGCCGTCGGCGTGTGGGCCCTGCCGCCCTCCCTGGAGCTCGGGGAGCAGGATCGGGAGCGCTACCTGCGCATCGGCGAGAGCGATCGCATGACGCTGAAGTTCGTCAAGCGCTGAGACCGGCGGCAGCCCGGTGCTGACGAACGGTCGGCACCTGGCACGCTTGTCGGCACGCCCCAGCAGTTGCTTAGTTTTCGGAAATACGCGAATCTGCGGCCCATGAGCACGGATCCACACCTTGAACACTTCGGCCTGAGTGAGCCGCCCTTCCTGCTTGCTCCGGATCCGGAATTTCTGCATCTGAGCACGCAGCATTCGCTCGCTCAGGCGTACCTGAGCTACGCCCTGCTCAACCGCGACAGCTTCGTCATGCTCACCGGCGAGACCGGCACGGGCAAGACCACCCTGATCAACAAGCTGATCGCGTCAGCCGGGCAGAAGGTGGTGATCGCCCGCATCGCGCACTCCCAGCTCACGCCGCTCGAGTTACTGCAGTCCGTGCTCCTCGGCTTTGGCATTCGCGCCTTCGACAAGCAGAAGGTCGAGCTGCTGACCATGCTTGAGGACTACATCAACGAGCAGTACCAACAGAAGCGTCAGGTGCTAATCGTCGTCGATGACGCCCACAACCTCGGCGTCGACGTGCTGGAGGAGATCCGCCTGGTCACCCAACTGGTGACGCGTAAGGACGCGGCGGTCAACTTGATCTTGAGCGGTAGGCCGTCGCTTCGCGACGTGCTGGAGCTACCCGTCTTGGAGCAGCTGCGCCAACGAATTCGCTTCAACTTCCAGCTCAAGCCCCTCTCCGGGCAAGAGACGGCGGAGTACATCACGCGTCGCCTGCAGGTAGCGGGCGCGGAGCGAGAGCTCTTCTCCGACGAGTGTGTAGAAACTATTTACGAGTACACGGGTGGCATTCCGCGCCTGATCAACATCCTGTGCGACACGGCACTGATGTCTGCTTACACGGAGGGTTCGCCGGACGTGCAGGCCGTTACGCTGCGTACGGCGATCGAGGAACTAGACTGGCATCCCGTGCAGGGACTTGGCGATCGGGACGACGTGGACACCACAGGATTCGATCACGAAGTCGCAGAGCCCCTCGACCTGCCGCTACCGGGCGATGACGTGGAGTTAGCGGAGGACATCGATCGTTCCATCGCGAGCTTGGCGAGCCTTCGCGGTGGTAGCTCACAAGAGGCGCGCGCTGCCGCCGCAAATAGCGCCCCACGCACGGAGACAAGGGCGTCCTTTCAGTTGTTTCTCGACAATGATGCCGTGGCCGAGCATCGCCTAACGAGCGAACGCCTCACGATTGGTAGAGACCAGGACAACGACATCCAAATCAACGCTGAGTACGTAAGCCGTCACCACGCCCAGGTAAGCTGGCTGCGCGGTGGGTGCTGGATAGCCGACCTGAACAGCACTAACGGGACCTTCGTCAACGGACTGCGCGTGCGCCGACGGCTGCTTCGTGACGGCGATGAGATTCAGTTCGGACGCCACCGTTTGCGCGTGCACTGCGCGTCACCCTCAGCCGAGGCCGTGGAAGTAGATAACGACGATCGATGGCGCGAGACCTTGGTGATATCCGAGGAACAAGCGCAAAAAGCCTGAGTCTTCTTAATGCCTCGGGCGTAGGCCCTGATCGTGGTGGTAGCGGGTGGTGTCAACCTTCGCCGGCCAACCGTGTGAGGTGGTGGAAGGTGACCTCGGCGGGACAATTCAAACGCAATCGCAGCGGCGTCGCGCCACACCCCGCAGACGTGTAGCCGCTCATCTGGCCATGGCGCCAGCTTCCCCTAGACACCTTGAAGGGCGCTCTCCCCGTGTGTACAAGCGGCTTGCCATTGGGCAAGCATAGCTGGCCGCCGTGCGTGTGGCCGCAGAGCATCGCGTGGAAGCATGCGCCTGCGGCGCGCCGGTAGATCTCCGGCGAGTGTGCCAGCAGTACGGTGGTCGCGCCGGCGGGTATGCACTGCTGCGCCGCCTCCACATCGTCCGCCTTGAAGTAGGCCGGATCGTCAACGCCGGCCAGGTACAGGCGATCCTCTCCGTAGCTCAAGGCCACGCTCTCGTTCACGAGCACGCGAAGGCCGATCTGCTCGAGCCGTGGCACCGCCCACAGAGAGTCCTCGTCACCGAGCACGGCGAAGGCCGGGCCGCCGTGTTGCTCGAGCACCCGGGAAAGGGCGTCTAGGGCGGCGCCAGCGCGGGCCGGTGCCAGGGCGCTGGTGAACAGGTCACCGGTGATTACCAGGGCGTCGCTCGCTTCGGAGCTTGCCGCCGCCGCAAGCGCCCCCACGCGGGGACCCGCGCAGAGGTCTAGGTGAAGATCAGAGATATGAGCGAGCGTCAGACCCTCGAGGGAGGCGGGGAGACCGCGCATCTCTAAGTTGTGATGTACCACCCGTGGCGGTCGCCGGTCGGTCGCGTTGCCGAGGCCCGCCAGCCGCGCGAGGCGGGCGATCAGAGCGATGGGCGCCAAGCCCGTGCCCGTGTGGCCCCATCCGTCGCGCACGATGCCCGGTTCCACCGCTTGGCGCTTGGCTTCCAGGCTGAGCCGGTAGCGTGCATGCAGAGAACCAACGCGGTTCTCAAGGCTGTTATCTCGAGTCTCCCGCCTCCAGAGCGGCAGGCCGGCGACCTCATCGGCCCACAGCATCGCCGCCACGTCACCGGAGCTGGTCGCAAGGCGCTCCGCTCGACGCTGTTCTCCTCGCACCGAATCAGGCATTTAAATCACTGATTTATTTGTATATTTCCCAGGCTTCTTGTGTGCCCGGGCTACCCCTCAAAGGTAGGTCGTTATCCTGCCGTAAAGCGGGTGTCGAGGGAAACTTTTTTCCGAACTAGTGGCCTGTCCCAGCAGTTTCGAAAGTGCTGAGCGAGCCCTTCATCGACGATCTGCGCGTTGCACTTCCTCGCAATGGCTCAGGCCATTACTCGTCAGCGCGCTTCATCTCGCCGACGAATGACTCGCTCATCACTCCCGAAACTGCTGGGACAGGCTACTAGGCGTCGAGCAATGCCGCTACGTGGGCGCAAGCGCTGCTGGCTAGCGCCTGCAGGTCGTAGCCCCCTTCGAGCGCGGAGACGATCCCCTTGGACTCGCTCTCTTGGCAAACACTCGCCATGGCATTGGTCAACCACCGGTAGTCGCTCTCCTGGAGGGCTAGGCCGCCCAGGGGATCGCGCGCGTGGGCGTCGAAGCCGGCTGAGATCAGGATCAGCTCAGGTGCGTGGGCGCGAAGAGCCGGGGCCCAGTCTCGTTCCCAAGCCTCGCGCAGCGCGGCTCCGCCAGCACCGGGCCGCAGCGGCACATTGACCATGCGTCCGGGCACGTTGGCGGCCACTTGGTAGGGGTAGAGTGGGGATTGGTAGAGGGAGCACATGAGTACCTCCAGATCCTCGAAGCCCGCGAGGATGTGCTCCGTCCCATTGCCGTGATGGACGTCGAAGTCGAACACCGCCACCCGGCTCAGGCCGTGGACCTGCAGGGCGTGCAGCGCCGCCACGGCGATGTTATTGAACAAGCAAAAACCCATCGCCCGGGCGCGCTCAGCGTGGTGTCCGGGGGGGCGCACGTTGCAGAACGCCGCGTCAGCACCGCCGGCGACTACCTCGTCCACGGCGGTGACCGCGGCCCCCGCGGCGTGCAGGGCTGCGGCGAGCGTGTGAGGAGTCATCGATGTGTCGCCGTCGAGGTGCACTCGGCCGTTTGCCGGAGCTGCGGCGAAAATTGCCTCGATATGCGCCGAGTCGTGCGCTCGTTCCAACTGGTCGCGAGTGGCCCTGGGGGCGCTTAGGCGCTCGCTCACTCGATCCATCAAGCCCTGCTTGGTCGCGGCCGCTTCGATGACCTCCAGGCGCGCTGGAACCTCCGGGTTGCCGACTTCGTTTTCGTGCTCGATGCACGCTGGATGGGTGATCCATAGGGTCTGCACCGTACTTACCTCGCTCGGTGAATCGCCGTATTTTTCATGGGTGTTTAGGCCCGCCGAGCAGGGGCGAAAGTCTGCCGATTTCGGCGCCCAGAGGGCCAGTCGACGCATTTGCGAACCAGTCGGCGGGCTGGTTGCTCTGGCGCCGTTCCACTACACTGACGCACTGCACTGCGTGGGTTGCGTCGGACCCGCGTCCCGCGCGCGATCCCCGCGTCGGATTTGTCAGAGGGCTTTGAATGACTGAAATGGTAACGGTGAAGCTGGCCGACGGCAGGGAAGTTCAACTCCCGGTACGCCACGGCACGTCCGGCGCACCGGTCATTGACATCTCCCGCTTGCCTGCGGAATCGGGTCACTTCACGTTGGATCCGGGGTTCGTGGCAACGGCAAGTTGCGAAAGCGCCATTACCTACCTCGATGGCGCAGCCGGCGAGCTGCTCTACCGTGGCTACCCGATCGAGCAGCTCGCAGAGCGATGCTCCTATCTCGAGGTCTGCTACCTGCTGCTATACGGGGAATTGCCCGATCGTGCTCAGCACGCGGACTTCGTTGATCTCATCACCCACCACACGATGATCAACGAAGGCGTTCGTCGATTCCTCGACGGATTTCGCTACGACGCCCACCCAATGGCAATGATGACTGCCAGTGTCGCCTCACTCTCCGCCTTCTATCATGACACGCTGGACATCAACAATCCGCAGCATCGAAAGATCACTGCTCACCGCCTGATCGCGAAGATGCCGACCATCGCCGCCGCGGCGTATAAGCACAGTATCAGTGAGCCTGTGATGTACCCGCGTAACGACCTAAGCTACTGCGGCAATATGCTCTACATGATGTACGCGCGCCCGCCGCTCAGTTACGAAGTGGATCCGGTGGCCGAGAAGGCGATGGACGTGTTGTTCATTCTCCACGCGGACCACGAGCAGAATGCATCCACCTCCACGGTGCGCTTGGCAGGCTCATCTGAGGCAAACCCGTACGGTGCGATTGCCGCGGGGCTCGCGAGCCTGTGGGGGCCGGCCCACGGCGGTGCCAACGAAGCCGTTCTGCGCATGCTCAACGAGATTGGGGACGTCAGCAATATCGATAAGTACGTCGCCAAGGCTAAGGATCGCGACGATCCGTTCCGACTCATGGGCTTCGGTCATCGCGTGTACAAGAACTACGATCCACGGGCCAAGATCATCCGCAAGATCGCCCACGAGGTACTCGCCAAGTACGGGAACGATCCCCGCATGGAGCTGGCGATGCGTTTGGAGGAGATCGCGCTCAAGGATGAGTTCTTCATCGAGCGCAAGCTCTACCCGAACGTCGACTTCTACAGTGGCATCATCTACCAGGCCTTGGGTGTGCCCGTAAGCATGTTTACGGTCATGTTCGCGATCGGTCGTACGGTGGGGTGGATGGCCCACTGGATGGAGATGATCTCGGACCCGAAGCGCAAGATCGGCCGTCCGCGCCAGCTGTACACTGGCGCCGGAGCGCGTGCCGTGACGGCCATGGACGAGCGCGGCTAAGGCCAAGTGGGTCGGCGCGCGAAGCCGCAAGGCGCGCCCATGATGACCTGCCAAAGGCCTCGGGCCCGGTGGGTGGGCCTCGCACTGCTCGTCGCCGCCGCCAGCCTCGCTGCTGGCTCGGCCGCTGCGCGCGTGCTCGAAATCGAGATTGACACCACCTGGGAGGTGCCTCGAGTTCCCGGGGCTACCCATCCTGATTACGTCGTAGACGTCGGCCGCGTGCAGTTCGGCGTCGATCCTAACTTGCCCGCTAACCGCGCGGTCATCGATATCGATCGGGCTCCGCGCGATGCAGACGGTCTGGTTCGGTCCACCGCAGACCTCGTGATCCTTCGCCCCCGTGATCCCGAAGAGGGTGCGCGTAGCTGCCTGATGGAGGTCAGCAACCGCGGCGGCAAGGCCCTGCTGCGTTACTTCAATGCGGGCGCCCGCGGCCCCATCTCGCCCGACTCTCCCGAGATCTTCGGCGACGGTCTACTCATGGAGCTCGGCTTCACCATCATCTGGGTGGGATGGCAGGCTGATGTGCCGCGAGAGCCCGGCAGGCTGCGCCTCGACGTGCCTGTCGCCACCGAGAACGGCCGGCCGATCGGTGGCCTGGTGCGCACGGACTGGGTGGTGGATCAGCGCGTCGATAGACTCGCCCTAGGGCATCGCGGTCACGTCGCCTATCCCGTGGTAGAGCCGGACGACGTGCGCAACGTCCTGACCCGGCGAGCGGGGCGCGATGCGCCGCGCAACGTGGTGCCGAGATCCCGCTGGTATTTTGGTACTCAGCAGGACATCCGCGCCCGCGGCGTCTTCGATCCAGGATTTATCTACGAGCTGGTGTATCGGTCTCGGGATCCGCGGATCATGGGCCTGGGCTTCACGGCCGTGCGCGATATGGCGAGCTACGCCAAGTACGCGGACGACCGCCGTTTTCAGGCCAAGCACTGCCTGGGATTTGGCGTCTCGCAGACGGGGCGCTTCCTGCGGCACTTTCTCTACGAGGGCTTCAACGGAGACGAGCTTGGCCGCCGTGCCTTCGACGGGCTGCTAATCCACACCGCGGGGGCGGGGCGCGGCAGCTTCAACCATCGCTTTGCACAGCCTTCACGCGACGGTCATCGCTACTCGTCCTTCTATTACCCAACGGACGTGTTCCCTTTCACATCCGCTGAGGAAAAGGACCCCATCACAGGGCGTGAAGACGGCCTCCTAGGCACCTACGTCGACACTGACCTGGCGCCTCGTATCCTGTACACGAACACGGGCTACGAGTACTACGCGCGCGCAGCTTCGCTCATCCACACGTCGGCTGACGGGCGCCGCGATGTGGATGCGCCGGATAACGAGCGCATCTACCTGCTGGCCAGTGGCCAGCACTTCGTCGACAGCTGGCCGCCGGCGGTCAGCACTGACCGCGTTGCGGCACGTGGCAACCCGGTCGACTTCCTAGTCAATCTTCGCGCCCTAATGGTGGCCCTGTCGAGTTGGGTGCAGAACGATGTGGCGCCTCCCCCAAGCTTGTATCCTCGTTTGGTTGGTGGCTCCCTGGTGTCCGTCACCAAGCTCGACTTCCCCTACATACCCGGTGTGTTGCGTCCGGAGGTGGTGCACACGCCGGCGCGTTTGGACTTCGGTCGTCGCTGGGCTGAGGGCGTTGCCCTGCGCCAGCCACCAACCGTGAGCGATCCCTACCCGGTCTTCGTGCCTCAGGTGGATCGCTTTGGCAACGAATTCGCTGGCGTACGCAACGTCGAGCTGCGTGCCCCGCTAGCTACCTACACCCCGTGGAGTTTTCGCGATGGGTTGGCCAACCCATCGGAGCTCGCTGACTTTCGCGGACTCTTTGTGCCCTTGCAGCTAGATACGGCGGCCGCGACGGAGGCCGGTGATGAGCGACCAGCAGTGGGCGAGATCTACACCAGTCGTGCGGCCTACGTGGCCCGCGTCGACACGGCGATCGAGGCGCTTGTGTCTGAGCGATTCTTGCTTCCGCGGGATCGCAGCCGCGTGCGCCAGCGCGCCCTCGCCACGTGGGATCTGGTGGTCGGTGCCCAGGGCCTGGTCGAAGAGGAGAGCCAGGCCGCCAACACGCAGCAGACCGAGCCGACCTCGCGCTGAACCGTTGAAGCAGCGTTCCCAGACGCGAGAAGGCCCGGGCGCATGGCGGCGCCCGGGCCTTTGCTCCCCGGTGCTAGGGCTTAGCTGTCGTCGCTCTCCGTCGCGTCCTCCGGCGGCGGTGTACGGGAGCCGCTAACGTCGCGGTTCACCTCGCCGGTCTCGGGGTCTCGCGTCACCGTGACGTTGCGGGTGCCGCTGCCACCTTGGCGCCCCTCGATGGCGGTATCGCGGGTAAATCCGTCGTCCGTGCGTGTCGTAGTGGTGTTGCGGGTACGACTGTTGCCTTGGGCATCCGTGGTCACCACATCCTTCGAGAAGGTGCCCGCGTCGCGGTCCACTGTGCCCGTGACCTCCCGGGTGCGAACCTGTCCGTCCGCGCCGGTGACCGTGCTTTGGCGCTCAAAGCCCGTATCCGTGCGCGTGGCGGTCTGGTCGATCGTCCGGGTATTGCCGTCCGGCCCCGTCACGGCGCGCTCGCGAGATATGGTGCCTTCGCCGCGGGTGGTCGTACTGTCGATCGTGCGCGTATTGCCTTCGGCGCCTGTGACCGTGGTCTGACGGCTGATCGAACCGTCCTCGTTACGTGAGGCGGTCTGGTCGACCGAGCGGGTCCTGCCCTCCGGGCCCGTTACGGTGCTGGAGCGGCTCGCGGTACCGGCCTCCCGGTCCACCTCTCGGCTGCGCGTGCGGGTGGCACTGCGTCCGCCTTCGCCAGTGACAGTGGTGGTGCCGCGAGCGCCGTTCTCCGTGCGTTCGCGTTCGCGGTCCACGGTGCGATTGTCGCGCTGAGCGGCGCGGTCCGTGCTCTTGCGGCGGTCAGTGCTGCGTCGCTCGCGCTGGGGGCGATCTGCGCCACCTCGACGGCTGCTGCCGCGGTTGGCGCTGCGCCGACGATCGCTGCTCTGTGCGAGCGCGAAGTCGCCGCTCAATACAGACAGCATCGAGCCTTGCGAAGCAGCCGGCGCGCTTGTCGCCGTGGCTGCGGAAGCGCTGCCGGCGCCCAGTAGCGCGGCCACGGCTAGCATCAGCAAAGGTCGGTGAAGGTTGTTCATGTCAATGGCTCCAAATGGATAGAAAGTCGAGCTGGTTCATGGCTTTAAGTTCGCCAGCGGGCAGCTGTCCCTGGCCTGTAACAACGCGGATCCAGATCGCACGTTGACACACAGAGCCGGTGCTATAGTGTGCGACCGCCACGCGGCGGGCTACTCCCAGGGCGCGTGGACCCCTTCGTGTTCTGCGTCATCAGGAGCCCTTGCGCGATGCTCGAAACTCGCGACGGACGCATTATCGAAGTACGTCAGGCGAGCGACGAAAGTGTCACCGTACGCGTGCGATTCCCCCTGACCGCCCGGTTTACCACCGCGCTCCAGTCGCGTCCCGAGTCCGTCGTGTTCTCTGCCCGCAGCCGCCTAGCGCGTCTGGGCATCGATGTGCGACCGGGTTCTCCGCCGCAGCTGGAACCTGCGCAGGGTGCTGCGATGCTGGAAGCGGTCATCCGCCCTTGGGTGTTTCTCGATGAGGTCTGGCCCCTAGCCCGTGAACTCATCCTGCCAGGCCTCGCGGTGGGGCGATTGCTCTACTGCCCGGAGGAGCGCCGCTTGAGTGCCACCGAGATCTTCGATGGTTATCAGCGCAATCAGTTCAAATTGCCAGCGGGCTTCTCCATAACCAACGACGGCCGAGTGGTGATCCCGCCGCATACGCAGATTTACGAGTTCGTCCGCCCGCTTAGCGCCCAGGACATCTGGACCGTGCTGACGGCATCGGAGGGGCGCACCCTGCTCAATCGCCTGCAGGTGCCACGGCCTGTGCAAAACCTCGTGCTGGCGCCTGGGGAAGGTCTGATCACCTCGTGCACAGCGTTTCTATTCCAGCATTTTGCCATGCTCGACAGCCGACCTTCCGCGATGGGTGGACACTTAGAAGCGGTTGCGCTCGATCCGGTGCAAACGGCTAGCACGCGAACCTTTCTCGAGCTCTTCAATCACACGGACAAGGTAGTGGTGAACCCTAGCGTCTACGCTAGCCTATACCACGCGGATGCAGGAGATGACGTCCCGCCGCCACAGCGCCCGCCACCGCCGCGCGCGAATAACTCGGCGAGCTTGTACGCCCCAGGAGACTACGACGCCCTGTGTAAGATGTTCACATATCCGCACAACGGCGAGCGCAACTACGAAGCGCGCCATGTCGCCGTAGTCAGCGATCCTCTGCCGGCGGGCGCGCCCGACTGGGTCACGCCCCACGCCGTGGGTTCGCTGCCGCCTGGCCGTCTCGCCGTTCGTGCGCCGAGTGCAATTCAGGAACACGCCACGGCCTTGCTCGGCGAGCGTCAGGGCGTGCACCTCCTGCGCTACTTTCCCAATCTTACCGAACATGCGGATCTGCTTGAGCGGATGCGCCGAGGCCTGGTGCGAGCCCTGGTGTTCGATAACGCGTCCTACGAGCATAGTTTCTACCTCTCGGCCCGCGATCACGCACGGCTGGCCGACTATGTCGATCTAGGCGTCGACGTGTACTGGTTGAACCGCGATCTCGGGCACTTAGTAAAGTACGTGGTTCGTGGCACGCGGGGGTATTTTTGCGAGATCGGGGAAATCGATCGATTCATGACGTCGATCGTTGTGGCGGTCTACGGTTCTTCGCGGTCGCTCGGGGAGCGCGAGGAATCCCGTTTGCGCCAGCTCCTGATCGAGCTGCAGGACTTCTTCGGCGGTCGCTTGGCGGTGATCACGGGCGGAGGACCGGGTGCCATGAAGGCCGCGGCCACCATCGGTCGCGAGCTCAACATGCTGGTGGGCGCCAGCTACCTTGAGATTGAGGATCAGCGTCACAACCAGCTCGCTCAGTTCTATCAGGTGTTTCAGGAGTCCTCGCGCCATATCCGCCAGCGCTGGTTCGATATCGCGAGTTTCAATGTGTTTTTGGTTGGCGGCGTGGGCACGCTGGAGGAGGTGGGGCTCACGCTGACGGACATGAAGCTTGGGCTCGCCGACGCCACGCCGCTGATCTTCCTCGGTGAGGATGAAGGCGGCGAAGCCTATTGGCGCCACCTGAGGGGCCAGCTCGCGCAGATGGTGGAGGCGCAACGCGCGCCAGCGACCCTGCTAGACAACACTCTGGTGACCGTGGACGCCGCGCAGGTCATCCCCTTCTACCGTCGCGTATTGCGCATCGGCTGATGCACAACTTGAGGTGGTGACTGCGCCTGCTACCTGGCGCAGGGAACGGCGACCCTCGTAGGGCGGTCGAAGTTTGCGATGATCCCTATCCGCGATGAAAACCCTGCCACCCTGACGCCGGTCATTACCGTACTGGTGTTGTTGACCTGCGTGGGCGTCTTCCTTTGGCAGCTGTCCTTAGGGCGAGCGAATCAGCTTGCGGTCTTGAGCCTCGGTTTGACCCCAAAGGTGCTGTTCGGCTTGGCCTCGCTGCCCTCGGAGTTGACCTTGGTGCCGCCCGTCGCCACCGTGTTCAGCTCCATGTTCCTGCACGGCTCGATCCTGCACATCGCCTCCAACATGCTCTACCTTTGGGTGTTCGGCGACAATGTCGAATCGGAGCTCGGTCATGTGGGGTTCGCGCTGTTCTATCTCGCCTGCGGGGTTGCGGCGGCCCTTGCCCAGGCAATCCCCGATCCCACCTCGACGGTCCCCATGATCGGCGCGAGCGGCGCGATCTCGGGCATCCTTGGCGCGTACATGATCCTCTTCCCAACGGCCAAGGTCTCGGTGGTGTTTCCGCCGTTCTTCTTCATTCGCCCGGTTCCGCTGCCGGCCGTGCTGGTGCTAGGCGCTTGGTTCGCTCTGCAGCTGTTGTCCTCTCAGGCGGTGTCTGCCGGGGAGGGCGGCGGTGGCGTGGCCTTTCGCGCGCACATTGGCGGATTCATCGCCGGAATCCTATTCCTCAGCGTGTTTCCGCGCCGAAAGCACCGCCCCCAGGCGTCCTGATCACCAGCGTATCCCCGGCCGCCACCTCGACCTGCGCGCTTGCACTCAGGCGCTCTTCACGCCCGTCTGCGCGCAACAGCAAGTTCTCGCCAGCTTGGCCGGCGCCCCCGCCATTCAGGCCAAAGGGCCCCTGAGTCCGATTGTTCGAGAGCAAGGACAGGCGCATCGCGTCGAGAAAATTCAGGCGGCGCTCGACGCCGTCCCCTCCCCGCCAACGGCCTTTGCCGCCCGAGCAGTGGCGGATCGCGAAGGCCTCCACCCGCACGGGTAGACGCCACTCGAGAATCTCCGCATCCGTGAGGCGCGAGTTGGTCATGTGAGAGTGAACGGCGCTCGCGCCATGGTAGCCCGGTCCGGCACCGGTGCCGCCGCAGACCGTCTCGTAGTACTGGTGCGTCTCGTTTCCGAAGGTGATGTTGTTCATCGTGCCTTGGGCGCCGGCTTGTACGCCAAGGGCGCCGTAGAGTGCGTCTGTGATGCACTGGGATGTCTCCACGTTGCCCGCCACTACGGCGGCGGGCGGTCGCGGATCGAGCATGGAGCCAGGTGGAATGATCAGCTCGATCGGTGCCAAGCAGCCTTCGTTCATAGGTATGTCGCGGTCGACCAGCGTGCGAAACACGTAGAGCACAGCGGCACGGCACACGGCGGCCGGTGCGTTGAAGTTGTTCGGCGCTTGGGCCGAGGTGCCGCTGAAGTCGACGACTGCCGTACGCGCTTGCGGGTCTAGTGCTACGTGCACGTGGATTCGCAGGCCGTTGTCTAAGGGATAGGTAAACTCGCCCGCTGCCGGTAGGCGAGCGATGGCACGGCGCACGCACTCCTCGGCGTTGGCCTGTACGTGCGCGGTGTAGGCGCTCAGTACCTCGATGCCGAAGTGCTCAGCCGCCCGTTCGAGTTCCTGGAGTCCGCGAGCGTTGGCAGCTAACTGTGCACGTAGGTCGGCGAGGTTGCGAGCCGGCGCGCGCGCGGGCCACGGTCCAGCCTCCAGGTGCTCGTGCAGGCCAGCTTCGTCGAGGGCGCCGTGGCGCATTAGCGGGAAGTGATCGAAGAGAACGCCTTCCTCGTCGATGTGTCGGCTAAAGGCGGGCATGGAGCCCGGCGTCGTGCCGCCGATGTCGGCGTGGTGGCCTCGCGAGGCGACGTAGAAGTCCGGGCTGTCTGCTGCTTCGCGCAGGTAGACGGGGCTGACCACCGTGAGGTCAGGCAGGTGGGTGCCGCCCGCGTAGGGCGCATTCACCAGGAAGGCATCGTTGGCTCTGGGGCTGCGACCTCGCTGCGCCTCACGCCGTATCACCGCGCGCACGCTCTCACCCATAGACCCTAAGTGAATGGGCATATGAGGTGCGTTGGCGACCAGTCCGCCCAGCGCATCGAACACTGCGCAGGAGAAGTCCAAGCGCTCCTTGATGTTCACTGAGGAGGCGGTGTGCTGGAGAACCGTGCCCATTTGCTCGGCGATATGGCGAAAGCGGTTGTTGAACAGTTCGAGCAGCACGGGGTCGGCGCGATTGGCAACCTGCTCTTGTGCCACTTGATCTGGGATCATGCGACGTTCTAGTAGCAGGTGACCGTCGCGATCTAGGCTGGCCGACCAGCTGGGGTGGATCACCGTAGTGCCGTTGGCGTCCACGATGATCGCGGGGCCGTCGACGCGGCAGGGAGACTGGCAGCGCTCTCGGAGGTAGAAGGGGGTTCGCTGCCACTCGCCGTCAAAGTACACCTCACGCACGAGCGCGGCCGAGCTAGGGTCGGCGTGGGGCGGTGAGTCGCTCGGCGCTGATTCGGCGTCGCTCGGGATGCCGGCGCCCGGCGCGATGGCTTCCACCTCGACGGATTCGACGATGATGGCCCCCTCGCGATGGGCGTAGCCGTAGTGCTGTTGGTGAAGCTTGGCAAGGGCCAGTGTCATCTCGGCAGCGTCGGTTAAGGGCGTGGCATGGGAGGTGTCCGTGCCCTCGTAGCGCAGGTGGGCGCGACGTTCGAAGCGCAAGGGTGAGGCGTCGCCTGCGCGTGCGCGCAACGGCTGACCCGCCTGCTCCTCCAGGTTGGATAGGGTGGACCTAAGTCCGCTTAGGAGGGCCTCGTCGAGGCGTGCTTCCACCGCGTGTTGCCGGATCTCTCGGATGTCCGCGAGGCCCATGCCATAAGCTGAAAGCACGCCCGCGTAGGGATGGATGAACACGCGGCGCAGTCCCAGCGCGTCGGCCACGGCGCAGGCGTGCTGGCCGCCCGCGCCACCGAAGCAGCACAGCGTGAAGTTGCTTAGGTCGTAGCCTCGCTGCACCGTGAGGCGTTTGATGGCGCTCGCCATGTTGTCTACGGCTATGCGCAGGAAGCCCTCGGCGGCGCCTTCTTGCGAATAGACTTGTTCACTCGCGCGATTGACTTCCTCCGTCAGGAGGCGAAAGTGCTCCCGTACGGCCGCCTCATCGAGCGCCTGATCGGCGTTCGGGCCAAACACCTGAGGGAAGTGGCAGGGATTCAGGCGGCCGAGGAGCAGGTTGGCGTCGGTGACCGTCAGGGGCCCGCCACGACGGTAGCAGCAGGGGCCGGGGTCGGCGCCGGCGGAGGCAGGCCCCACCTGGAAGCGACCGTCTTCGAAGCTAAGGATGGATCCCCCACCTGCCGCCACCGTATCGATGCGCAGCATGGGTGCCCGAAGGCGCACGCCAGCGACCGCGCTGTCCTGCGTGCGTTCCAGCGCGCCTGCGTACAGCGCGACATCCGTGGAGGTGCCGCCCATGTCGAAGCCGATCAGCGTGTTCAGGCCGACGGCAGCGCCGGTGCTCACCATACCGATGACCCCGCCGGCTGGGCCGGACAACACCGCATCCTTGCCACGAAAATGCTCCGCCTCAGTGAGACCGCCGTGGCTGCGCATAAACAGTAGACGCTGCGGCCTCACCGTCGGACCGGTGTTGTCCTCGGGGTCCGCAAGGGCCGCTTGGAACTGCGTGACGTAGCGCACTAGCAAGGGCGAGAGGTACGCGTCTGCCACCGTGGTATCGCCCCGACCTGTGAGACGTGGCAGGGGCAGTACATCACTGGAGACGCTCACGTAGGAGAAGCCCATCGTGCGAGCGAGATCTGCAGCCGCCCGTTCATGCTGGGGATAGCGGTAGCCGTGCAGGAACACGATGGCGACGCTGCGCATCCCATCATCGATTGCGGCTCGCAGCGGGTCGAGCAAGGTCGCAGGGTCGAGAGGCAGCAGCACGCGGCCGCGTGCATTCATGCGCTCAGCTGCTTCGATCACGCGAGCGTAGAGCGGTGCCGGCCGACGGATCTCGCGGGCGAATAGATCCGGACGTGCCTGATCGCCGATCGCCAGCGCGTCTGCAAAGCCGGCCGTAGTGAGCAGCACACAGGGGTCACCTTCGCGTTCGAGAAGGGCGTTGGTGGCGACCGTGGTGCCCATGCGGATGGCGTGAACCGGCGCACGCCCCACGTCCTTCGCTTGGTTCAGAATCGCACGTACGCCATGGGCGGCGGCGTCCCTGTAGCGCTCCGGCGCCTCGCTGAGAAACTTGCGGCACTGAACGGCACCATCAGGGGCGCGCGCCACGATATCCGTGAAGGTGCCGCCGCGATCGATCCAGAACTCCCAGCCCGGCCCCTGCACGCAGTCAGCCTCCGTTCAGCTTCCCTCAGGTAAGAAGGAAGACCGTGACAGGCCGGCGGGGTAGGCGCAAGGGTGAGCGACAGTCTATGCTCGGCATCGACATGCGAAGGACCACGCCCCTTGCTCGCCTCCTGGCTGATGACAGGAGATGCTCATGAGTCGCCAACCAGACGACGCGCAAGCCTGCGCTCGCCGGCGCGCCGTGCTCTTTGCCTTGGCGGGCATTAGTGTCAGCGCATTGGCGCCTCGGCGCAGTGGCGCGGCGCTACACGCCCTCGACTGGACGCCAGCGCGGGAGATAGTGGTGGAGAAGGGACGTCGGCGCTTAACCCTATACCGCAGCGATGGCACCGTTCGCGTGTTCCCCTGCGTACTCGGCGCAAGCCCACGAGGCCACAAGGAGCGTGAAGGGGACAACCGCACTCCGGAAGGGCGCTACGTCATCGACTTCAAGAACATCAACAGCCGCTTTTTCCTCTCCGTCCGCGTCTCCTACCCGAATGCTCAGGACCGGGCCCGCGCGCGCGCCGCGGGGGTGAGGCCTGGCGGCAACATAATGATTCACGGCATGCCGAACGAGGCCCGCCGTCCCTATCGCGGCTTACTCACCAAGGACTGGACCAATGGCTGCGTCGCCGTCTCCAACGAGGCGATGATGGAGATTTGGCTTGCCAGCCGTGAGAACACGCCGGTGGTGCTACGCGCGTGATCGATGAGCGCGTGATCGTCCTGATCACGTTGGTGACCTACCAGGTGCTGCTGATCGGCATCGGCTGGTGGGCGAGCAAGCGCACGCATGATTCAGAGGACTTCTTTCTCGGGGGGCGTAACCTCGGAGGCTTTGTCGCTGCCATCAGCGCCAGTGCTTCATCGTCGTCGGCGTGGACTCTGCTCGGGGTGAGCGGCGCGGCCTACGCCTGGGGCCTATCTGCCCTATGGTTGTTTCCGGCCACCTTAAGCGGGTTTCTGATCAACTGGGTGCTGATCGCGCCCCGTTTGCGCACTCTTGCGGGTGAGAGCGGCGCGGTAACGCTGACCGACGTGATGGCTGCGACTGCACGAGGGGAGAGGTCCCTTGCCGTGGCACGCTTGGCGAGCATCATCGTGCTCGTCTCCTTCGGGTTCTATGTCGCGGCGCAGTTTCAGGCAGCAGGCGCGGCCTTCGACAGCCAGTTCGGACTCGACGCGGAACTAAGCGTCTTGATAGGTGCGCTGATCGTCGTGCTCTACACTCTGCTCGGCGGATTCTGGGCCGTGAGCGTGACCGATAGCGTGCAGGGCGTTTTGATGGCGGTTACGGCCGTGATCTTGCCGCTGGCCGGCGTGCTCGCCGTCGGTGGCCTAGGGCCGTTATGGGAGCACCTTGCTTCGGCGGGCGATGGGGGGCCGTTCGGTGCACGTGCGGCACCCGCAGCGATTGGCTTCGTGGCCGGCACGCTGGGCATCGGCTTGGGCTATCCGGGACAGCCCCACGTGCTCAATCGCTTCATGGCACTCGGCGACGATCAGGCCCTACGCCGGGCTCGGCTTATCGCGGTGGGCTGGGCGGTAGTGGTGTACGCGGGCATGCTCTGCACTGGCTGGTGTGCCCGAATGCTGCTGGATCCCGCGGATGCTGCGGGGGAGCAGGCCTTTTACGGCCTGACCGCTAGCCTGTTTCCGCCCGTGGTGGCGGGGATGATGTTGGCCGCCGTGCTCTCGGCCATCATGTCCACGGCGGATAGCCAGCTGTTGGTAGCAGCCTCGTCCGTCTCGCACGATCTGCGCCGAGGCATCGAACAGCGCATCTCCCTGTCCAAGTCACGGGCCGTGGTGCTGGGCCTTAGCGCCTTCGCCCTGGCGCTTGCGCTCTACGCGCCGCAGTCGATCTTCTCGCGTGTACTGTTTGCGTGGCATGCGGTTGGGTCTGCCTTCGGTCCGCTGGTGGTGGCCATGCTGCTGGGGCGAGTCATCCCTGTACCCGTGCGACTGGCGGCGATGGGCGCCGGCGCTGGTCTCACCGTGCTGGCCCACTGGCTGGCGGACTCTCCCGGCGATTGGCTCGAGCGCCTCCTGCCCCTGGGCGTTAGCGCTGTGATCGTATGGGCAGGTTCGAGGCCTTCCAGGGATCAGCGCGGCTTGGCTAGCCGGTGAAGACGCCCTCCATCTCGGCGTCTAGCGCTTGCATAGGCTGCTCGAAGTAGCGATGAAAAGAATTAGGTAGATTTCGATAATCCGTGTCTTCGATCGCGAGGGGGCGGGAGTTGTAGGTGTTCCAGTAGAGGCAAGGCTGGCGAGCCAGCTGAGGGTCGTCGAGGTCTTGTTGGAGGGCGAGCATGGCCTTGCCCGTATAGGTGCCTTCCAAGGTCACCCCATCACTGTCGTAGGTGCGGCGCACAGCTTCAATGGCCTGCGGCGTGTAGCGCGCGTACTCACCGCCGAAGCAGTCGTGGCGCACGGTGACCCGGCAGTCTTGAGGCGTGAGCTTGGCAAAGGTGCCGCCGCTGCGTTCGTGGAGGAGGGAAGAGGTTTGGCGTATCAGCGTGTGCAGGCGCTTCTCGTTGCCAAAGCGCTCCGCGGTGACGCGTACGGCGATGACTTCGCTGTCGAGGCCGGCGGCCCTAAGCCCGAGCGCCAACCCGGCTGCGGTGCCGGTGGTGCCGAAGGCCATGTAGATTCGTGCGGGCGCCGGCAGTTCGCCAGCGGCTACTTGGGCTGCCAACTCGAACGCCGCAGCGACGAAACCCACCGCGCCCAAGGCGCAGGTGCCGCCCCCAGGGATTACCGCGGGCACGACTCCGTCGAGGCGCTCGTGCCGATCGAGCTGATAGCGTACGGCGTCGCCGAGCGCCTGCTCGTCGGGATAGTGGTGCAGCTCTGCACCGGTGAGGTAATGGGCGAGCAGATTGCGGCATACCTTGCTGGAGAGCACCTGCGGCACGAGCATAGAGATGGCGCCAAGGCCCAGGCGCTTTGCGTGGATCGCTGTCGCCAAGGCGTGATTCGATCCGACCGCGCCGAAGGTCATGACCTTTCGTGCGCCGTTTTTCCGCGCTTGCGCCAGCAGGAATTCCAACTTTCGCAGCTTGTTGCCGCCGTAGGTGACATCGGCAGCGTCATCGCGTTTCAGGTAAAGTGCGGACGCGTCGCAAGCGCGCTCCAGCCCGCTCAGTCGCTGAATGGTGGATGGATAGGTGCCAAGGGCGAGATGCGGCAGGTGCGCTTCGAGGCTGGGATAGTGCTGGAACAGAGGATTCAAGAGCTTCTCCCGCGGCGGGACGAGCCTGCGGGGCGCGCTAGACGCGCCAGTCCCATGGGCGTGTTGGGCAAGGTCTTGGTCGACGATACACCTTGTCGGCCGAGGCTTGCTATCTTCTGCGCCGAGGGGCTCGCGGCATGACCCGCATCGCAGTGGTAGGTGGTGGCTACGCAGGCATCTCGTGTCTCGCGGCGGTGCGCTCCCAGCTGCCGGCGGCCCACCTGACCCTGATCGATCCGAGCGCCCATCACCTCAAACTAACGCACCTACACGAGGCAGCCTCGCGGCCCCTCGACGAACTGCGCATCCCCTTTGCGGAACTCGCCGACCGCCTACGCTTCGAACATGTGCGAGGCTGGCTTGGCGAGAGCGACCAAGGCTTCGATGTCGGCGATTTGGCGCAGTGGAGTGCGGCGCGCCGCTTTCCAGTGCGCTTGGCGGGTGACGCGCAGGCTGTGCAGCGGTTTGATGCGGACTACCTGGTGCTCGCCTGCGGTGGTGAACCGACGCTCGAGGCAGCCGGGTGGCCAAAGGTGCTGACGCTGCGCGAGCTACGCGATCTCGACCTGCGCCAGCGCCTGCGCGATCTGTGCGATGAGCACGGGGTCGATGTGCGCGTCAGTGTCGTGGGAGCGGGGGCGAGCGGCGTGCAGTTTGCTTGCGAGCTCGCTGAGGCCGTGCGCCGGCTCGGTGCCCGGGGCACAGTTCGCCTGCTCGACCAGGCGCATGCGCCGCTAAGTGAGATGCCCGAGCGCGTCAGGCGCTACGCGCTCGAGCGCCTTACTGCCGTGGGTGTCGAGTGGTGGCCCCAGGCGCAGTTCGAGGGGCAGGAGGGCGATGTGCTTCGCTTTCGAAGAGGTGACAGGGACGGTGCGATTGACGAGGTTCCTTCAAACCTAACATTATTACTAACTGGCGTAAAGCCTTCGCCCTGCTCGATGAAGACCAATCGCTACGGCCAGGTGCAAATCGAGGGGAGAGCGCTCGAGGCAGTGTTCGCCGCCGGTGATTGCGCGCAGGTGGATGGCGGGGGCTCCAACGCCGCAACTGCCCAGGTGGCGCTGCGACAGGGCCGCCACGTGGGGATTAATCTGGCTCGCCTGCACCGCCGCCGACCGCTGCTTGAATGGGTTTTTCAGGAGCTGGGCTACGTGGTCAGCCTCGGCGTGTTGGACGCAGCGGGGTGGGTGTTGTTCCGGGGGCACGTGGTCACCGGTATGGCCGCCGTGGGGATCAAGGGTGCCGTGGACACCCAGTACGATCTGTTCCTCGAAGGCATCGATACCTACCTTCTTTAGCAGGCTGCCATGGGATCAGAAGTCGCCTTTCGCTTGGTTCAAGTCGCTGGCGCCATCTTGACGCTGGTCTTGGCATCCCGTTCCTTCACGGCTCGGGTGCTGACCCTAGGCGACGAACCTACCCTGCCGCGCTACCAGGCACCAAAGGGGCTCTACGGCCTCGGCACGGCGAGCTATGCGCTGATCATGGCCTTGCTCTACCTCATGCTGGTGACCGTGTGGACGCCTCTGCGACCCTTGATCGATGCCGTGTTCAATCCAGCGACAGCAGATGCTGCCGCCTACCTCGCCAGCATCACCGCCGGCCTGGTGGTGCCGCTCATGGTGATCCTCGTGTTCTTCTTTCTGCTCACGTGGGAAAGCCCCCTGAACCCCGTGCTAGTGCTGCGTGGGGTGGTCTACAACCTCTTCGCCATACCGCGCCGCGCGCAGGATGTGTACACCTCTCTGCGTGGGGCGGGCTTGCAGGGCGTGGACGAGGTGCACCGCAAGGCGTGCATCGCCAATCTCCTGGCGGACAGCTTGGCGGCGGAGGACTTCGATCGTTCCGCGGACACGGTGGAGTACCGCTGGGCTCGCGCCTGCCTGCTGTTCGGCCAGATCCAGGGCTACGCGGATCAACACTCCTATCATCGCTTCTTCCAGGAGCCGTCGCTGAAATGGGGGCAGATCTGCATCTCCTTCAACGAGACCTCGGAGAGGGTGGCGAATTGGAAAAGGGCGGAGCCGCACTATACCAAGACCTTGGAGCTTATCGAGAAGCTCGATCAGCTGGTCCGATGGCTATGCAGATTATTAGCGTGCATCGTGGTGTACGGCAGCCCCAACGAGGAGGAGATGTGGAAGACCGTCGCTCGCCTGGGCGGCGATCCGCGCCAGGTACGCTTGCGCCACACCTATCGCCATCTGCTTCTGTTCTCAGCGGCGATCGTGGCGGCCGTGGCAGTGGGGCGAGAGGTATCGGTGGTGGTCTACAACGTGTTGTTCCAACCGCCCAGGCCGCTCGAGCATTTTGCCTTCGACACGGTGCGCTGGAGCCTCTACGCCACCAGCATGTACGTCGTGCCCATGGCGGTGGTCTTCGTGGCCCATGCCGAGGCCTACCGATCGCCTCGCAACCCCGCGCGCTACTACGGATTTTACGCGCTGATGACGCTCATCTGCTTTGTGATCAGCACCTCGATGTCCGCCTTGGTGTTCGGGCTTTCGGCCAACGACACGCAGTTCAGTTTCGCTGCCAGCTTCGTAGGCTCCATGCGCTTTGGAATCTTGCCGGCACTCATGTGCGGCTACGTGGCCTATCAGATGGACGCGCCAGCGTTGGAGGACCCCAAGAGTTGGCGCGACGAGCTCCGCCTAGCGGGGATTCGCGCAGGGACCTGGGCAGTGTTGGCCCTGATCATCATGCTCTACGCCACTGATGAGATGCCCCTAGAGTCCGAGGGGCTGCGAGTTACCATGACCATCACTTCGGGCTTCGTGTCGGCCTTGATCGCCGCCGCGGCTCGCTTTCGTATCCAAGCCGCTCAGCGCGTGGCGCCCGGCGACGCCTGAGCCCTCAGGCTCGGGGCATCGCCGTAGCTCTCGACCTACGCCTGCTCACGTAGAGCCGCGATCCGCTCCTCGAGGGGCGGATGGGTCAAGAACAGCTTCTTGAGACCGCCCGTGCGGCCGCCGGAGATTCCCATCGCAGCCATCTCATCGGGTAGCTCCCCGCCGCCCGTTCGCAGGCGATCGAGGGCACGGATCATCTTCTCCCGACCGGCGAGGCGCGCCCCGCCCGCATCGGCGCGGAATTCGCGGTAGCGAGAGAACCACATGACGATCATGCTCGCCAGCACGCTGAAGACCAGCTGCATCACCAGTGAGACGATGAAGTAGCCCGGCCCGTGACCACTCTCCGTGCGGAACACCGCCCGGTCCACGATGTGGCCGACCAAGCGCGATGCGAAGACGACGAAGGTATTGACCACGCCCTGGATCAGGGTGAGCGTCACCATGTCGCCGTTCGCCACGTGGGCGATTTCGTGAGCGAGCACCGCCTCCACCTCGTCCGGCTTCATCCCGCGCAGAAGCCCCACGCTGACGGCGACTAGGGCGTTATTGCGGTTCCAACCCGTGGCGAAGGCGTTCATCTCGGGCGCATTCCAGATCCCTACTTCCGGCATACCGATCCCTGCCTCGTTGGCCTGGCGGCGAACCGTATCGATCAGCCAACGCTCGTTTTGATCGCGCGGGCCGTTCACGTTCAACAGCTGCACGCCCATGCTGCGCTTGGCCATCCACTTCGAGCTGAACAGTGAGATCAAAGAGCCGGTGAAACCGATCACAGCGGACATGATCAGCAGGCTCGTGAGGTCGATGCCACCGGTCTGTCGGTTGATCGTACCGTCCAGGCCCAGCAGGGAGAACACGATGCTCACCACCACGAGTATCGCGGCGTTCGTGCCTAGAAACAGGAGTATGCGAGTCATCGCAGATCCTCAAGTTGCGGTAAATGTTGGGATGTTTGGGCGCGCCTGCGCGGAGTCAAGGCTCGCCAGGGGCTTTCGTTGTCAATCTACACGAGCGTGGGTTATGTTTTAGCGACTTGTCCGTCGCGGTTTTTCCTGGCCGTGCCTCGACCAACCACTGGCGCCTTGCGCCACTGTTCGCATCGGCGCGTAGGTCCGCGGGCCTAGGTGACGGCGCGCCTGTCACACCACGAGGAGCAGCATGGTTTATTTCGTCACCGGGGCAACGGGGTTTATCGGCAAGCGAGTCGTGCGTCGACTCCTGAACCGCCAGGGCCATGTCCACGTGCTGGTCCGCAGCGCCTCCGAGGCGCGGACCGCGGATCTGCTGCGCTACTGGAAGACCGACGGTGCGCGGGTGACCTTCCTCGAGGGGGACATCACCAAGGGCAACTGTGCCCTCGCCGACGACCAGATCGATGCCCTCGTGGGCAAGGTGGATCACGTGTTCCATCTAGCGGCGATCTACGACCTCACCCGTAACGAGGAGCATCAGTACAAAGCCAACGTCGAGGGCACGCGACACGTGGTCGCGCTCGCCGAGCGCCTCAAAGCCGGGTGCATTCACCATACGAGTTCGATCGCTGCCGCCGGCCTCTACGACGGCGTGTTCCGAGAGGATATGTTCGAAGAGGCAACCGGGCTGGACGATCCCTACTATCGCAGCAAGCACGATGCGGAGGGCGTCGTACGCAACGATTGCGACATTCCATTTCGCATCTACCGCCCTGGGGTCGTGGTGGGCGACTCGCAAACGGGTGAGATGGACAAGGTGGATGGTCCTTACTACTTCTTCAAGCTCATCCAGCGCATGCGCCAGATGCTCCCGATCTGGATGCCGACGATCGGTCTAGAGGGAGGGCGTATCAATATCGTGCCCGTGGACTTTGTGGCCGACGCGATGGACCATATTGCGCACAAGCCAGGCCTTGATGGCGAGTGCTTCCATCTGACCGAAACGAAGGCCCGTCGGGTGGGGGACATGCTCAACCTCTTCGCCCGTGCCGGCCATGCCCCGGAGATGGCGTTGCGTTTCGACGCGCGCATGCTGTCGTTCATTCCAACCTCTCTCTTGCGCGGCATCGGCGCTCTCGCGCCGGTACAGCGAGCCAAGGACGCGCTGCTCGAGGATTTGCAGATCCCCGAGCAGGTGTTGCGCTTCATCGGTTACCCCACGCGCTTCGACCGCCGATCCACGGATGCAGCGCTGGCGGACAGCGACATTCAGGTGCCCGCACTCGAAGACTACGCATGGCGCCTGTGGGATTACTGGGAGCGCCATCTCGATCCCGACCTGCACATCGATCGCACCCTGAGCGGCGCCGTCAGGGGGAAGGTGGTCGTCGTGACTGGCGCATCCTCGGGCATCGGTAAATCTGCGGCGGTGAAAATCGGTGCAGCCGGTGGCCGTGTCGTGCTGGTCGCGCGCAAGCTTTCCAAGCTTGAGAAGACGAAGAAGTTGATCGACGAGGCCGGCGGTGAGTCGCACATCGTCACCTGCGATATCTCCGATGTGGAGGCTGTGGACGCCGCCGTGAAGCAGATAGAGGAGACGATCGGCACGGTCGATGTATTGATCAACAATGCGGGTCGGTCAATCCGCCGCTCCCTCAAGCATAGCTTTGAGCGCTTTCACGACTTCGAGCGAACGATGCAGCTGAACTACTTCGGCGCCCTGCGCATGATCCTGCGGATCTTGCCAGGTATGGTGGAGCGGCGTGCGGGGCACATCATTAACATCTCCTCGATCGGCGTGCTTAGCAACGCGCCGCGCTTTTCCGCCTACGTGGCCTCAAAGGCCGCCCTAGATGCGTTTACGCGCTGTGCAGCGGCGGAGTTCAACGACGCTGACGTACGCTTTACCACCATCAACATGCCGCTCGTGCGCACGCCGATGATCGCGCCGACGAAAATCTACCAGAACGTGCCGACGATCAGTCCGGAGGAGGCAGCAGATATGATCGTCGATGCCATTATTCGCCGGCCTCATCGGGTGGCGACGCGATTGGGAATCTTCGCTGAGATCGCCCATCTGCTTGCGCCGAACCTGGTGCAGGTGGGCATGAACACGGCTTTTATGCTGTTCCCGGATAGCCCAAAGGGCAGCGATGGCAAGCGCTTGCCGCGCAGTGCAGAGCAGATTGCATTCGCCCAGCTTACGCGCGGTATTCATTGGTAACCGAAGCGATTGGCACAGGATGTTACGTTTAAGCGGCGGACCTGTGATCTAAGTTCACACCCGCTGATCGTTGCCTGAGTACTATGGCGAGGCGTCGAGAAACATCGCATTCGCTCGGGGGACTAGCGCTTGAGTAACAGGGCCTTAATGCTCGCGATCCGCACCGCGGACCATCTGCTGGAACGGGAAGAACCAGCAGCGGCAGCCGACGTTCTCGAGCGCTACCTCGCCGCGCACCCCCCGCATGGGCGCATCCTGCAGCGCTTGGGCCGCGTACGCCTGATGCAGGGACGCGCCGCCGAGGCGGCGCACCTGCTGGAGCAAGCGCTCGACTGCCGTTCGACAGCCACGCTAGCCGAGGAGGTGGTCACGCTCAGCACGGATGGCGAACGCAACTCGACCACGCCCCCTAACGCCGCTGCGCGATAGCGTTTGCCGCAATACGATCCAGCAGCGCAGGCAGGAACGGTTTCAGTAGCAGGCCGAGGCGCGTTCTGCTCGAGGTCAGACAGAGTCGCTTGCGGGCCCAGGTGGCGGCCAGGATCATCTGGGCGCAGCGCTCGGCCGTCAGCAGCTTGCCCTCCTGCATGGGGGAGGTCCCGAGGGCCTCACCATCGGCTCCGATGGCGCGGCGGTGGGTCTGCGTAAGCACGAAGTCCGGCGCCGCTACGGTCACACTCACCCCGCTGCCGCGCAGCTCGACGCGCAGGCTATCCATGAAGCCGACCAGCGCGTGCTTGCTTGCTGCGTAGGCGGTGCGCTCCGGCACGCCGGTCATTCCCGCCGCGCTAGCCACGGCGACTAGGCGTCCGCCCGATGCGCGTAGGGCTGGTAAGGCGTGGCGCGCGCAGTGCACCGCGCCCATCAGGTTGACCTGGAAGAGACTCGAGAACACCTCGAGGCTGTGCAGGTCTTCGAAGCGCGCCCACATGGTGCTGCCCGCGTTGCACACCAGCGTGTCCAGGCGGCCGAAGCGCTGGACGCCTGCGTCGACCAGACGCTGGCAGTCGATCTCTCGACTCACGTCCGTCGGCAGGATGAGCACCTCGGCACCAAAATCACGGCACTCCTTGGCAATCTGCTCGAGGCGCTCAGTGCTGCGCGCCCCCAAGATGAGCTTAGCTTGGGCCCTGGCGAGGTGCAGCGCGCAGGCGCGCCCGATACCTTCCGTTGCCCCCGTCACCAACACGGTGCTGCCTGCATATGGGGCCTTCGACATGGGGAACTCCAGACACTGAGTACCGACGCTCCAGCGCCGGTGAGTGGTTGTATATAATTTTGGCGCGTTTACCCAAGGTAGGGTGTCGCGGACCAACGCAATCGGAGCAGCGGAACGCTATGGTTGACTTCAACGGGCTTCACATCGTCATTACCGGGGCCGCCAGTGGCCTGGGGCGATTGATGACGGAGCGCTTGTTGCGTGCGGGAGCCACTGTACACGCGGTGGACGTGAATGCCGATGGCCTCCAGGAGCTGCAGGCCAGCATCGAGGCTGATGCCAGGGGACGGGTATTGCCGTACGCCTGTGACCTGAGCAATCGGCGTTCGATCGCTGCCACGGCCGATCAGATTCAGCATGCCTGCCCGGCCGTCGACATCTTGATCAACAACGCCGGAATCGTCTCGGGGCGTCCACTGCTCGAGATCAGCGACGAGCAGATCGAGCGGACCTTCGCCGTCAACACGCTCGCCCTGTTCTGGCTGACCCGCGCCTTCCTGCCGGCAATGGTTCGCCGAGATGCGGGTCACATCGTGACCATCGCGTCGGCGGGAGGCCTAGTGGGCACGGCGCGTCTCACTGACTACTGCGCTAGTAAGTTTGCCGCCGTCGGCTTCGACGACTCCCTCCGCTTGGAGCTCAAGCGCCTGAATAGCCGCATCCGCACCACGGTGGTCTGCCCCTTCTACATCAATACGGGCATGTTCGCAGGCGTTCATACGCGCTTCCCGTGGCTGCTGCCCATCCTCGAGCCTGACTACGTGGTGGATCGCACGCTCGACGCCATACGGCGAGGGCGCCGCCGGTTGATCATGCCGAGGTTCGTGCTCTCGGTGTTCCTGGCGCGCCTATTGCCAACCGAGTGGTTCGATGCGGTCATGAGCTTCTTTGGTATTAGCAAGAGCATGGACGACTTCGTCGGTCGCCGGGGGCGCGAGGGGTAGTCGGCGTCTTTCTGGCTGCCCTCAAGCGTCCTTTGCTACTGAGCGGTGCTTGCCGCTGGCGCACCTAAAACTGGCTTTAGGCGTAGCTGTTGGCCGATGAAGATGTGCTGGCCAGTTTTCAAGGCGTTTAGGGATATGATGCGTTTGCGCGGAATTCCGAAGCGTTTGGCAACTTCCCAAACGGAGTCACCGCGCCTCACCGTGTAGACCTCTGGCACGTAGGTCTCGAAGGCCTGCCCCTTGCCGGGCACCACCAGGACCTGACCCACGCTTAGGCGATCGGCATTACTCAGGCGGTTGGCCGCCACTAGGTCGCGTTGGCGCACGCCTAGGCGGCGGGCGATCACCGACAGGCTATCTCCGCTGCGCACCCGGTAGGTGCCGCCCGATGCGCTCGCCGCCGCCGTGGTGCTCACGTGCGCTGTCTTGGAGGCTATCTTTGCGGCAGGCGCAGGCGGTGGCGCCTTGGTCGAGAGGGGCGTGGGCACGCTACGGCCGGCGCGCACGGGCAGCTTCAGGGTCTGTCCTGCACGAATCAGGTGGGCGGACTTCAGGCCGTTTAGTTCTGCAATGGCGCGTGCGCTGACGCCGTAGCGGGCCCCAATGACCGATAGCGACTCTCCTCGCTCCACGCGGTGCTGCACATCCGGTGTCTGCTGGGCGAAGCGCTGCGCTTGCGGTAGGGCGCCGAGCGCTTCGCGCGCACTCAGTAGATCGATACTGGAGGGCACTCGGAGGGGGTAGCCCTTCGGAACGTGTTTCTCGCCGCGCCAGATGGGCCAGCGAAGGGCAGGATTGAGCTTCCTTAAGGTGTCGAGGTCCGTGTCCAGACTGCCGGCCAGGGTGGCAGCTGGGATGAAATCGGGGATCTCCACCGCATGATGAGGCACGGGCGTCGCTGTGCTGACCTGGCCAAAGTACTGCGATGCATGTTGGTGCACGTGGACGGCGGCGATGAACGAGGCGTAGAAATTGCGCGAGGCGAACCCGAAGGTGCGCCCGTCGTAGCGGTCCACGATCTCCCCCATGTCCTGGGTGCCGAGCTTGCGCGTGGCGCGGCGCATTCCCGCGACGCCGTGATTGTAGGCAGTGAGGGCAAGGGGCCAGGCGCCTAGGTCCTCGTAGTTCTGCTGCAGCAAGCGCGCCGCCGCGCCGGCGGCTAGGTAGGGGTCCATGCGCTCGTCCACGACGTGATCTACCTGCATGAAGCGCCGTCCCGTGGAGCGGGTGAACTGCCACATGCCGACCGCGGCAGCATGGGAGCGCGCTTCCGCGTTGTAGGAACTCTCTACGTGGGGCAGGAGCGCGAGCTCCCCGGGAAGTCCTCGCGCAGCGAACTCGCCGCGTATGTGATCGAGATACCTTCCCGAGCGCGCTAGGCCCTCGCGGAAGCGGTTGGCCTGCCCAAGCTGAAAACGCAGGCGCTTCGCGGCTTGCGCTAGGGTTGCGTCGCTGACGTCCTCTGGCCATAGGCCCAGCACCGCGCGCTGCTCCTGCGTAAGCTCCGAGCGCGCGCCGCTGGCCAAGCGCTCGAGGATCCGTCGGTAGTGGGTGATGCGCTTGGAGACGAGACGGCTGCGCTGGCGGCGCGAGATCTCGCCGCCGAGTTCGACCACCCCGTACACCACGCTGAGCTCGCGGTTGTCGTGGATGAACCCTTCGCTCGTGTCGACCTCCGTGTAGACGCGGCGCCAGAAGTTTGTAGCGGCATGCAAGTTAGGCGATACGGGGAAGTGCTCGGGATCGGCGCCGGTTAGCGGCGCGACGGACTCGTCGGCCAGCAGTGCCGCGGGCCACAGGCAAGCGAACACTATCCCTAGCGCCCAATGGATGGCTTGCGTACCTCGGGTCTGGGCCCGTATGGTCCGCCCTTTGGCGGCGCACCAGCGCAGTCGGCTCATCGCGTCTTCCCAAATGAGAGGTGGGTGGGCCGGAGAGGGCGGCTGGTGAGCCGCGGGCTCGGCCCAAAACCAAGGGTTCGAAGTTCCGTGCAACCAATCTTTGCAAGTGTCGCCGTTACCCTACCCCAAGCGTCGACCGCTCTCCAACCACACATTGCCGATGTGACATATGCAGTCTCCTGAGGCCCCCGAGGGCGCGCGAAAATCTCAATCCGTGACGCAGAAGAAGCTGCGCAAGCGCCTGCGTAGGCAGGTGGGGCAGGCCATCGGCGACTACGCGATGATCGAGGCCGGGGATCGGGTCATGGTGTGCCTTTCCGGCGGCAAGGACTCGTACTCGATGCTGGATGTTCTGCTCGACCTGCAGGCGGCTGCCCCCGTCCACTTCACGCTCGAAGCGGTGAACCTGGACCAAAAGCAGCCGCACTTCCCCGAGCAAGTATTGCCCGACTATTGCCGAGCGAGGGGGGTGCCCCTGCACGTGTTGGAGCAGGACACCTACAGCGTGGTGAAGCGGGTGGTGCCCGAGGGGCGAACGATGTGCGGACTGTGCTCGCGTCTGCGGCGCGGGGCGCTCTACCGGTTCGCGCGCGAGGGGGGCTTCACCAAGATCGCCCTAGGCCACCATCGAGACGATATCCTCGAGACGTTGCTCATGAACATGTTCAACGGCGGCCGCCTGGCGGCGATGCCGCCGAAGCTTCTGAGCGAGGATGGCGAGTGCACAGTGATCAGGCCGCTGGCCTACTGCGAGGAGCGCGATCTGGCTCGTTTTGCCGTGCTCCAGGGCTACCCGATCATTCCCTGCCGCCTGTGCGGCTCGCAGGAGAACTCCCAGCGCCGTAACGTGAAGGCGCTGCTACGCGAGTGGGAGCGCGATCATCCAGGGCGCATCGCTTCGATGTTCCGTTCTCTGCAGCACGTGGTGCCAAGCCATCTCATGGACGGGGAGCATCACGATTTCCTTGGCCTTCGAAGTGCGAACGCGCCTGCGCCCTCGGTTTCTGCCGATGCGAGGGCCTGGCTGTTGCCTCAACAGGCGCCTGCCACCTGTGACGGACAGAAGGCGGCGAGACCGAGCAGGGCAGGCTCCGGGGCGGTGATCAATGCCGTGGGGATGGACGCCAGCAGCTGCGAGTAGTGCCCCTTACTTTCGAATCGCTTGCGAAAATCCGAAGCGATCAGTCGTGGGCGCAGGCGCGGGAGGATGCCGCCGGCAAGGTACACGCCGGAGTAGGCGCCGAAGCTCAGGGCGAGATCGCCGGCAAAGCCGCCGAGCATGGCGAAGAAAGTCTGTAGCGAACGTTCCGCCACGCGATCGCCCGCGTCTGCTCTAGCCACTACCTCCGCCGCATCCTCGACGTTGGCCCCGCCGACGTGGCCGCCAAGCGTGGCCACGGCGCCGTGCAGGCGCACAAGGCCGGCGCCGCAGAGGAGCGTTTCCCAGCTCACGTGTCCCTCGCGTTCACGTATCCACGCGATGAGTTCCGCCTCCTGCTCGGTGAAGGCTGCGGCGGTGGCGTGCCCGCCTTCACCCTCGATGGCCACGTAGCCCGCGTCGTGGGGAATCAGGGCGGAGACGCCGAGGCCGGTGCCGGGACCCAGGACCACCGTGGGCGTGGCCGGCGAGCTGCCGCGGTCGGCACGGCGCGCTACGCCCCCTAGGGGCTGCAGCTCATCTTCGCCGAGCCAAGGTAGGCACAGGGCTACGGCGGTGAAGTCGTTGATCAGGTGCACCTGCCCGATGCCCAGCCCTTGGGCCAGGGACTCGCTGCTGAACACCCAGTCGCGCCGGTTGGTCAGGCGCACTTCCGTGCCGGTAATCGGGGCGGCTACGGCGATGGCCGCATCCACCGGAGGAGTGCCGAGCACACTGCTGAGGCCCGCCAGGTAGTCCTTCAGCGCCTGGGCCAGGCCGGCGTGCTGGTCGTTGCGCAGGCGGGCGAGGTGGGCCACGGTGCCGTCGCTGGCGACGATGCCGACCCGCGTGTTGGTGCCGCCGACATCGGCGACGAGGCGGTGGATGACGGGTTGTACGTGAGCGGTCATGGACACTGGCTTCGACTGCGTGGACGACTGCCGCATAATACCGCCCCTTGCGTGGAGAGCACGGAGTAGCCCGATTGGTTGAGCAACGAGCTCGCGGGGAAACGCGTCGATGAGGTGGCTGGGGTTAGACCGGTTGCTCTTCGCCCTCGCGCGACGCGTGCTGGCGCTGCTGGTGAAGCCTGCCGTGCTGCCCTCGCCGCCGCAGCTCGAGGGCGGCGGCCCAGAGCCAATCTGCTACGTGCTCGAGAAGAACTCTCTCAGCGACCTGCTCACGCTCGATCTGGTGTGCTTACGCCACGGTTTGCCGCGGCCTGGCCTGCCGCTGTTGCCCCTGCACGAGCGCCGATCGGTGATCATGTTGCGCACTAAGCGCCACTGGTACTCGCGACGCTTGGCGCGCTCTCCCCGGCTCGAGCGCATGACCGAGATGGTGGCGAGCGATGAGGAGCGCGATGCGCGCCTTATCCCCGTGTCGATTTTCTGGGGCCGCACGCCGGAGCGTGAGAACTCCCGGTCCTTCTTCAAGCTGCTGTTCGAAGAGGCGTGGGGTGTTCGTGGGCGCTTGCATCGTCTGTTCGTGATCGCGGCCAACGGTCGCAACACGCTGGTGCAGTTCTCACCGCCGATGTCACTGCGCAAGCCCGTGGACGAGGGCTTGGACGCGGGCCGCGCCGTGCGCCGCACCCATCGTCGCCTGCGCGTGCATTTCCGTCAGCTTCGGGTGGCCGTCATCGGTCCCGATCTCTCCCACCGTCGCACGCTGACTAGCAGAATCGTTCGCTCCGCTGCCGTGCGACAGGCCGTGGCCCGCGAGGCGCGAGCCCAGGAGCAGCCGCGTCGCAAGGTGCTGAAGAAGGCGGTGGCCTACACGGCGGAGATCGCAGCAGACTATTCCTACCCGACCGTGCGGGTGCTCGATCGCATCCTCGAGTGGTGGTGGAACCAGCGCTACGAGGGTATCGACATCCACCATCTGGACAAGCTGAAAGCGGTGGTGGAAGGCAACGAAGTGATTTACGTGCCGTGTCACCGCAGTCACATCGACTACCTGCTGCTGTCCTACGTGCTGCACCGGGCGGGACTGGTGATCCCTCATATCGCTGCGGGTATCAACCTCAACCTGCCCGTGATCGGTACGCTCCTGCGCCGCGGCGGGGCCTTCTTCATGCGTCGCAGCTTTCGTGGGAATCGCCTTTATGCAGCCGTGTTCAACGAGTACCTAAGTCAGAACATGGATCGTGGCGTATCGCTCGAGTACTTCATCGAAGGTACGCGCAGCCGCACAGGGCGGCTCCTGGAGCCCAAGCTCGGCATGCTGTCGATGACCCTGCGTGGGTTCCTGCGCCATCGCAGCCGCCCGGTCGTGTTCGTGCCGATCTACATCGGTTACGAGCACCTGTTCGAGGGTCGGGCTTACGTGGGTGAGCTTAGCGGGCAAGCAAAGAAGAAGGAGTCGGTGATCGATCTAATGCGCGTGCTAGCGACCCTGCGCGGGAAGTACGGACGCGTCTGCGTCTCGATCGGGGAACCGCTGTTCCTGGAGGGGTTGCTGGATGAGCGTTCGCCCGGCTGGCGCGAGCGTGATGTAACGGTATTGGAGAAGGGCAGTCTCAGCGCGGGTGGAGGTGTAGTAGCAGGCCTAGGGGCAGAGATTCTCTGCCGTATCAATACGGCGGCAGCTGTGAATCCTATCAACCTGCTCGCCCTGGCTCTGCTCGCGACGCCGAAGAGCGCGATGCTCGAGCGTGACCTCGCCGCGATGCTCGACCTCTACACGGAGCTCTTGCGTCGTGCGCCCTACTCACCGTTGGTGAGCGTGCCGCAGATGAGCGGCGAGCAGATCATCCGCTACGCCGATGGCATGGGTTTGCTGCGAAGGCAGTCCCACAAGCTCGGCGATGTACTCTCCCTGCCTGAGGAGAACGCGATCTTGCTGACCTACATGCGCAACAACGTACTGCACGTTGTTGCCATGCCCTCCCTGATCGCCTGTTGCTTCCTCAACAATAGGCGCTTATCCGTGCGCAAGGTGGTGCGCCTGGTGCGCTTGGTGTACCCCTTCATTCGCTCGGAGCTCTATCTGCAGTGGGAGGATGCACAGGTCGACGAGGTCGTGCGCAGCACCATCCGCGAGCTGGTGCAGCTTGGCCTGCTGAGCTACGAGCAGGGTAGAAGCGCGGTACGTCGTCCCGTCGCTGGGTCCGTGGAGGCCGTGCGCCTATCGGTGCTGGCGCAGGGCACGCTGCAGACCATCGAACGCTACTATATGGCCTTCGCGCTGCTGTTCAAACATGGTTCCGGGGCGCTCACGGCGCCGGAGTTGGAGAGCCTATGCCAGCTGATGGCCCAGCGCATGGCGATGCTCCACGGTTTGAACGCGCCGGAATTCTTCGCCAAGCAGCTCTTTCGGAACTTCATTCGCGTGCTACAGCAGCGCGGCGTCGTTCGCGAGGAAGAGGATGGAGGACTCGCCTTCGACGACAGCCTCAAGGTGATCGAGGCCGAGGCCAAGCTGGTCCTGAATGAGCAGATTCGCCACAGCGTGCTGCAGGTGACGCACGTCTAGGCTCAGGCGTTCAGGTCTGGAATCAGCTCGCTTTCCAGGTGGGCGATCATGTCCTTGAGCTGCAGCTTGCGCTTTTTCAGGCGGCGCAGTTCGAGCTGATCGGTCGCCGGGCTTTCAGCGGCCTCCTCGATCTCCTCATCGAGTCGCCGGTGCGCCAGGCGCAGCTCCTTTAGCTTGGCGAAGCCCTCGAAGACCTCGGTGTCTATCTTGTCAACCATGGCACGATCTCGCGACGGCGCAGGTGGGCAGCGCGCAAAGCTGCGTCTGACTAGTCAGGTAGGTAACTGATCCAGTCCCGGTCTGCATCCCCGTAGACCAAGAAATGCGGATTGAGGATCTCATCTCGTGCATTGTAAGTCAGCGGCTCGCCGGACGTATTGACCACACGTCCGCCGGCAGCTTCCACCACGGCTTGGGCGGCTGCAGTGTCCCACTCGGAGGTGGGACCCAGGCGAGGGTAGATGTCGGCGCCACCCTCGGCCACGATGCAGAATTTCAAAGAACTGCCCATCGCGATGATCTCGTGGTCCCCGAGCGCTTCGAGGTAGCCGTCCAGCAGGGCGCCACGGTGGGATCTGCTGCCCACCACCCGCACAGGTTGGTGGCTGGGTTTGGTAACTTGGATGGAGCGATGCTCATCGCCCTCACTCTTAAAGGCGCCGAGTCCATCGGCGCCGAAGTAGTCGACGCCAGCGCCGAGCGCAGGCACGTGGACCACACCTAGCACCGGGCGGTTACCGTGGACGAGGGCTATGTTGACCGTGAATTCGTCGTTGCGCTTGATGAACTCCTTGGTGCCGTCGAGGGGATCGACCACCCAGAGCGTCTGCCAGCTGCGTCGCGCAGCAACGTCCTCCTTGTTGCTCTCCTCGGACAGCACGGGGAACTGCGGCGTGAGGTCTGCGAGCCCTTCCATGATCGCCCGGTGGGAGGCGAGATCGGCTGCCGTGAGGGGCGAGTCGTCGTCCTTCTTCTCAATGTCGAAGTCGGCAGAATTATAGACTTCCAGGATGCGACGGCCGGCGCGGCGAGCGATCGCCACCACCTCTGGCAGCAGTGACTTGAGCGGCAGTTGAGCGTCCATCCAATCCCCAATCTCTGTGAAGTGAAGGCGCCCGACGGCGCGAGAGGGCCGTATCATATCCGACCGAGACCAGCACGCGGGTGGCCCTGGCGCACGTTGTGCGGACCTGGTTCACGAAGGCCGCTTTCGGGGACAAGACGATGACCTCTCCCATCGCCTGGGATCGGGTGGAGACGGCGCTCTTGGATATGGACGGCACCCTGCTCGACCTCGCCTTTGACAACTTCTTCTGGCGTGAGCTGATTCCCCAGGAGTTCGCGCGCCAACAGGGGCTCGCAGCTGAGGACGCGCGCGAGCAGGTTCTGGCGCGCTACGAGGAGCGCGCCGGCACGCTGGATTGGTATTGCCTGGATCACTGGGAGCAGGCCTTCGGGCTAGACCTTGTCGCGCTCAAACGTAAGCACCTGGCGGGGATACGCTTGCTGCCAGGGGTCGAGACGTTCCTCGCGGCCTTGGCTCAGGCCGGTCTGCGGCGGGTCATTGCGACCAATGCCCATGGCACCACCCTGGCGCTAAAGCTGGGGCAAACGGGATTGGAGGCGCTAGTGGACGAAGTGCATTCATCCCACCATCTCGGTGCAGCGAAGGAGGAACAGGCGTTTTGGTCGCGCTTTCGGGAGCAGCTCGCCTTTGAGCCGGCGGCGGCGGTGCTCATCGATGACAACATCGCCGTGTTGGATGCCGCGAGCGAATTTGGGATTGGCCAGTGTCTGGCGATCAGCCAGCCCGACTCCACTCGGCCGCCGGGAGAGACGACGGACTGTAGCCACCCGGTGGCAGTGGGAGTAGCGGCGTTGATACCGCAAGTGCTAGCGGTCGCGCGAGGGAATCGCCCTAAGCGAGCCTAAGTCTCGCTAGTCTCGGGGGCGGCAGGGGCGTCAGATGCGGGGTTGGCGTCCCGGTTGGTATTGGCACCATCGCCCTGGCCTGAGCTCGGGCGCCGGCGCCGGCGTCGACGCTTTTTCTTGGAGGCCTCGGCTGTGCCGGGAGCCTCAGTGGTGGACGGGCCTTCCCCCGTCGGGACCTCGGCGGGCGCGCTCGGCGAGGTAGGCTGCGGTTCCTTGTCGGCGCTGTCGCGGGCATTTGGCCGCGGGCGGCTGCCGCGACGCGAGCGACCGCCATCGCTGCGGACGCCGCGGCGCCCATCGCGTTCTTCGCGACTGCGCGGCGGACGTCTCGGCGCCCGCTTGACCTCGGCAAGGTCCTCCGCTGCCACCGCGTCGACGGGGATGCGGCGGCCGATGTAGGCCTCGATGTCTGGCAAGTTAACCGCGTAGTCTTCACAGCCGAAGCTGATGGCATCGCCGAACTCTCCGGCGCGAGCGGTGCGCCCGATGCGGTGAACGTAGTCCTCAGCGTCCTGTGGAAGATCGTAGTTGATCACGTGCGTGACGCCCGGGATGTGTAGTCCCCGGGAGGCCACGTCCGTACCCACCAGCACCCTTAGCTCTCCGCTTTGGAAGGCGCGGAGCATCCGCAGGCGCTTTCGCTGGGGCACGTCGCCAGAGATTGCTTCGGCGCTGACGCCATTCACTTCGAGCGTGCGTTGCACGAGATCAGCGGAGCGCTTGGTGTTCACGAACACCATGGTGCGGGGCGGGTCCATCCGGCGCAGCATACCTACGAGCAGGGGGAGCTTCTCCCGGTTGGCCGGAAAGTACACCACCTGGCGCACACGGTCGGCAGTGATCTTGTCCGGCTCTACGCGCACCAGCTGCGGGTCGTTCATATGCTCGTAGGCAAGCTCCAGGACGCGATGTCCGAGCGTGGCACTAAACAGCAGATTCAAGCGCGCATCGCGGGGGGGTAGCTTGCGCAGCAGGTAACGGATGTCCTTGATAAAGCCCAGATCGAACATGCGATCGGCTTCGTCTAGCACCAGTACCTGCGCGTGCGTGAGGTCGAAGACCCGTTGCTTGAAGTAGTCGATGATGCGCCCCGGCGTGCCGATCAGGATATCGACGCCCTCTTCGAGCCGTCGACGCTGCTTCTCGTAGTCGGTGCCACCGAAGGCTAGGCCGAGGGTGAGGCCCGTGTGGGCACCCAAGGTCTCGGCGTCGGCGTGAATCTGTACGGCGAGCTCGCGTGTGGGCGCCAGCACCATCGCCCGCACCTGTTGCGGTTTGCGAGTCTCCGCGGGCGCGTTCAGCAGGAGGTGGTTGAACATGGCGACGAGGAAGGCAGCCGTCTTGCCGGTGCCGGTCTGCGCTTGGCCCGCCACGTCCGTGGCGCCGAGGGCAACCGGGAGCGTGCCTGCCTGGATGGGGGTACATCGTTCGAAGCCGGCATCGCGTAGACCGGCGAGAACAGGGGGTTCCAGTTCGAGCTGGTCGAAGCGTAGGTCGCTGAGGTGCTTGTCCGGCATATGGTTGGCGATTGCCTCCAAAAAAAGGGAATTAGTACTTGAAAATCGTCGCAGACACTGGCAAAAATAGGATATCACCGTCGAGCACGGTATGTCCCGCTGCAGCATTTCGTTGCCGCACCGCCATACCCGCTCTCGCTCCGCGGCCCCACTGAGATCTTCCAGGCCGAAACCCCTCCCCAGGTCCAGAATCCCGTGTGGGATCTTTGCGTTCTCGAGCGCAATGGCGTGCGGAGAGTGACGGAGCAATAACATCCATCCGCGTCGCTCGGACCCCGTGCCGTCGCGATCGATCGTCTTACTCCTCGCCGACGCACCGCTCGGACCGCTCGGCAACCCATCCTCCTATGCACAACATGAGAACGGACTGTCATCAGTGAGAGGTTATCTCGGATCAGCGGCCCGCAGCGGTCGCGGCAAGTCATCGGGCAACAAGCCCAAGCGTGGCGGCAACCAGGCCGACGGCAACCGGCAAAAGCGGCGTAAGCGCGAGCCGGTCGAGGAAGAGCCGAATTTCGACGAGGACATCGACGACACCGAAATTGCGGATCCGTCCGCGACGGAAAACGCGATGAACCTGACCGAGCTGAAGCGGATGCCGCCGAACAAGCTCGTCGAACTGGCCACTTCCCTCGGTCTGGAAGGGATGGCGCGCCTGCGCAAGCAGGACATCATCTTTGCCACTCTCAAGGCCCACGCGAAGAACGGCGAGAACATCTACGGCGACGGGGTACTGGAGATCCTGCAAGATGGCTTCGGCTTCTTGCGCTCCGCCGACAGCTCCTACCTGGCAGGCCCCGACGATATTTACGTCTCGCCAAGCCAGATTCGGCGCTTCAACCTGCGCACAGGTGACACGATCTCCGGCCTGATTCGCCCTCCCAAGGACGGTGAGCGTTACTTCGCGCTGCTCAAGGTGAGCCAGATCAATCTGGACAAGCCTGAGAACGCGAAGAACAAGGTTCTGTTCGAGAACCTGACGCCTCTGTTCCCGCGCGAGCGCCTGAAGCTCGAGGCGGGCAATGGCAGCACGGAAGACCTCACGGCGCGCATTATCGACATGGTGGCGCCGATCGGTAAGGGCCAGCGCGGCCTGATCGTCTCGCCGCCAAAGGCCGGTAAGACGATGCTGCTGCAGAACATCGCCCACTCGATCGTGAACAATCACCCCGAGTGCTACATCATCGTGCTGCTCATCGACGAGCGACCTGAAGAGGTCACGGAGATGGCGCGCTCGGTACGCGGCGAGGTGGTCTCGAGCACCTTCGACGAGCCTGCCAGCCGCCACGTTCAGGTGGCGGAGATGGTCATCGAGAAGGCCAAGCGCCTTGTCGAGCACCGCCGCGACGTGGTCATCCTGCTCGACTCCATCACTCGCCTGGCGCGCGCCTACAACACGGTGGTGCCCTCGTCGGGCAAGGTGCTCACCGGTGGTGTGGATGCCAACGCACTGCATCGCCCGAAGCGCTTCTTCGGCGCCGCGCGCAACATCGAAGAGGGCGGCAGCCTTACCATCATCGCCACGGCGCTAGTGGACACGGGCTCGCGCATGGACGATGTGATCTACGAAGAGTTCAAGGGCACCGGCAACATGGAGATCCATTTGGATCGCCGTATCGCCGAGAAGCGCACGTTCCCAGCGATGAACATCAACCGGTCGGGCACGCGTAAGGAGGAGCTGCTGACGGATCCGGCCGAGCTGCAAAAGCTCTGGGTGCTGCGCAAGCTGCTTCACCCGATGGATGAAATCGCCGCGATCGAGTTCCTGCTCTCCAAGCTGAAGGACACGAAGCTAAACAGCGAGTTCTTCGACGCGATGAAGCGCTAGTCGTGTCCGGAGCGAGTGCTGAGTGGGCGCTGGCCCGCTCAGCGCTGCATGGCGCGATGTCCAATGTCGCGCCGGTAGTACTTGTCTACCCATTCGATCCGTTCGGTAAGCTCGTAGGCAAGCTGGGCGGCTTGCGCCACGCATTCCCCTAGGCCGACGGCGCACAGCACACGGCCTCCACTGGAGACTACCTGCTCCTCGCGAAGCTGCGTGCCGGCGTGGAAGACCTTGGCATCGACTTCGTCCTCGGCCCCCGGGGGGTCGGGCAAGTTCATGATCGGCGATCCCTTTGGGTAGTCGCCTGGGTATCCCCTGCTGGCGAGGACGACGCCGAGGGCTGTGCGTGGATCCCAGCTAACCTGCGCAGCGAGCGGCTCGAGTCGTCCCTGGGCCGCGGCCAAGCACAGAGCACCGAGATCGCTGCGCAGTCGCATGAGGATCGGTTGTGTCTCCGGGTCGCCCAGGCGGCAGTTGAATTCGAGCACCTTCGCCTCGCCCTTGGCGTCGATCATCAGCCCAGCGTAGAGAAAACCACGGAAATCGACGCCGTCCTTCGCAAGGCCCTCGATCGCGGGGCGGATAACCGTCTCCATCACGCGCGCGTTCACCCGCGCCGTGACTACCGGTGCCGGCGAGTAGGCGCCCATGCCGCCCGTGTTGGGGCCCTTGTCGCCCTCATCGCGGGCCTTGTGATCCTGGCTCGAGGCCAGCGGCACGGTGGTTTTGCCGTCGGTGAGTACGATGAAGCTTGCTTCCTCCCCTTCGAGGAAGGACTCAATCACCACTCGGTGACCGGCATCGCCGAAGCGTCCGCCCAACATGTCGTCCACGGCTTCGCGCGCCTCGGCGAGGGTGCTGGCGACGACGACTCCCTTACCCGCGGCAAGGCCGTCCGCCTTCACCACCACTGGGGCACCCACTTGCTCGAGGTAGCCCATGGCGTCATCGCGTGAAGTGAACACCCGGTGAGCGGCAGTCGGGATGCCATGCCGGTTCATGAAGGCCTTGGCATGCTCCTTAGATGCTTCCAGTTGGGCGCCCGCTGCGCCCGGTCCAAGGCAAGGGACGCCGGCGTCGTTGAAGCGGTCGGCAAGCCCGGCGGCGAGCGGCGCTTCTGGACCGATCACGACCAGACCGACGCCCTCGCGCTTCGCAAAGGCGAGCAATGCATCGTCTTCGGTCAGCGGCAAGTTACGGACACCCGGCTCCAGCGCAGTGCCGGCGTTGCCGGGGGCGCAGAACACCTCGGTGATGCTAGCGCCGCGCGCGAGGCGCCAGGCGAGGGCGTGTTCGCGGCCACCATTGCCGATCACCAGCACCTTCATGGCAACACCTGTCAGATCAGTGGCGGAAGTGACGATGGCCGGTGAACACCATGGCCATGTCGTGTTCGTCAGCGGCAGCGATTACTTCTTGATCGCGGCGCGACCCGCCCGGCTGGATAACCAGGCGGATACCGTGCTTCGCTGCAGTGTCGATGGAGTCGCGGAAAGGGAAGAAGGCGTCCGACGCCATCACCGCGCCGCGCAGCGACAGGGAGAACGCGTCGGCCTTGCTGGCACCAAAGCGAGCTGAGTCTATGCGGCTCGTCTGTCCTGCGCCGATGCCGACCGTCTGACCATTGAGCGTGTAGACGATCGCGTTGGACTTGACCCACTTGACCAAGGTCCAAGCAAACAGCAGCTCCTCGATCTCATCTGCTCTGGGCGCTCGCGCTGTGACCACCGCGAGTTGGTCGGCGTTCATTCGCAAGCGGTCGCGTGCTTGAACGAGCAGGCCGCCGGTGATGGCGCGGATGTCGAGGGCGTCGCATTCGCTCTCGCGCCTGTCCGCGGGCGTCAGCAGGCGAACGTTGGGTTTGCTCGCCAAGGCGGGCAGCGCATCGTCGGTGATGGCTGGGGCGATTACGACCTCTACGAACTGTTTCGCCAATACGCCTTCGAGTACTTCGCCATCGATCGGGCGGTTGAAGGCAACGATGCCGCCGAAGGCTGACGTGGGATCGGCTGCGAAGGCGCGCTCGTAGGCCGCGAGAGGCGTTTGTGCGATCGCCGCTCCGCAGGGGTTGGCGTGTTTAACGACTACGCACGCACAGCCCCCGATCTCGCGCGCGCAGCCGTCGGCGGTTTCCGTGTCGACGATGTTGTTGTACGACAGGGGCTTTCCTGCATGCTGCAGAAAACCGGCCACGCCAGGCGCCCCATCGGATTGGTAGACCGCGGCGCGCTGATGGGGATTCTCACCGTAGCGCAGCTGCGTCGATCGCGTGAAGCGCAGGGCGAGTGTCGCGGGAAGTGCCGCCTCGCCCGCGCTCGGTGCTCGGTCCGCGCAGGATCGCTCTAGGTAGTCTGCGATGGTGTGGTCGTACGCTGCCGTATGAGCAAAGGCACGCGCGCCGAGGCGTCGACGCGTTTGCGCGCTGACCTCCCCGGTTTGCTCGAGCTCGTCCAGCACAGGTGCGTAGTCCAGGGGATCGACGAGCACGATGACGTGCTCGTGGTTCTTCGCGGCGGCGCGCAACATCGCGGGCCCGCCGATGTCGATCTGCTCGACCGCCTCCTCGAAAGCGCAGTCCGTTCGTCCGATCGTCTTTGCGAAGGGGTAGAGGTTAACTACGACGATAGCTAAGGGGTCTATGGCGTGTGTGCTGAGCGTGGCTGCGTCGGGTTCGCCGCGGGCGAGGATGCCGCCGTGTATCTTCGGGTGCAGGGTTTTTACGCGCCCGCCAAGAATCTCCGGGAAACCTGTATGCTCGCTGACGCTGGTCACGGTTAGGCCGGCCTCGCGCAGGGTGTTGGCCGTGCCTCCTGTGGAGAGAATCTCGAAGCCTAGGCGCGCGATGCGCTCGGCGAGCGGAGCGACGCCTTGCTTGTCGCTGACGCTAATCAGCGCTTTGGCGGCGGTATCACTCAACGGATGTCGCAGAGGCGGAGCTTCTTGCGCAGCGTGCCACGGTTAATGCCGAGGATCTCCGCTGCACGAGTTTGATTGCCGCGCGTGTGCTCGAGCACCACGCGCAGGAGGCCGCGCTCGACCTGGTTAATAAATAAGTCGTAGACCCCTGATGTGTCGTGCCCGTCGAGCTGATGGAAGTAGCGCTCGCTGATCTGACGGGTCAGCTCCTCCAATGAGTGTCCCTTTTCCTCGCTCGCCGCTGAGCCGACCAACACGTGCTCGCGATGCGAAGACGCAATCTCTCCGGGTGTGGCAATCGACACCAGTATTTACCCCCTGTGGCACCTAGTCCGTTCTTCTCTTTAGTAGCGTTCGCCCTCCTCAGTGGGGTCGTTTACTCCCCAAACGGACCCCGAGGGCGGCGTCGCGTCGGGCGATACTAGCACGATTTTTCCGCGCTCCTTCAAGGCCCGTCGGGCGCCTTTGGATGGCTGTGGATCACCTGTGCAAAAGCATGTGTATAGCTTGTGCTGGCGTGTGGAAAGCCGTGGAAAAGCGCGGGAATCCACACCGCTTGCAGAGGCGCGCCGGCGCACCGCTGGCGTACCCGCGCAGCGGCTCGACCGCCCGGTCGGCAACCATCTCGTTGGTCAGCTAGTATTATCGTTTAGTAGGGGAGTCGCCGCAGTCCAGGCGCCCGCCGGTCGCTGGTAGGCAGATATCGAGCGTGTAAGCCTGCGGAGAGGCGTCTTGGGCGGTCACGCGGGCACTGGCGTTGATACGCTCATCGGGGCGCAGGAAGCGCTCGGGCGGCTGTCCCTGCGCGAGGTACTCGCTCGGTGCTAGCGCGCGGCTCGCGACGGGGCGTCCCCAGCGGTCCTCTAGGATCAGCCGCAGGTGGGGCAGCGGTTGGGGCACGCTGGCCTCGTTGGCAAGCTCAGCCTGCACCTCCAGTATCTGCGGGGTCGTTGCATCTCCAAGTGTATCGACCAGGAGGCGAGGCCGGTCGACGAATCGGTAGCGGGAGACGTCGTAGGTCACGTCGACGGGGCCGCCCAGTCGCTCGTTCAAGGCGAGCAAGGGGCCGTTCAACCACGCGACCTGGACCAACTGATCGCGCCAGTAGACGGCCGCCTGGGTGAGGGCGACCACGAGCATGAGTGCTCCCAGCATTCCCCAGAGTAGGGTTGAGACCAGGTTAGGCCCGTCCCTCTTATCGCTGAGAAGCTTGTCCAGTTCGGCGCCCTCCTCATCGGCGGGCGCGATGTCGATTGCGATCTCCTCGGTCTCATCCAGGGACTCGTCGAGCAGGTCCAACGCCACGAGCTTGCCACCCGTGTCCAGGGCCACCTCGGTCGGATCGTCATCGGCGAACGCTGGCTCGGCGTCTCGTCCGGCAACGCGCTCGCCGATTGGCATCTCACGGGGGGAATCCTCCACCAAGGTTGCTTCGTGTGTCTCGGGGGGCGTGAGCTCGCCTGGTGGCACGGACGTGCCCGGCGCCTCCAACTCCTCGACGCCCTCTCGTAGGCTCTTACGCGCGTTGAAGGTCTCACCGCAGACGCCGCAGCGTACGGCGCCGTTGGCAAGGCCGAGCTGTTCGAGGGTGATCTCGAAGACCGCACCGCATGCGGTGCAGGTGGTGTAGAGTTCGTGCGCCACCACTAGTGATCCGTCTCGGCTAGGATGTTGTCGGTAAGAGTCGCGGCTCTGTCCCGCCAAGGGCCTATCATGCCAGCCTTGTGTATCGTCGCGTCAATCCACACGGGCGCTAGGCGTCCTGCGAACCCCCTCAACACGGGCCCATTGCTCATCGATCGCCTCGGCGCTGACATCGAACCAGGGTCGGTAAGCATCGACTACGGCCGCCGCCTGCTCTCGCAGGATCCCCGCGAGTTTCAGGTGACCGGCCGGTCGCGTTAGCGTCGCGAGTCGCGAGGCCAAGGTGATCAGGGGGCCGGCGAGGATGTTGGCTAGCACCACATCGTAGGCGCTCGCAGCCAAGGGTTCGGGCGCCATGATGGCCAGCTGCTCCAGCACCTGGTTGCGGCGCGCGTTCTGCGCCGTGGCGAGAAGGGCCTGGGGATCCAGGTCGACGGCGCAGACGCGCGTCGCGCCCAGCTTCGCCGCCGCCACGCTCAGGATGCCCGAGCCGCAGCCGTAGTCCAGCACGCGCGAGCCTGGCGCTCGCAGGACCGAACCGTGGGCATCGAGCCAGCGCAGGCAGCTCGCCGTACTGGGGTGGGTACCCGTGCCGAAGGCGAGGCCTGGGTCGAGGCGCACGATGACAGGTGATTGCTCAGCGCTGCCCGACGCGGCCTCATCGGGTGAGTGCTGGGGTAAGACCCACAAACGATCGCCGAAGCGCATGGGTTTGAAGTGCTCCATCCACTCGCGCACCCAGTCTCGATCGGCAAGGCTGTCGTCGATCTGAAATTCGTGATGGGGAAAGCACTGCGAGAGTTGCGCTGCGCGCGAGGCCAGGCTTGCGCCGCGCTCGAAGAGCGCCCGAAGGCGCGTACGTTGCCAGCGTGGCGTAGTGCCAAGGGGCGGTTCTAGGATGGGCTCGTGGCCAGCATCCTCAGCGGTGACGGAGAGGGCCCCGAAATCAAACAGGGACTCCTCCAGCGCGTCCAATTCATCGCGCGCGGCAATGACGATGATCTGCGGCCAGCGCTCGCTCAACTCGCGCGCGCTCCCCCTCAGAGACCCAGCCGCTTCTCGAGGTAGTGGATATCCGTGCCTCCGGCGTTGAATGCCGCGTGCGTGAGGATTTCCTCCTGCAGGGGAATGTTGGTCTTGATGCCCTCGATCACCATCTCGCTAAGTGCGTTGCGCATGCGCGCAAGCGCCTCTTCACGCGTGGAGCCGTGGGCCAGGAGCTTGCCGATCATCGAGTCGTAGAAGGGCGGCACGGTGTAGCCACTGTACACGTGTGAGTCTACGCGCACTCCCGGGCCCCCGGGCGGATGCCACTGGTTGATGCGCCCCGGCGACGGGGTGAAGTTCTCGGGGTCTTCCGCGTTGATGCGGCACTCGATCGCGTGGCCCCGCAGCTTCACGTCTTCCTGCTTGTAGCGCAGCTCCTCGCCTGCGGCCATGCGCAGCTGTTCCTTCACGATGTCGATGCCCGTGACTAGCTCCGTGACCGGGTGCTCGACCTGTACGCGCGTGTTCATCTCGATGAAGAAGAACTCGCCGTCCTCGTAGAGAAACTCGAAGGTGCCGGCGCTGCGGTAGTTTAGTCGTCGGCAGGCCTCCACGCAGACCTCACCCATCTCGGCGCGCAGCTTCTCGGAGATGCCCGGGGCCGGCGCTTCCTCGATCACCTTTTGGTGGCGACGCTGCATCGAGCAGTCACGTTCGCCGAGGTGGATAACGTTGCCGTGATTGTCGGCGAGCACTTGGAACTCGACGTGGCGCGGGTGCTCGAGGAAGCGCTCCGCATACACCACGTCATTGCCGAAGGCAGCGCCCGCTTCACTGCGGGTCATCTGGATGGCCCCGAGCAGGGCGGCCTCGCTGTGCACGACGCGCATGCCGCGCCCGCCGCCACCGCCGGCTGCCTTCACGATCAGCGGGAAGCCGATGTCGCGGCAGATGCGCAGGTTCTCATCCGGATCGTCGCCGAGCGGGCCGTCGGAGCCGGGTACGCATGGCACGCCCGCCTCCTTCATCGCATCCTTGGCCATGACCTTGTCGCCCATGACGCGAATCGTATCCGCCTTCGGCCCGATGAATACGAAGCCGCTGCGCTCCACCCGCTCGGCAAAGTCCGCGTTCTCCGAGAGGAACCCGTAGCCCGGATGAATGCCCACGGCGTCGGTCACCTCGGCGGCCGCGATCAAGGCCGGCATGTTCAGGTAACTGTCCGTGGATCGTGCCGGCCCGATGCAGACCGATTCGTCCGCCAGCAGCACGTGGGTGAGATTGCGATCGGCCGTAGAGTGCACAGCCACGGTTTTGATGCCGAGTTCGCGACAAGCGCGCAGCACCCGCAGGGCGATTTCGCCACGGTTGGCGATGACCACCTTATCCAGCATGAGAGCTTCTCCGGGGTGTCAGTCGCGAATGACGAACAGGGGTTGGTCGAACTCCACCGGATCGCCGTTGCTGGCGAGCACGGCAGCGACCGTGCCGGCCTTATCGGCCTCGATCTGGTTCATCATCTTCATCGCTTCGATGATGCACAGCGTATCGCCCACGTTGACCTTTTTACCCACGTCGGCAAAGGAGGGGCTGCCGGGGGATGGTGATGCATAGAAGGTGCCTACCATCGGTGCGTTCACCGTGTGTCCGGCGGGGATATCCGAATCGTCGGTCGCTGCCGCCTCTGGCGCGGGGGCCGGCGCAGGTGCTGCTGGCGCTGCGGTGGGCATTGGCGCGGGCGGCGGGCTCGCGTAGTACTGCGGCAGCGGCGCGCTGGCAGGCGACTGGGCGTAACGGCTGATGCGCACCGCCTCCTCGCCCTCGGTGATCTCGATTTCCGCGATACCCGACTCTTCAAGCAGTTCAATGAGTTTTTTGACTTTTCGTATGTCCATTGGGTGCTGTCCTGTGCGTGCGCGCCCCGGTCAAGGGAGTCGCTGTGCCGCTGCCTGGAGGGCCAACTCGTAGCCGACCGTTCCGAGGCCGATCACCGTTCCCACCGAGATGTCGGAGAGGTAGGAGTGATGACGAAACGACTCTCGCGCAAAAATGTTGCTCAGATGAATCTCGATGAACGGCACGTTGACGCTCAAAAACGCGTCGCGCAGCGCGATGCTCGTATGGGTGAAGGCCCCCGGGTTGATCAGCACGAAGTCGGTCGCTGTGGCGCCCGCATTGTGCACCGCATCGATCAGGGCGCCTTCGTGGTTGCTCTGTACACAGTCGAGGGTGATGCCGAGGGCGTCCGCTCGCTGGCGGAGCCGGCTCTCGATATCGCCCAGAGTGTCGGTTCCGTAGACTTCTGGTTCGCGGCTGCCGAGTAGGTTCAGGTTGGGACCGTTGATCAGCAGGATGCGAGCCATATAGCCGCCGTTATGTTTTTTTCGTGAACGTTCGCTGCCAGTTTAACCGCCTTCTGTCGAGCGGTGAAAGTGTTGCAGTCAATTTGCGACGCTTGCCACGATCGCGGCAGCGCGGGGCGAGCCTCAGAGCACTTCGGCGAGCAGTCGCCGGGCATCTTCTTCTGTGAGTTCGCCCACGTGGCCGGCCACGATGTGACCCGCGCGATTCACGGCAGCGGTGAAGGGCAGGGCGGTGGTCGGGGCACCAAAGGCGACCATGGCATCGATGCCCTCCTGCTCACCCACCACGATCGGGTAGTCGATGCCCAAGGACTGCGCCATCTCGCGGGTGGGGATTAGTTCGTCGATGGCAATACCGACGATTTCTAGGTCGTCCTCCGCGTGCATTTCACGTAGCGCGATGAGCAGCGGAATCTCCTTCCGGCAGGGACGACACCAGGTTGCCCAGAAGTTGACCAGAAGCGGTTGGCCCTTGAAGTCCGCCAGGTTCACCGCTGCTTCGTCTAGTCCGGTGAGGGTAATAGCTGGCATGGCCTGAGCTTCTGCCGTCGCGGCGGCGGGCCCTCGGTCGGCGCTCGCGTCCACCGCGGTCACCCTCGTCGGACCCGATAAGGTGCGATCGGCAATGAAGGCGCCAGCCCCGAGGGCAACGAGGGCGATGGCAAAGGTCGTGGTCTTCATGCGGTCCATTGCGTGGCAAAGTTTTCCGGTGCTGGTCAGTCGCTGATCGACGCGGATGATAGGCGAGCGCCACCCTCCCTGTCATGGCTGGCCCCGGCGGCCACTACGGCGCTGACGTGCGCTTGGAAGTTCTCGGCCGGCATGAAACCCACCACACGTGCGTTGCGCAGTTCGCGCCCGTCGGCCGCGAAGAAGGCGATCGTGGGAGGACCGTAGATCTCAAAGTACTTGAGCAGAGCCTTGTCGTCCGCGTTGTTCGCCGTGACGTCAGCCTGCAGTAAGACCGCGCCATTCAGGGCCGCCTGCACGCTAGCGTCCGTAAAGGTGTGCTTTTCCATTTCCTTACACGAGGTGCACCAGTCGGCGTAGAAATCGAGCATCACGAGCTGACCGGCAGCACCCGCGCGGGCCACTTCGGATTCCAACTCGGATACGGAGGCGATGCGCGTGAAATCCAGGTGCTTTGCCTCGTGACGACGAAGTGGGTCTAGGGGGTCGGTACTCCCCACCAGCAAGAGGCCACCGAGCAGCACCGCACCATAGGCGGCCAGCGCGCCGCCAGCGATGCGCACGCCCGCGGGGGTCGGCGTGCCGCCGCGCACGAAGGGCGCAAAGCCGCCGAAGGCGAGGCCGCCGCCAATGGCGAGTGCAGCCCATAAGCCCATGGTAGCGGCGGCCGGGAGGATCCGACTGAGCATCAACACGGAAACCGCTAGCATGCCGATGCCAAAGAAGGTCTTCACCCGCTCCATCCACGCGCCGGCCCTGGGCAGAAGCTTGCCGGCCGACGTGCCGTAGGCGACCAGAGGAGCGCCCATGCCGAGACCGAGGGCGAACAACGCGATGCCGCCACGCAGGGGATCACCTCCCTGCCCAATCACGATCAGTGCGCTCGCCAGGGGTGCGGCCATGCACGGGCCGACGATTAGCGCGGACAGGGCGCCCATCGCGGCGACGCCGACGAGCGATCCACCTTCCTGTCGATTGCTGAGCGCCATCAAGCGACTTTGTACGCCCGCGGGCATTTGCAGCTCGTACACGCCGAACATGCTCAAGGACAGCACCGCGAACAGGGCGGCGAAGGAGATCAATACTGCGGGGTGTTGGAAGGCCGCCTGCAGGTTGGCGCCGAGCATCGCCGTCACCACGCCGGCCACGGTGTAGGTGGAGGCCATGGCGAGCACGTAGGCCATAGAGAGCGAAAAAGCTCGTTGGGTGCTGGCAGATTCGCCCTCGCCCGAGCCCTGTTGGCCGATGATGATGCCGGACAGGATCGGGAACATCGGGAACACACACGGCGTAAAGGCCAGCAGCAGGCCAAAGCCGAAGAAAATGCCGATCATGTAGAGCACGTTGCCCTCAGTGATCGTCTGCACCAGTAGGTTCTGCTCCGAGGCGGGCAAGCCCGAATCACCGCCATCGAAGCTGGCGTCAACTCGGTAGGTGCCCCCCGGGGTGCTGCCATCGCCTATGGCAGGCAGCAGCACCAGCGATTCGGTCTGCGAAGGCGGGTAGCAGATACCCTGCTCGGCGCATCCCTGGTAGCTCGCGCGGAGCGTGAACTCTGCCGAGCCGCGCTCCTCCCGACTGATGGGTACAATCGCCTCAGCACGGTCGTGGAACACGGCGACGAGGCCGAAGTGTTCATCGTGCTTAGCTTTCCCGTCAGGGAGTTGGGCGGGCTGTAGATCGATGCCCGGAGCATCGGTCTCGAACGCGAACTTGTCGCGGTACAGGTAGTAGCCGTCGGCGATGGTCCAGACTGCCCGCACGGTGAAGGCGTCCACGATCTCTGTGTGGAACGCGAAAGCCTGCTCCGGTGGCAGGTAGGCATCGCCCGTAATATTGATGCCGCTACCTGGGGACCCCGCTGGCGAACCGGTGACGCCGGCGCCGAGCGCATCCATTAGGGGGTCGGCGAGGGGTGCCGCGATGGCGTCTGCGGCAGGGGCGGCAGCGCCGGGCGCAAGATCGAGGAGGTTGGCGCCCTGGCCAGCACTGGTGGCCGGTAGGGCGACGTCAGCTGTCCAGGTCTCAGGTGGGTAGCATAGGCCGACGTCTGCGCAGCCCTGGGAGCGGATTTCCAGACTCAGGACGTGCACGCCAGCCGCGGCTTCGTAGGGGATGGTGACCTGCGCCTGTTTGCGGTAGATCTCAACCTCGCCGAAGAACTCATCGTCCTTCACCTTGCCCTTCGAGAAGGCGACATCGCCGAGCGCAATGCCGGCGGTGGCCGTGGAGTAGCGCATGCGGCCGCGGTACATGTAGTAGCCGGGTTCGATATCCCAGCGCACGGTGATTTGCTCCACGTCCGCGCTCACCTCGTAGCGGAACGCCTCTTGAGGAGACAAGATGTCTTCCTCAGCTTGTGCCGGCAGGATGGCGCCAAGGGCTAAAACCAGACTCGCCCCGAGTGGGGTGAGTAGGCCAGCAGCGGGGATCCGAGCGGCGAATTTGGCGAATTGGCTCATAGCGTTCCTCTATCGCAGCCCTGCGTCGACGTGCGTTGGGCGCTCATTCAGACGGCGGCTGGCTTTCCGCGACCACCCAGTCAATATAGGCCGTCAGCCCATCCAAGACAGGGACTGCAATCACTTCCGGAAGTTCGTATGGGTGTAACTCCCGGATTCTTTCAGCTAAAGCGCTAACGCGCGTGGATGCGGTCTTAATCAGCAGTAATACTTCACGATCTCGCGCGATCTCCCCCTGCCACCGGTAGGTGGAGATGCCAGCCGGCATGATGTTCACACAGGCGGCGAGCTGCTCCTCGACCAGGGCGTCGGCGATGGCCTGGGCATGGTCAGGAGGGCAGCTGCTCAAAACCAATCGAATCGGCAGCGACGGTGATGTCACGGACCAGACCTCTCGTGAGTGGCCCCGAAAGGTGCGCGAGACTACAAGATAGTCCCAACGCGGTGCCACTGGCGTAGGCTGGCGGCATCGAGACCTCACCGATGAACACTCGCCCTCTGGGTGGTTGCTTCCGCGAAAAGGGTTACGCCGCGAGTGACGACCATTCTGCAATTCCTGCCGTCGGCGTGGCGCCTGGCGGGAGAGCCTCCGGCGTCCTTGGAGGAGGAGGTTTGCCGCGCTCTGCAGGCGTTGCGCCAGGCTGCTGAGTTCCGCGGGTCGGTGCAGATCCCCGCTGCGAACAGCGAGGCTGACGCGGGTGCGCAGAACGATGTGATTCGTCGCCTCCTGGCCTGCAGCCCCTTCGCCGCGGCCACCCTGACTCGCTGGCCCGACTTTCTTTGCGATCTTCCCTTGCACACGGGTGCGCCGGCGTCGTCGGTGCCTATGCCGCAGCCCCCTGCCTTCGATGCAGCGCTCAACGAGGCCGCGTTTATGGCCGCGCTGCGGTCATACCGGCAGCGGGTCATGGTGCAGATCGTGTTCGCGGCGCTCGGCGGCGAGGCCTCCCTGCCGCAGGTGTTGGCAAGCACTTCACGCTTGGCGGACATCTGCCTCAGCACCGCCGTCGACCGTGCGCAAGCCCAGCTGAGCAGCCGTCACGGACAGCCGCGGGATAGATCCGGCAGCGCCCTGCGACTAATCACGCTCGCGATGGGCAAACTCGGCGGTGAAGAGCTGAACTTCTCCTCCGATGTCGACGTTATCTTCCTGTTCCGCGAAGGCGGCACCACTGACGGTGCACGGCCGATCTCCCACGAGGAGTTCTTCACCCGGGTCACTCAGCGAGTGGTGCGCTATCTCGACCAACGCACGGCCGATGGCTTCGTCTTCCGGGTGGACACGCGTCTAAGGCCATTCGGCAGTAGCGGCTCCCCGGTTCACTCGCTGAGTGCGTTAGAGGACTACCTGCACCAGCATGCACGCGCTTGGGAGCGCTACGCCTACGTGCGGGCGCGGCCGGTGACCGGTGGCGCGGAGGATCGCGTGGCGGTACTGGAACTGCTGGGCCCCTTCGTCTTCCGCCGCTACCTCGACTACAGCGTACTGGCGTCCGTTCGCGACATTCGCGAGCGCATTGCCGCCCAGTCTCGCCGCCAAGATCGCACGGAGGATCTGAAGCTCGGTGCCGGTGGTATCCGGGAGATCGAGTTCGTCGTGCAGACCTTTCAAGTGCTCTACGGAGGGCGCGACCGGGCCTTGCGTCGCGCCGGTGTGCTACCTGCGCTCCCCTTACTCGAGGAACGAGGGTTGTTGAGCCCGGAGTCGACCCGCAAGCTCCGCACGGCCTACGTGCTGCTTCGGCGGGTGGAGAATGCGGTGCAAATGACCCGTGACGAGCAGAGCCATGTGCTGCCGGAGCGAGAAGAAGAGCGTGCGCGCCTCGCTTACCACCTAGCATTCGAGGATTGGCAGATGCTCGCCGAGGCCTTGAACCAAGCGCGCGCGAGCGTCGTGCTCGAGTTTGCCGCCGCCGTGGTCGGAGGTGGTGCGGGACCGGAAGCGGGTGGGGCGCTGTCGGCCGTCGCTAGCGGTCGGGTGGACGGCGATGAGGCGACGGCGCACCTCGCCGATGCAGGCCTGGAGGGAGCCGACGAGGTGGCCGCCCTGGTAGCGGCCCTGCGCGAGTCCACCTGGTACCGTCGTCTGACGCAGGTTGCCCGCGAGCGCCTCGACGCGCTGCTCCCGCGTCTGCTGGCCGAGGTGGCGAAGGCGCAGGCCGACGTGGCCACAGTGCAGCAGCTGCTCAAGGTGCTGGAGGCCATCGGCGGGCGTAGCGTGTACTTCGTGCTGCTGATTGAGAACCCTTGCGCCCTCTCTCAGCTGGTCAAGGTCTGCCAGCTGGGGCCTGTGGTAGTTACCCATCTTGTGCACACGCCTGCGCTGATCGACGAACTGCTCGATCCGGCCCTACTCCTCGCCGACCCCACGCAGGCCGACCTCGCCCGGGACCTGAGTCGGCGCTTAGATGGTCTCGACATGCGTGATGAGGAGTCCTGGTTGGATGCCCTGCGCGCTTTCCAACGCGGTGCCCTGTTTCAGATTGCGGTCAGCGATCTGACGGGAGGGCTTGGCGTATCTCGTGTGAGTGATTTGTTGAGTGCGGTCGCAGAACTCCTGCTGGAGCGGGCGTTGATCACTGCTCGCAAGCAGCTAGCTCGCCGCTACGGTGTGGCCCGCGACGGCGAGGGGCGAGAGATGAGATTTTGCGTCCTTGGGTACGGCAAGCTCGGCGGTCGAGAACTTGGCTACAGCTCGGATCTTGACCTCGTATTCTTGCACGACGACGGTGCCGGCCAGAGCGACGGCGAGCATCCTTTGGAAGCCCAGGTCTACTTCATCCGCCTCGCTCAGCGAGTCATCCACGTCCTCTCCACGCAGACTGGTGCCGGTGCCCTTTATCAGGTAGACACACGCTTGCGACCGAGTGGCAACTCAGGCTTGCTTGTGAGTTCCTTCGCTGCCTTCGCAACCTATCAAAGGAATGAGGCATGGACCTGGGAACATCAGGCGCTGCTGCGAGCGCGTACCGTAGCTGGTGATTTACCCTTGCGCGAGCGCGCCGAAGCCCTGCGCATCGACCTGCTCTGCAGACCTCGTGATGTGGCCACCCTTCGGAGCGAAGTGGCTGCTATGCGCGAGCGGATGCGCAGCGTGCGACCCTCGAGCGAGGCGTTCGACGTCAAGGCTGACCCTGGCGGGCTGGTCGACTTGGAATTTCTGGTCCAGTTCCTGGTTCTCGCGAACGCCCACGCGCACCCGGCGCTGGTTGCCGTTCGCGAGAACGTGTCTCAGTTGCGAGCGCTCGCCGAGGCAGGGATTATCGACAGTGAACGCGCCGAGGCTCTGGCCGACGCTTACTATGCGCACCGGGCCCTCGCGCATCGGGCCAACCTGCGAGGGGAAGAGCGGGCCCTAGTGCCCGTACAGGAAGCGGTTCCCGCTCGAGCGGCGATCCAGGCCGCCTTTGACGAATGGATCGGTAGTGCATCGGGTTGATCGGTGCGTACGCTGATCGCGTTATACTGAGGCCCAACCCGCCGCGTCCAAGAGGCCAGGTTCCCGGTGACGAGCTCCCCTGCCCCCCGTACACCCAACGATCAGAACTTCTACGAGATCACCGATGAGGATCTTCCCCTGTGCTGCCCACTGCCCGGCAGCTCCCTGTGGAACTCCCACCCGCGGGTGTTCCTCTCGCTGGATCAGAACGGCCAGGCGCAGTGTCACTATTGCGGCGCGCGTTTCATGCTGGTCACGCGCACTCGCGGCGCGGCGAGCGCCTGATCAGCGCTAGGGTCGCAGCCAGTCTTCGTCGCCCACGGCACGGCTCACGCCGTAGAGGCATCTTCCAAGCAAACTGACGTCGAGCGCTCATGTCCGCCGTTCACGTTACTCATGTCAGCCTCGCGCGCGATTACCGCGGTGCTCAGCGCCAGCTGGAGCTCCTGGTTCGCGGCCTTGCGGGCCATGGCATCCCCCAACGCGCGGTCGTTGGCAGTCGACGCCTGGCCGAGGCGCTGGGCGATGTGCCGGGCTTGGAGGTGCGGCGCGCCGAAGGCACGCCCTTCGCGGCGCTGGCCATCCCCGGTGCCTGCCGCGTGGTTCACGCACACGAAGTGGCCGCGGCACCCGCGGCGCTGTTCCGCCAGCAGACCGGCGGTCCGCCCTATGTGGTCACCCAGCGCTTGGCACCGTCGCCGCGAGCGCCTCGCCTGGTGCGACGTGCCTGTCGCCGGGCCGCGCGGTTGGTGGCGGTCTCCCAGTACGTGGTCGAGTCGATCCGGGCCGAGGACCCATCCCTCACGCCCGTGTTGATTCCTAGTGGAGTCGCGCCAATGCCGAGTGATCCCTTCAAGGTGGAGCGCTTGCGACGACGCTACGAGGGCAGGTTCTTGGTTGGGAACGTGGCCCCCCTCGACGACCGACTGCGGGGCCAGCGCGTGTTGATCGATGTGGCGCGACAGATCCAGAGCACCCATCCGCACGTGCACTTCCTGTTGCTCGGTGACGGGCCCGATGCGGCGGCTCTGCGCGAGGCGGCCAAGGGGCTTACCAACCTCGAGTTCGCCGGTTGGGTAGATGATGTGAGCAACTACCTCGGCGCCCTCGACCTGTTTGCCTACCCCTCGCGTGAGGAAGCGCTCGGTTCAGCGCTGCTGGAGGCGATGGCCTGCGGCGTGCCGGTGCTCGCCAGCGAAGTCGGAGGGGTGCCTGAGCTCGTGTCCCCGCAGACGGGACGTCTCGTGGCTTCGGGGGATTCAGCCGCATTCGCACAGGCCCTGATCGCGCTAGCTGAGAACTCGGCCTTGCGCGAGCAGATGAGCGAGGCTGCTTGCAAGCAGGCAGACCGCTTCACCGCTGAGCGTATGGTCAACAGCTACCTACGCCTGTACGGGGCCCTCGGTTACGCGGCGCCCACCGCCAAGATCACCGCGCCGTGAGCAGCGTGGGGGAAGTACTGAATCAGCTGAGGTCGGCGTAGAGGTCCGGCAACGAGGCGGGTCGATTCTTGAAGCGTCGATGGATCCAAAGGTAGCTCGACGGAACCCGCCTAGCGTGCGCTTCGATAAGCGCGTTCATCCGCGTCGCTCCCTGCAAGTCATCGTCCTCAGCGAAGTCATCGATCGGCGGGCCGATAATTAGCTGGTAGCTCCCGTCGGCCGTGCGCTCCGGGAAGTAGGGCACGACGGTGGCTCCTGTGAGCTTGGCCAAGCGTGTGGTGGCCGTGTTGGTCACTGCAGGGACGTCGAAGAACGGGGCTAGTACGTCGTCGTGGCCGCCGTGGGGCGTTTGATCAGGTGCGAACCAAACGGCTTTATTAGCACGCAGGCTGCGCACGAGCGCGCGTACGTCGGTGCGTTCGATGATCTTCTCCGCATGAGCCCCGCGTGTGCGCCGGATCATCTCCTGCAGCAGGGGGTTATCGTGGCGGCGGTACATCACGTGCAGGGGTGTGTACAGGCACATCAGTCGTGCGCCCATCTCAAGGCAGGTAAAGTGCGCGGTCAGGAGGATCACGCCGCGGCCCTGTGCAAGGCCCGCCTCTAGGTGCTCCAAACCGATCGGGTCCGCCATGTGCGCGAGGCGTGCATCGCGCGCCCACCAGCAGGTGGGGATTTCGAACAGGGCGATGCCGAGGTGCAGGAAGTGTTCGCGAAGCAGCTGATCGATCCGGGCCGGCTCAGCGTCGGGAAAGCAAGCCTCAAGGTTGCGTCGAGCGATGCCGCGGCGAAAGGAGAAGACGTGGTAGCCGATCTTCCCGATCATTCTGCCGAGCCCGCGCTGCAGCCCCATCGGCAGCAAGGAGAGCAGGCGCGCCCCGCCGATCAGCAGCCACAGGCCCCAGTAGCGCGGGGCGAGGAAGCGGGTGAGTGGTTGGGCAGAGGTATCGCGCGCAGGCATCTTCGAGCTTGTGGCAGGCGAGGGTTGGCGCGAGGGGCACCATGCGGATCGCGGATTGTACTCAACCCATCGCAAGCGGCGGTAGCGCGGTGAGCGCGAGCGGCGGCGGGCGATCCTGGCGGGTCCACTACCCCGGGGGGCCGCTGATCGCTGCGCCCCGGCGCGTTAGAGACAGGTGAAGCAAGCGGAGTGACGAACTCGCCCGATTCAGGCGACGCGGACGGCGACATCGGGCGCGTGCTAGCAAGGCCGCTCTACCTGCTACTGTCCTACGCGCTGCTGCCCGTCCTGCTCGCCGTGGTGGGCTGGCGTGTCCTGACGCGCCCTCCTTACCGTGAGCGCGTGTTTGAGCGTTTCGGCTGGGGACGGCGAGAGGAGGGCGATGCAGTGCTCTGGGTGCACGCCGTGTCGGTCGGCGAAGCCCAGGCGGCGCTGCCCCTGATCCGCGCCCTGCGCGCAAAATCGCCCGACGCCTGCGTCGTCATCACGACCACGACGCCGACCGGAGCCGCCCATGTAGCGCGCCTCTACGGCGACTCGGCCACCCATCGCTACGTGCCCTACGACCTGCGCGATGCGGTGTCGCGCTTCCTCGACCGGGTGCGCCCGAGCGTGCTGGTGGTCGTCGAGACCGAGCTCTGGCCGCATATGCTGCAGGGGTGTCGCCGCCGTCGGATCCCGGTCGTCTTCGCCAACGCGCGCCTCACGGACCGTTCGCTCCGGCGCTACCGGCGATTCGGCGCACTGTTCCGCGATGCCTTGCGCGATGTCGTGGTGGCCGCGCAGAGCGAGGCGGATGCGCAGCGCTTCCGCGCCCTAGCGCCGCCAAGTGCGCAGGTGCAGGCCGTCGGAAATCTGAAGTTCGATATCGCCCTCGACCCGAAAACGCTGCGCGCTGGTCGGGTGTGGCGCGCGCGCCAGGGAGAGCGTGACGCGGTGTTGGTAGCTGGGAGTACCCACGAGGGGGAGGAGCAGGCCGTCATGGATGCGCTGCGCGTACTTCAAGAGGCCGGTACGAACTGCCTGGCAGTCATCGTGCCGCGACACCCAGAGCGCTTCGAGGCCGTCGCAAAGGCAATCCACGGGCAGGGCTTTCCACTGCGCCGGCGCTCTGAACTTGGCTTCGAGATGAGCGTCGATGACGCTCAGGTGCTGCTGGTGGATGTGATGGGCGAGCTACTAAGCTTCTACGCGGCGGCGGACATCGCGTTCGTCGGTGGCAGTCTGGTGCCGGTCGGTGGCCACAACCTACTGGAGCCTGCAGCACTGGGTCTGCCGACGCTTACGGGACCGCACCATCACAACGCACCGGAGGTGGCAGCGGCGCTTGCCGAGGCGGGTGCCCTTCGCTACGTCGAGGACGGCCGGGCGATTGCCGGGGCGGTGGCTGAGCTTCTAGCGGACCCACCGCTCGCATCGCAGATGGGCGAGGCTGGGCGGCAGACCGTCGCCGCCAACCGCGGGGCGGTGGCGGCGGTGGTCGAGCGCGTGGAAGCGCTCAGGGCAGCTCGGTGACGGGCTCGGTCAGCGACTGATTGATCGCCGCAAGGTCATCACCGGTGAGCTGACCGGAGGACAGCTTCAGGGTGATGAGGTTGGTGATGTACACGTAGCGGCTGCGCTCGTAGTTGGTGCGGGCGCGGGCCAGGTCCTGGCGAGCGTTGAGCACGTCCACGGTGGTGCGCGTGCCTACCTCGAACCCCGCTTCCGTGGCTTGTAGCGCCGTGCGCGAGGATTCGAGAGCCTTCTCCAAGGCGCCGACGCGAGCGATCTCTGAGAGCACCCCGGCGTATGAATCGCGGGTCTGACGCTCGGTCTCTCGGATTGCGCGCTCCAGCCGTTCCTTGGCAGCGCGCTCGAGGTACACCGCTTCCTTCGCCCGCGATCCACGGAATCCACCGGAGTAGATGGGCACGTTCAGCTGCAGGCCGATCGAGGTGTTGCGGCTGTCGCTGTCCGACGGTTGGAACCCAGGCTCCGGCGCGCCAAGCTGGAAGGAGTTCGTGCGCTGGTTGGTATTGTTGTCCGCGCCCTGGACCACCAGATCGAGGGTTGGGTAGTGCTGAGCGCGCCGGCTGCGCAGCTCGTTGTGGGCCACGTCCACGCCGTACTCGGCCGACACTACGGTTGCGTTTTCGGCCTTCGCGCGCACCACCCAGTCTTCGGCGCTCGCCGGCGAGGGCGGCATCAGCGGCAGGTCACCTGGCGCGAGCAGCTCCTCGTAGTACTCGCCGGTGATCTCTCGCAGCAGTTCCTTGGAGGTGCCGAGGGAGCGCTTTGATTGGATCTCGTCCGCTACGGCCTGGTCGTAAGCGGCCTGGGCTTCGCGCACGTCGGTGACCGCAATCAGGCCGACGTCGAAGCGCGTCTCCGCCTGCTCCAGCTGGCGGGCCACCGCTTCCTTGGTGGTGCGCACCGCGTCGAGATCTGACTGGGCGCCGAGCACATCGAAGTAGCGCTGGGACACGCGCTGCAAGAGGTCGAGTTCTGCGGCTCGGTAGTCGGCCTCTGCTTGGAGGATACGAGCTTGTGCCGAGTCCAAGGCGATGAACTGGTCCTTGCGGAAGACCGTCTGCGTGATGTTCAGGGAGAAGCGCCTGTCCTCCAGCGTGCGCGACTCGAAGATCGTGATCAGTGGTACACCACCAACGGCGGTGAAGGCGCTCTGACCGGTGGCCTCGGAGCGGGTGGTGCTGGCTTGGCCAGTGATCTGCGGCTTGAGGGCTGACCAAGCCTGGGGCTTGGCCTCGCGGGCGGCGAACAGGTTGGCCTCAGCTTCACGCAGCTGGGGATCGCTGCGCATGGCAGCTTCTAGGGCATTGAGCAGATCAGCACCGAAGGCGCTGGGCGCGAACGCCATCAGGGCCAAGAAAAGGGGCGCCAGGGCGCGGAGTGTGAGTTTCAGGGGCATGGGGGTCCCGATTATCCTGAGAGTGTTGGTGTTGTATACTAGTATAACACCGGACGTGGGTCTAACCCTGGCGTCTCGGCATCCCGTCGGAGGCGCTCAGTAGCGGGGGATCGAGGCGTCGATCAACCGCGACCAGGCGTCGATTCCACCGTCGAAGTTCGCGATATCGCTAAACCCCTGACCGGTCAGCCACTGAGCCACCTGCCGGCTGCGAGCGCCATGGTGGCACATAACAATAAGGGGCTTACCAGGATCCAGTTCTCGAACGCGGCTGGGAACGCTGTTCATCGGGATGTGCACGGCCCCGGCGACGCTGGCGACGTCCAGCTCCCAGGCTTCTCTCACATCCAGCAGTACAGCAGCCCCATCGTCAGCCGCTAAACGTGCGGCTACTTCGGTGGCGTCGAGTTCCTTCATGAGCAGCTCCGAAGGCCTTAGACGTCAGAACTCGAAAGGAGGTCGCGCGGTCGCGTCGATCAGCGGCGGAACGGCGGTTTCGAAGAGCGCCGTGCGGGTCCACTCCAGAGCGCTGACGCGGCGAATCAGGCAAGCCTCCATCAACGGCTCACGGCCGCTGACTAGAACGAGCCGGCCGCCCACCTTGAGCGCTTCGCGAAAGCGTTGTTCGCCCGCGGGCTCGGCGATGGAGGCACTGACCAGCACGGCATCGTACTGACCGGGTGAAGCGAATTGCGTCGCGTCTTCCTGCCGGACCTCGGCGTTGGTCACGCCGGCGTCGCACAGATTGTGTGTGGCCATCGCTGCCAGCGATGAGTGGTACTCGAGGGCGTGGATTCGACCAGCGAGCCGAGCTAAGCAGGCGGTGACAAAACCCGAGCCCGCGCCCACCTCGAGCACCTCGTCGTCTGCGCGTAGATCGAGTGCCTGTACTAGCTTGCCCTCGACGGAGGGGCGGAGCATGACCTGGTCATGGCCGAGCGGAATCTCGGTGTCCGCGAACGCCAAGCGGGCGTAAGCCGGTGGAGCGAAGCGTTCACGGGGCACATTCTCGAAGGTCGTAAGCACGTCTGGATCAAGGACTTCCCAGGTGCGCAGCTGCTGCATCAGCATCTGGCGACGAGCGTGTTCCGTATTCATCCTTCAAGCCTTGGCGGGAGGCCGGCGTGCGACCCATTGGCGACGTTCGAAATGTGTATGGCGCCGGAAGGTTACGGCCTTTGCAGCGCAGTGACAAGCGCAGGTCCGCGATGCATGATGCGGGCACGGTTTCGAACATGGACAGAGGAGGCACTCGGCCCCATGAGTGCAAAGGCGAAGGACTTTGAAACGCAGGTGGGCGAGCTTTCACGCAGCGTGACTGGACCGCTTCCGGGCTCCAGCAAGCTGTACGTGACCGGTGCTCGCCCAGACCTGCGTGTGCCTATGCGACGCGTTGCCCAGGCGCCCCGGGCGCCAGGCTCGTCCGGCGGACGACCGGACATCGTGTTGTACGACACCTCCGGCCCCTACAGTGACCCCGATCAGCGGATCGACCTAACCGCCGGACTGCCAGCGCTGCGCTCGGGCTGGATCGACGAGCGCGGCGATACGGTGGCGTTGGGCGGCTCCGGCTCGACCTACCGTCGTGAGCGGCTGGCGAGTAGTGCCTACTTCCCGCGCCGCGACCACGGACGGCGCGCCAAGGACGGAGCTTGCGTCACCCAGATGCGCTACGCCCGCCAGGGCATCGTGACGCCTGAGATGGAGTACGTCGCCATTCGCGAGAACCTGCAGCGTGAGGAGATGCGCGAGGCCTACGAGTCGGAAGGCTTGTGGCGTCGTTCGCCGGGCCAGGGCTTCGGCGCCAATCTCCCCGCCCAGGTCACTCCCGAGTTCGTGCGCGACGAGATCGCCGCCGGCCGCGCCGTGATTCCGGCGAGCATCAATCACCCGGAACTCGAGCCGATGATCATCGGCCGCAACTTCCTCGTGAAGATCAATGCCAACATCGGTAACTCGGCGGTCACCTCCTCCGTGGCGGAGGAAGTGGAGAAGATGGTGTGGGCGACCCGCTGGGGCGCCGATACGGTGATGGATCTGTCCACGGGCAAGGAGATCCACGAGACGCGCGAGTGGATCTTGCGCAACAGCTGCGTGCCGATCGGTACCGTACCTATCTACCAGGCGCTCGAGAAGACTGGCGGCATCGCCGAAGAGCTGACCTGGGAGCTGTACCGCGACACGTTGATCGAGCAAGCCGAGCAGGGCGTGGATTACTTCACGATCCACGCCGGCGTGCGCTTGCCGTTCATTCCCATGACGGCCAAGCGGCTCACGGGCATCGTGTCCCGGGGCGGATCGATCATGGCTAAGTGGTGCTTGGCGCATCATGAGGAGAACTTCCTCTACACACGCTTCCCCGAGATCTGCGAGATCATGGCGGCCTACGACGTCACCTTCTCTCTAGGCGATGGTCTTCGACCTGGATGTTTGGCCGATGCCAACGACGACGCCCAGTTCTCTGAGCTGCGCACCTTGGGGGAACTGACCAAGATCGCTTGGCAGCACGATGTGCAGGTGATGATCGAGGGGCCTGGGCACGTGCCCATGCACATGATCGAGGAGAACATGAAAGAGGAGCTCGAGCACTGCAGCGAGGCGCCCTTCTATACGCTCGGTCCGCTCACCACCGATGTGGCTCCGGCCTACGATCACATCACCTCTGCGATCGGCGCCGCCCAGATCGGCTGGTACGGGACGGCGATGCTCTGCTACGTGACTCCTAAGGAGCATCTCGGACTGCCGGATCGCGAAGACGTGCGCGAGGGCATCGTGTCGTACCGCATCGCAGCCCACGCCGCGGATCTCGCGAAGGGCCACCCGGTGGCACAGGTGCGAGACAACGCCCTGTCCAAGGCGCGCTTCGAGTTTCGCTGGGAGGATCAATTCAACTTGAGCCTCGATCCGGAGCGGGCCCGTGAGTACCACGACGCCACCATGCCCAAGGAGGCGCACAAGACGGCGCACTTCTGTTCCATGTGTGGTCCGAAGTTCTGCTCCATGAAGATCACTCAGGAGATCCGCGATCTTGCCGCCGACGCCGAGGAGGACCCGTCTGCGGTGCGTGAACAGGGCATGCGCGAGAAAGCGCAGGAGTTCCGCGAAGGTGGCGCAGAGCTGTACCGGGAGGGGTAGGGGAGAGTCTAGGCAGGCAGGCGGCGGGCGCGTGCGCTAGAATCGCCGCGCCGGCCCCAAGCCCGACTTCACCAAAGACGTTAGCTTTTGACCGCGTCGTGCGCCGGCGGATCCGACTGAGGATCTCGCCGGCGTTTTCGTTTCCGAAGAATGAAAAACCAACCAGAGGGGAGACATGGAGACAGGTTATTTTCCCGTAATCGCGGGTGCCATCGGCATCGTCGCCGCGATCGTGCTCTACGCCACCGTGAACCGTTATCCCGCGGGTGAGGGCAAGGTGGCGTCGATCGCTGAGGCGATCCACCAGGGGGCGATGGCGTTCATCCGTCGCGAGTACATGATCCTGTGGGCCTTCGCCATCGGCGTCGCCGTGCTCATCGCGGTCTCCGGGTTGGGGCTGGAGACGATGATCGCGTTCCTTGCAGGCGCGGCCACCTCTTCGGTCGCCGGTTGGGTCGGCATGTACACGGCCACGCGCGCCAACGTGCGCACCACCGTTGCCGCCAATCAGCACGGCGCGGGCACGGCGCTCACGATCGCCTTCTTCGGCGGGTCGATCATGGGCGTTACGGTGGCTTCCATGGGGCTGCTCGGCCTCGGGACCTTGTACCTGGTCTTCGGCGGTGATCCGGAGACCGCGCACAACTTGCACGGATTCGGTATGGGCGCGTCCGTCGTGGCCTTGTTCTCACGTGTGGGCGGCGGTATCTACACCAAGAGTGCGGACGTTGGTGCGGACCTCGTGGGTAAGGTCGAAGCAGGTATTCCCGAAGATGATCCGCGCAACCCTGGCGTGATCGCAGACAACGTGGGCGACAATGTAGGTGACGTTGCGGGCATGGGGTCGGACATCTTCGAGTCCTACTGCGGCTCGATGATCGCCACCATCGCCATCGCCTCGACGCTGCCGATTGCGGCTTTCGAGCGCTTCGGTCCTCAGGAGTCGTTGATGGGGCTGCCCCTTCTGCTCGCGGCCGTCGGCCTGATCTGCTCCCTGCTAGGCATCGTCATCGTGCGCATGTCTTCGGGCCGAGCGCCGGAAGTCGCCTTGCGCACGGGCACGCTGGGCGCCGCGATCATCTTCATCATCGCGGCCTACTTTGTAGTGAGCGCGACTGGGCTCTCTGCGGGTGTGTGGCAGGCGGTGCTATCGGGCGCGATCGGCGGGATCATCATCGGCTTGGTCACCGAGTACTACACGGGTGGCCCTCCCGTACGCAAAATCGCCGAGTCCGGTCAGACGGGCCCAGCCACTGTGATGATCTCTGGCCTCGCCGTGGGCATGCAGTCGGTCACCGTGCCGCTGTTCACGATCAGCGCCATCATCTACGTGAGCAACGTCACCGCCGGTCTGTACGGCGTTGGTATCGCCGCTGTTGGCATGCTCGCTACCGTGGGCATCACCATGGCAATCGATGCGTACGGCCCGGTAGCGGACAACGCCGGCGGTATCGCAGAGATGGCGGCGATGGGTGAGGACACGCGCGAGATTACCGACTCCCTCGATGAGGTGGGCAACACCACCGCCGCCATCGGTAAGGGTTTCGCCATCGGTGCAGCCGCGCTGGCAGCGCTCGCGATCATCACCGCGTACATCGAGACCGTCGCTCACAACAAGGCGGACTTCGAGCTGCTGTTGAACGATCCAGAGGTACTCATCGGGATCTTCATTGGCGGGATCTTCCCGTTCCTCGTCGGGTCGATCACGATGACCGCAGTGGGTGATGCAGCGTTCCAGATGATCGAAGAGATTCGTCGTCAGTTCCGCGAGATTCCTGGCCTACTCGAAGGCAAGGCTGAGCCTGACAACGTGCGTTGCGTGGAGATCGCGACCACCGCAGCGTTGCAGCGGATGGCCTTGCCCGGCGTGTTGGCGGTCGGAGCGCCCGTGGTGGTTGGCTTCGCCATTGGCCCCGAGGCGCTCGGCGGCATGCTAGGCGGTGCCTTGATCACCTGCGTCCTACTGGCCCTGTTCATGGCCAACGCTGGCGGCGCCTGGGATAACGCCAAGAAGTACGTGGAGAAGGGCAACCTCGGTGGCAAGGGATCGGATGTGCACAAAGCCGTTGTGGTCGGCGACACCGTCGGCGATCCGTTCAAGGACACCAGCGGTCCATCCATGAACATCCTCATCAACGTGATGGCCATCGTGTCGCTGGTGATCGCGCCATTGTTGAGTAGCTGATAGTGCTGCGGTGATCGACACCTGGGCAAACCAGGTGTCGATCACGCCCCCTTGCTGCGGCACTCGTCCGCGGATACGAGCGGCTACGATCCGCTCACCTGCAACGCGTCTCGCTGGTTGATCAAACGACGATCTTCAGGCACCGAGCAACGCCTCGATGAGCACGCGTTCACACCCGAAACGGTTGCGTTTGACGCGCGCGAAAGCAATCGGTACGTTAGCCGCGTCCGTCTACTATCGAGTCTCCTCAATGAGAATCGTGCTCCTGGGGCCGCCTGGTTCAGGCAAGGGCACTCAAGCCAAGAAGCTCGTCGAGCATTTGGGTATCCCACAGGTCTCCACTGGCGACCTACTGCGAAGCGCGGTCGAGTCGGGCACGTCATTCGGACTTCGAGCCAAAGCAGCCATGGACGCGGGGCAACTCGTCTCCGACAGCATCGTGCTCGGCATCATAGGAGAGCGCCTCTCGCAGGACGATGCGCAGCACGGTTTCATCCTCGATGGCTTCCCCCGCAACGTCGCGCAAGCGCGTGCCTTGGACCAAATGCTCAAGGCTATGTCGATCGAACTCGACGCCGCCGTGCTCTTCGAGGTGGACTTCGACCTTCTCATGCAGCGTCTCACGGGGCGCCTTACGTGCCACAACTGCGGCGCAGTGTTCAACATCTACAGTTCACCGCCGACGTTGGAAGGAATCTGCGACAAGTGTGGCAGCACACGCCTGTCTCGCCGCGGCGACGATACGGAAGAGACCGTCAGCAACCGATTGCGCGTTTACGAGGCGCACACCAAACCCCTGGTAGTGCACTACGAGCGCGCGGGAAAGCTCAATCGCCTGGATGCGGTCGGTGAGGTCGACTCCATCTTCGAAGATCTCACAGACCTGCTGAGCGCATTGCGCGAACGCACGGGCGCTATGTCAGTCGAGTCGACACTGACGACGGTGACCCACGACAGCGACGGGCTGCCCAATGGGCCGGCCGTGCAAGCGCTCGCCGATGCGACGGCGATGACACCAGCACCTCGGCCACCGGCTGAGGTCACTCCCATCGACGTCGGACGTCGAGCGAGCGCGAGCAAGAAGAAAGCGCGCGCCAAGCGTGGGGGATCGAGTTCCGCGGCCCGCAAGCGTGCCGCGAAACAGGCGACCGGGAAGCAGAGTGCTAGCACGAAGGCTACCCGGATTAAGGCCGCCACGGCGTCGAGTCGCAGTAAGGGCACCAGTGCCCGTGCTGCCGGCGCCGAAAAGGCGGCTAGGAAGGCAGCGAAAAAGGTGAAGGCAAAGACTATGGCGGCAGAAACCCCAAGCGATGAGCCTGCTGCCGAGACGACGACCAAGGCGTCGACGTCCGGCCCAGGCAAGAAGAAGGCGAAGAGGAAGACAGCAGCGAAGAAGAAAGCGGCTGGCAAGAAGAAGACGGCAAGCAAGAAAAAGGCTAGCAAGAAGAAAGCTGCGTCGAAGAAGAAGGCCACCACGAAGAAGAAGGCGGCTAGCAAGAAGAAGGCTGCGTCGAAGAAGAAGGCAGTCAGCAAGAAGAAGGCGACTTCCAAGAAGAAAACGGCGAGTAAGAAGAAGGCCGCTTCGAAGAAGAAGGCGGCTGGCAAAAAGAAAGCAGCTAGCAAGAAAAAAGCAGCTTCGAAGAAGAAGGCGGCGGCCAGCAAGAAGAAGGCAGCTTCGAAGAAGAAAGCAGCCAGCAAAAAGAAGGCCGCTTCCAAGAAGAAGCCCGCGGCCAAGAAGAAGACAGCCGCGCGCAAGAAGGTCAGTCGTCGCAAGAAGCGCTAGCTAGGGCACTGATCGGAAGGTCGGCGGCCGGTGTTGCAGCCAGCCGCCGGAATGAACGCCACTCGACCCCTTTAGAGGGTCGCAAACTCCTCGCGCAAGGAGCGCAAACCCTCGCCGACGAATTCCCGCCGCCAGCCACGCTCGAGGCGCGTGTGATTGTGGCCGCGGGAGAATTGCTCGATATCCCGACGCGAAGCGATCGAGGTCGCGCACACGTTCTCCTGCTCGGCGAGCGAGCGTAGGTTCGCCATCAGCTTGCGCACCAGCGGCTCATCGACAGGCGTATAGCTGCGCGGCGGTTCCACCTCGTGCGCTGCGAATGGCTCACAGAGCAGTGCGAATAGCTCTTCGCCGTGACGCCGTACGACCGCGGCGGGCAGGTCGCGGTTTCTCTGCAGCGTGCGCAGGCTGTCGGGGCGCCGTTGGGCGAGGCTCAACAGCACCTCGTCCTTAAGTACCCACTGCCGTGGCTTGTCGCGTTCGAGCGCGCGCGTCTCGCGCCAGTCAGCAAGGCGCTTCAGCAGCGCAAGCGCTTCGGGACGCAGGCGTCGCGCGCCCTTCACCCGCCGCCACGCCTCGGAGGTGTCCACCTCGTACAGGTCGGGGTCGATCAGCGCGGCGCTGTCTTCGCTCACCCAGTGCTCTCGGCCGCGCTCACGCAACTCTTCCCGCAGTTGCGCCCACACTGGGAGCAGGTAGCGCACGTCATCGGCGGCGTAGTCGAGCTGCGCCGGATCGAGCGGTCGTTTGGTCCAGTCCGTTCGCGTGTGCGCCTTTGGCAGGGTGATCTGTTGGCGCTCTTGAACCAGATGGGCGTAGCTCACCTGCTCGCCGATACCGAGCAATCCAGCAGCGATCTGCGTGTCGACGTAGGGCACCGGCATGACCGGCTCTCCTAGTGCGCGACGGCTCTCCGTGTGCGCAAGCTCGAGGTCCTGGCGTCCAGCGTGCATGACTTTGGTGGCCGTTGAATCGGCAAGAAACTGCCAAAACGCCCCGAGATCGAGCTCAGCGAGGGCATCGATGCACGCCACGCGAGTACCGAAGGCGAGTTGGATCAGGCAAAGTCGCGGATGGTACGTGCGAACGCGCTCGAACTCGGTGTCTAGCGCGATCTCCTCAGACCCAGCCGCATCGCTGAGCAGGTCGTCGAGCGCCAGCTGCGTTGTAATGAAATCGAAGTTCATAGGCACCGGCATGTGCCCCTTAGGCGTGGGCGGCGCATCTGCCGACCTCAAAATTTGTCATCATGCCGTGAGATTACCATGACCACCGCTGGCGTCGACCGACTCCATTTTCTGGGCATCTGTGGCACGTTCATGGGCGGCCTCGCGCTCCTAGCGCGCCAGCTTGGTTACCGCGTAAGTGGCTGCGATCAAAACGTTTATCCACCCATGAGTGCCTTGCTGGAGTCACAGGGAATCGACATTCAGGAGGGCTATTACGCCAGTCACCTCGAGCCTGCGCCGGATCTCGTCGTGGTCGGCAATGCGATGGTGCGCGGCATGGACGCTATTGAGTACATGCTCGATCAACGCCTGCCCTACGTGTCGGGCCCCCAATGGCTGGGTGAGCAGGTGCTGCGCCATCGGCACGTCTTGGCCGTGGCCGGCACGCACGGCAAGACCACGACCACGAGCATGTTGGCGTGGATTCTCGAGCAAGCTGAGCTCGCGCCCGGATTTCTGGTGGGTGGCGTGCCTGCTAACTTCGATGTCTCCGCGCGCTTAGGGGGTGGCACCCACAACGGCCAGGGATCATCCAACTACTTTGTCATCGAGGCCGACGAGTACGACACGGCTTTCTTCGACAAGCGATCGAAGTTCGTGCATTACCATCCGCGCACGCTGATTCTGAACAACCTTGAGTATGATCACGCTGACATTTTTCCCGACCTCGTGGCGATCGAGACGCAATGCCACCACGTGGTTCGTATCGTTCCTGAGCGGGGGCAGGTCATCGCCAACGGCGCGAGTAGTGCACTGGCGCGGGTGCTCGAGCGAGGCTGCTGGTCCACGCGAGCCACGACCGGATGGGTCGGCGACACGCCGGCGGTATCGGAGCGAGCGGATGACACCCATTGGAGACTATCGTCGGTAGAGCCAGGTGATGGTGTCGACGTGCTGCGTGAGGGTGAGCGTCTCGGTGTGCTGCCGCCTAACGTCAGAGGTAGGCACAACGCGGAAAACGCGCTCGCCGCCATCGCCGCGGCGGCGCATGTGGGCGTGGCACCATCCAAAGCCCTAGAGGCATTGGCGAGCTTTGAGGGCGTTGCGCGTCGCCTGGAGCGCGTAGACGTGCCAGGTGACCTCAACGTCTACGATGATTTCGCCCATCATCCGACGGCCGTCGCGCGCACCCTTGAAACGCTGCGTCAGGAGATGGCCAGCCGGGATGGACGCCTGATCGCCGTGCTGGAGCCCCGCTCGAACACGATGCGCATGGGCGCCCACGGGCCCGAGTTGGCGGCCGCCTTGGCGCAGGCGGACCAGGCTTGGCTATACGCCCATGCGAGCCTCGATTGGGACGCGAGCGCCATCCTCGGCCCGACACTTCCCGAGCTGCGGGTGCATACTGAGGTCGAGGGCCTTGCGCAAGCTTTGGCCCAAGAGCTGCGACGGGGAGATACGGCGGTGTTGATGAGTAATGGCGCGTTCGGCGGCCTTCGCCAGCGCTTGCGAGAGGCGCTGCAAGAGCGCGTTGACCATCCATGAGTATCGAGGAGCCACCGCGCACGGTCACCTTGGCGTTCACGGGCGCCTCCGGCGCGCAGTACGGCCTGCGTTTGCTGCAGGTACTGCTCGCCCGTCATATACGCGTCTTTCTACTCCTGTCCAAGCCAGCTCAGGTGGTGATAGGCACGGAGACCTCCCTCAAGCTGCCGGGGCGGGTAGGGGACATCGAGCGTTTTTTCACCGAGCGCTTCGACGCGGCTCACGAGCAGCTGCGAGTGTTCGGCCGCGAAGAGTGGACCTCACCGGTGGCGAGCGGATCCGGTGCCCCGCGCGACATGGTGATCTGTCCATGCAGCATGGCCACCGTAGGGGTGATCGCCGCGGGCGCGGGGCGTGAGCTCATCGAGCGCGCGGCCGATGTGGTGATTAAGGAGCGGGGGCGGTTGATCGTGGTGCCCCGGGAGACCCCCTTCTCTGTGATCCACCTGGAGAACCTCCTGCGCTTGGCGCAGCTCGGCGTGACGATCTTGCCGCCGAGTCCAGGCTTCTACCACGCGCCGACGACGATGGACGATCTCATCGATTTCGTCGTCGCGCGGATCCTCGATCAGCTCGACGTGCCGCAGGGGCTCATGCCGCGTTGGGGCTGGGACTCGCACGCGAACAGCGGTGGGGCCACCTAGTCGCGGACGGATTCGATCCTTCTACGCGGCGATGCGCGCCAGCACCCGGTCGGCAGCGGCGATCGTCTGATCGATGATCTCATCCGTGTGTGCGATCGAGATGAAGCCGGCTTCGTAGGCTGAGGGCGCCAGGTAGACACCCTCTGCCAGCATGCCGGCGAAGAACTGGTTAAAGCGTTCTAGGTCACAGCCTTGCACGTGTTCGAAGGTGGTCACGGGATTCTGGTCCGTGAAGAAGAACCCGAACATGCCGCCTACGACGTGTCGGCTCATGGGAATGCCGTGGCGCTTGGCCGCGTGGACCATGCCAGCGGTGAGCCGGTCCGCGCGCTGCCCCAGCGTGTCGTGGAAGCCGAGTGTCTGAAGGTGGCGCAGGGTAACGATACCCGCTGCCATCGCTAGTGGGCAGCCCGACAGCGTGCCAGCCTGATACACAGGACCAGTGGGGGACACGTGCAGCATTACGTCACGACGCCCGCCGAAGGCCCCCACCGGGGTGCCGCCGCCGATGATCTTGCCGAGCGTGGTCAGATCCGGCGTCACCCCGTACACGGCCTGCGCGCCGCCGAGAGCCACTCGGAACCCCGTCATCACCTCATCGAAGATCAGCAGGGCGCCGGAGGCGTCGCAGACCTCACGACAGGCCTCGAGAAAGCCCGGCACGGGCGGAATGCAGTTCATGTTGCCCGCGATCGGCTCGACGATGATGCACGCGATGCGATCGCCCATGTCAGCGAAGGTCTGACGGACTTGCTCCGCGTCGTTGTAGCGCAGCGTCACCGTGTGTTCGGCGAGCACGGCCGGTACGCCCGGCGAGGACGGCACGCCGAAGGTCAGGGCGCCGGAGCCCGCCTTGACCAGAAGGGAATCGCTATGGCCGTGGTAGCAGCCCTCGAACTTCACGATCGTGTCGCGACCGGTGAACCCGCGCGCAAGGCGAATGGCGCTCATCGTCGCTTCCGTGCCCGAGCTGTTCATTCGAACAAGCTCAATCGAGGGGACAATCTCGCACACGAGCTTTGCCAGATCTGTCTCCCGCGTGGTCGGCGTGCCGAAATGCAGCCCGCTGGCAGCGGCTTCCTGAACGGCGCTAACGACCTCTGGGTGAGCGTGGCCAAGGATCATCGGGCCCCATGAACCGATGTAGTCGATAAGCTGGCGTCCGCTCTCCGTATGCAGGTAGGGGCCCTCTGCGCGGCGCACGAACTCGGGCGTTCCGCCGACGGCGCCGAAGGCTCGGACCGGCGAGTTCACGCCGCCGGCGATGTAGTGTTTGGCTTCCTCGAAATGCTGTTCCATCGGTTCGATCTCTGTCTGGGGTCTCATGGGAGCGATGACCTACGCGATTGCGCGGACCCACCGATCGCTCAAAACAGGGCTTGGTAGGCGCTCGCGGTCGCCTTCACGTCGGGGCACGAAAAAAGCCCGCTGATAACGGCGATAGCGTGCGCACCGGCGTCTACTAGGGGGGCGCCGTTCTCCGGCGTAATGCCGCCGATCGCTACCACGGGCAAGGAGCTGCGGCCGACGGCTTCGCCGAGCAGGCCAACGCCGACGCGAACCGCGTCCGGCTTGGTCCGCGAGTGGAAGAAGGAGCCGAGTGCGACGTAGGAAGCGTCTGCGCGCTCAGCGCGCAGGACCCGATCCAGTTCGTCGTAGCAGCTCACGCCGATGATCGCATGGTTGCCGAGGAGCTGGCGGGCGTGGGAGACGCTCATGTCGCGTCGGCCTAGATGTACGCCGTCGGCGCCGCAGGCGAGGGCCAGCATCGGGTCGTCGTTGACGATGAAGCAGGCATTGAGTTCAGTGCACAGGCCGCGCAGCTGCACGGCGATCTCTCGATCTAAGGCATCGACGCTGCTGGCCCGGTACTGCAGGGTGCGGGCACCGCCGTCTAGCGCCTCGCGCGCGAGGTCGACAAGCGTAGCCGAATCGGCGACGTCGTTCGGCGTGATGGCGTAGAGGCCACGGGGCAAGGACTGGTACATGGTGTCACTTTATCATCCGCCCGGGGATGAATTGGCCTCGGCCGGGGGCAATGGCCTGGGAGAGCGCGGAGGCGGTGTATCGCTGCGCTGCCTCCATCGCTGGGCCGAGTGCCTCGCCCTTCGCGAGTTCGCAGGCAAGCGCGGCCGCGAGGGTGCAGCCGGAGCCGTGGAAGCGGCCCGGTAGCCGCGGCCAGGTCCACTGCCGCGAGGTGCCGTCGGCGAGGGCGGCGTAGTTGCGAACTACGGGCTGATCCAAGTCTGCAGCCACATCGGCGCCGGTCACGAGCACAGCGCAGGCGCACTGCCTGGCCAAGGCTGCTGCTTGCGTCTGCGGGTCCGCGCCCTCATCAGAGTCGACCAGGCGGGCGAGTTCGAAACGGTTGGGCGTGGTGACGGTGGCCTCAGCCAGGATCTCCTCGCGCAAGACCTTCGCCAGAGGGTCGTCGGCGAGGCGACCACCGCCGCCCGCCTTGAGCACCGGGTCGACCACGGTCGGCACCGCGGACAGGCGCTCGCGAAGGCATCGAACCACGGCGAGTGCGACATCCTCGCTCGGCAGCAGGCCTATCTTGACTGCGGCCGGTGAGATGTCGTCCAGGAGCACGTGGAGCTGTTCCGTTACCTGAGCGGGTGGCACGGGATGGACGCTCACCACGTCGCGCGTGTCCTGGGCGGTGATCGAGGTGATCACCGGCAGCGGATGCAGGCCCAAGGCCGAGGCCGCCTGCAGGTCCGCGGCGATGCCGGCGCCGCCGCTCGGATCGTTGCCGGCGATCACCAGCAAAGGGAGCCGCGCGTTCGCTGGTCGCGCTTCGTTCATCCGTGTGACAATGCGCGCCCTCGGCGCTGCGAGGGGGTTCGCAGCGTGAGGCCACGCTCTTCTCGATGACTTTGAACAGGACTGGTAGCGCGATTCATGAAGGCATATATGTGTGTGATCTGCGGGTTTGTCTACAAGGACGCCGAGGGCCATCCCGAGACGGGCATTACGCCGGGAACCAGTTGGGATGATGTCCCGCTGACCTGGCAGTGTCCTGATTGCGGTGCTACCAAGGAAGACTTCGAGATGATTGAGATTTGATCGAGACCGCCGCGAGCGCGCTTCGTCGCCGCCCGTTGAGCGGTGGCGCCGCCTACCAGATCGGCTCGAGGGTCACATCGCTCTGCTGGCGTAGCAACTGCACCACGCTGTCCTCGCCGAGCAGATGCAGTGACCCGACCACCACCAACTCTACTGGCGGCGACTCTACCATGGCTAGGATGGGCGCCAGCCAGCGCGCATTGCGCTCTACCACGAGGGCGCGATAGAGCTGAGGCTGATCACTGAGCGAATCCAGTAGCTCTTCGCGCAGCACTTGCGTATCAGCCCGGCGCCACGCGCTGATCGTGCGCTCGGTCACATCGCGCAGCTGGCCAAGCTCGGCCAGCGCTTCGCTGAGCATGATGCGCTGAGTTTGGCCCGGTAGGCTTTCGAACACTGCCAGCTGCTCGCTGATCGTCTCCAGCCCTGCCGTCTCTCGATCGTCTTTGGTGGCTCGCGCGCTCAGCTGCGCCTCCACTCCAAGGTCGCCACGAAAGCCGAGCTGCTGCAAGTTGAGGTTGATCAGTACGGTTGCCAGAAACCAGGGGTCGAAGCCGTTGACGGCTGTCGGGTCAATGCCCGCGTCGAGAAGTTGATCGCGAAGCTGCGGGTAGCCCTCGCCGAAGACGACGTCTAGGGTCCGTAGGGGCGCCGCTGCGCCAAACTCCTGCAGCTTGCGCTCGAGCGTGCCCGCGCCCGCGGATGCCACGTCTAGCTCCATGACCAAGGTGTCAGTGTTGGCGTACGCATCCAGGACTGGCGCCGGGAGGGGGAGGTCCTGCTCGCGCAACACGTGAATCGAACCTAGCAAGAGCAGGTGGTGCTCGCCGTCACTCACGCGCCATAGAAGTGCCTCGCGCGGTGGGGATGCGGCTGTGTCGGTGTCCGCGAAGGAGCTGAGCGAGAGCAGTAGGCTAGTTGCTACCGCTCCAAGCATTGCGCGTTTTCGTCGGCGTTGGGTCATGCGGGGATGGCGCGCAGGCCTGTGTTGAAGGGTAGCCAGACTACCTCCGTCTCGATCTTTCCGTTCGTGTGTAGGCGCAGGTGGCGGTAGCCGGGCCCGCGTGAGTTGTCGGTGCCGAATTCCGCTTTGCGCGGCGCGAACTGCACGCAGGTGGAAGGGGTGCAGAGCAAGTGGGCGCCGCCACGCTGACCGTCGTAGCGCTGGTGGGCATGGCCCCACACGACAGCGCGCACGGATTCGGTTTGCTCGACCACCTGCAGGAGAGCGTGCGCATCCTCCAAGCCGATCGAGTCCATCCACGTGCTGCCTAAAGCGATAGGTGGGTGGTGCAGGGCCAGCAGCTGGTGTCGACCGCTGTCATCCGCCCGCGCCTGCTCTAGTAGCGCCAGCGAAGCCGCCGTGAGGCGACCACCGACCGCACCGGGTAGATGGCTATCCAACAGGTGAGCGCACCAATGCTCGCCGAGCCAGTGAACACCTTCGGTCACGAATGGGGCGCTAGAGAGCACCTCGCACAGGGTTTGCGGGTGATCGTGATTTCCGGGTATCGCCAGCACAGGACAGGGGGCGTCAGCAAACACCTCACGGATGTGTTCGTACGCCTCAGGGCTGCCATCGTCCGCGATGTCGCCGGTGAGCAACAGGGCGCCAGGCGTCGGGTGGCGCAGCAGCGCTCTTCGGTAGACGGCGTCCAGGCTGTCGCGCGTATCGATACCGCGCAGGCACTCGCCAGCCGTGCGGGTGATGTGCAGATCGGTGAACTGGAGCAGCTCGAACATGCTACGAGCATGGGTGTGGCGAGCGGAGCGGTCAAGCCGGCTCGGTCTCACTGTTTGCGGTCGTTCGTCGTCGAGGGTGCAGGCTTGGGAAACAGCTCACGGGTATCGCCGCGTAAGCGGTACCACAGCAGCCCCACCCACTCGTGAGCTGCCCAGTCCAACTGCGTTAGCGATCGAGCAGCCTGCGGCAGGGTGAAACCATCGCTGCCCGTGCGAAAATCTGTGGGGAAGCCAGCCACGGGCACCCCAACGGCGCGAAAGACCCCGATCGAGCGCGGCATATGGAAAGCGCTCGTCACCAGCCACCAATCGCAGCCTTTTGCCTCCGGGTTGGCCGCCATTAGTCTCGCTACCTCGCGCGCCGCGCCTTGTGTGTTGGTCGAGCGGTCTTCGTAAACAATGTTGCGCTCGGGTAGGGCAGCTTGCAGGAATGACCGTGCCACCGTGCTCTGAGATGCGCCGTCGCGCCAGCTCCCTGCGCCGCTGTGGATCAGGGTCGCCTCCGGGAAGCGTCGTGCGAGCACTACGAAGGTCGTAAGCCGATCAGCGAAATCGTTTACGTGTGGTGTGCCGTGTTTCACGCTCAGGGAGACCTGCTCTGCGCCCGCTAGCACCACCAGGCCGCAGGGGGGTGGGGCGTCGATCGGCGGCGGGGGGAAGCGGCGCTCCAGCGGGCCGATCACCCAGTCGCTCACCGGCGTAAGGGCGCAGACGAGCATCAGGAGTAGGGCGCTCGCGCCCAGGCGCCGGCCCACGCGGCGCCAGCGAGGGCGCAGGCTGAGCATTGCGCCCAAGGTGAGGCCCCAGAGCATGAGGTGGCTGGGTTGTATCAACCACCACAGATCGTAGCGAGTCATTGGCTTTCGAAATGTTGGGTAGAACGCACCAAACGGCGAGGGCCGGAATGCGTCGCGCACCCCGGCCCTCGTTCGTCGATCGGCAGCCGCGCGGGGCGGTCGGCGATCAGTAGCGGTAGTGGTCGGGCTTGTAGGGGCCTTCCACCTTCACGCCGATGTAGTCGGCCTGCTCCGGCGTGAGCTCGGTGAGCTTGGCGCCGATGCGGTCGAGATGCAGGCGTGCCACCTTCTCGTCCAGGTGCTTAGGTAACACGTAGACGTCTTTCTTGTAGTTATCGCCGTTCTGCCACAGTTCCATCTGCGCCAACACCTGGTTGGTGAAGGAGTTGGACATGACGAAGCTCGGGTGGCCCGTGGCGCAACCGAGGTTCACTAGGCGACCCTGGGCCAGCAAGGTGATGCGATTGCCGTTGGGGAAGATGATGTGGTCGACGCCATCTTTGATGTTGTCCCACTCGAACTGCTTCAGGCCCGCGACGTCGATCTCGTTGTCGAAGTGGCCGATGTTGCAGACGATGGCCTCGTTGCGCATCTGTGTCATGAGATCGGTGGTGATGATGTTGAAGTTGCCGGTGGCGGTGACGAAGATGTCCACGTCGCCGATCACGTCGTTGATGTCGACAACCTTGTAGCCTTCCATCGCCGCCTGCAGGGCGCAGATCGGATCGACTTCCGTGACCATGGTGATGGCGCCGAGAGCGCGCAGGGACTGGGCCGAGCCCTTACCTACATCGCCAAAGCCGCACACCAGGGCAGTCTTGCCGGCGACCATTACGTCGGTGGCGCGCTTGATGGCGTCGACCAGGGACTCACGGCAGCCGTACAGATTGTCGAACTTGGACTTGGTGACCGAGTCGTTCACGTTGATGGCGGGGAAGGGCAGCTTGCCTTCCTTGGCCAGGCGGTACAGGCGGTTCACGCCGGTGGTAGTCTCTTCGGTCACGCCTTGGATGTTGGCGAGGGTGCGCGAGTAGAAGGTGGGGTCCTTCTGCAGGCGGGCCTTGATCGACTTGAACAGGGCGACCTCTTCTTCGCTGCCGGGGTTGTCCAGGACGGCGATGTCCTTCTCCGCGCGCGTGCCTAGGGTGAGCAGGCCCGTGGCGTCGCCGCCGTCGTCGAGGATCATGTTCGGCGTGCCGCCGTCATGCCATTCCATGATGCGGTGGGTGTAGTCCCAGTACTCGTCCAGGGTCTCGCCCTTCACGGCGAACACGGGCACACCCGTCTTTACGATGGCGGATGCAGCATGATCCTGGGTGGAGAAGATGTTGCACGAGGCCCAGCGCACTTCGGCGCCGAGGGCGGTGAGGGTCTCGATCAGCACGGCGGTCTGCACGGTCATGTGCAGGGAGCCGGCGATGCGGGCGCCCTTGAGGGGCTTGGACTCGCCGAACTCCTCACGCAAGGCCATCAGGCCTGGCATTTCCGTCTCGGCGATGTTCAGTTCCTTGCGGCCCCAATCGGCGAGTGCGAGATCGCGGACGACGTAGTCAGCGTCCACTTTTTCCAAAGGAGTGCTCATGTTGATCTCCGTATTTCGTGTCGTTGTGGTGGCAGCCAAGCGAAGGGGCCTGCGCTGCCCGTTGTTCGTTGCTCAGGGACGGATCGTTTCGCTTAGCCGATGGCGGCGCGCAGGGCGTCGGCCTTGTCGGTCTGCTCCCAGCTGAACTGGGGCTCTTCGCGGCCGAAGTGGCCGTAGCTCGCCGTTGCCTGGTAGATCGGACGGACCAGGTCGAGGGAGGTGCGGATGCCGTAGGGGGTGAGGTCGAAGTGCTCGCGGATTAGCTGCGTGAGCTTCTCGTCCGCCACCTTGCCGGTGCCGAAGGTGTCGACGGTGATCGAGGTGGGCTCAGCCACGCCGATCGCGTAGGACACCTGAATCTCGCAGCGATCGGCGAGGCCCGCGGCAACCACGTTCTTGGCCACGTAGCGGCAGGCGTAGGCGGCGGAGCGGTCCACCTTCGAAGGATCCTTACCGGAGAAGGCGCCGCCGCCATGGCGGGCCATGCCGCCGTAGGTGTCGACGATGATCTTGCGCCCGGTGAGGCCGCAGTCGCCTACGGGCCCGCCGATCACGAAGCGGCCGGTCGGGTTGATGTGGATGTGCTCCGATGGGCAGCCCGCCAGCCACTCGGCAGGCAACACGGGCTTTAGGATCTCCTCCATCACCGCCTCGCGCAGCTGTTCGGTGGAGACTTCCTCGGCGTGCTGGGTAGAGAGCACGACGGCGTCGAGGCCAACGGGTTTGTCATCCTCGTAACGCAGGGTGACCTGGCTCTTCGCGTCCGGGCGCAGCCAGGGCAGGGTGCCGTTCTTGCGCACTTCTGCCTGGCGCTTCACCAGGCGGTGGGAGTAGGTGATCGCCGCGGGCATGAGCACGTCGGTCTCGTTGGTGGCGTAGCCAAACATGAGGCCTTGGTCGCCGGCCCCCTGAGCCTTGTCTTCCTCGCGGTCGACGCCCTGCGCGATGTCCACGGACTGCTTGCCGATGGCGTTGATCACCGCGCACGTGGCGCCGTCGAAACCCATATCCGAGTGGGAATAACCGATGTCCAGAATCGTCCTGCGGACCAGGTCTTCCAAGTCGATCCAGGCGTTGGTGGAGATCTCACCGGCCACGATGGCCATACCGGTCTTCACCATGGTCTCGCATGCCACACGGGCCCGGGAGTCTTCCGCCAGGATGGCATCCAGCACGGCATCAGAGATCTGGTCCGCGATCTTGTCCGGATGGCCTTCCGACACCGACTCGGAAGTGAAAAGGTACGATTTGCTCATAATTGTTCTGTCCCCGTGGGTAAACGAGACGCTCGGGCACCCTCTGGGGGGTGCTTCCTAAGGTGGTGGGCCGGGTTGGAACTGGCCCCTGAAACAGCTTCTGGAATCAGCTGGATAGGCGGCTTTGCGGCTGCGCAGCGAGCGCGGATTATACAGCAACTCCGCCGCAGTGCCGAAAAGCCGTCACGCGCCGTCGCATTCTTCGCCGCGCCCAAGCGCAGGGCGATGCTAGAATTCGACGTCGCCAACATCGCCGTACCGCTAGAGGGGTAGCATGCCCGCCTTGGAATCGCCCGTCTGCGATTTCGATTCACCTATTCCAGATTTCTGCCTGCCAGACCCAGCCGGCGCGCTATTTCGGCGCGACGACTGTACCGGTACGCGCGGTCTGTTGGTTATGTTCCTGTGCAATCACTGCCCCTTCGTGCAGGCAGTCTTGCCGCGCCTGCTGGAGCAGACCAGGGCCCTCGCCGCCCTGGGTGTCGGCACCGTCGCCATCATGCCCAATGACTTTCGCGCTTACCCCGAAGATGCCCCGACAAAGATGCGGGCCCTGGCCGAGACCATGGATTTCCCCTTCCCCTATCTGGTGGATGAGGGCGGCGAGGTAGCGAGACGCTTCGGCGCGCTCTGCACGCCCGACTTTTTCGGCTACAACGCCGCCGGACTGCTGCAGTATCGGGGCCGCCTGGACGGCGCACGCATGCAGCCGGTCACGCCGGACACGCGCCCGGAGCTTCTCGAGGCCATGAGCGCCGTCGCCAGCACTGGGAGCGGCCCCGTTGAGCAATTCCCCAGCATCGGCTGTTCCATCAAGTGGGCTACCGCGTAGGTGCGCGCGCGCGGTCCTAGCCGTGAGACGTCACTTTGGTTGATGGCGCTCCGGGTGCGCGAGACAATGCGCGCCCACCCGATGGATAACCCCGATCGTCCGACGACTAGATCCCCCTAGAGGTTCATGCATGCCCACCCGTAGAGACTTAGCCAACGCGCTGCGCGCCCTCGCCATGGATGCTGTGGAGCAGGCACGTTCGGGGCATCCGGGCATGCCCATGGGCATGGCGGACATGGCCGAGGTGTTGTGGAACGACTGGCTAGTGCACAATCCCGCCAATCCCCGCTGGGACAACCGCGACCGCTTCGTGGTCTCCAACGGCCACGGCTCCATGCTGGTTTACGCACTGCTGCACCTCTCGGGCTACGACCTGCCGCTAGCGGAACTGCGCAACTTCCGCCAGCTCGGGTCGCGCACCCCGGGGCATCCCGAGTACGGCATCACACCTGGCGTGGAGACCACTACGGGGCCTCTGGGGCAGGGCATCGCCAACGCTGTCGGCATGGCCCTCGCCGAACAGGTGCTAGCGGCGCGCTTCAACCGCCCGGGCTTCCCGATCGTCGATCATCACACGTACGTGTTGCTCGGCGATGGCTGTCTCATGGAAGGTATTTCCCACGAGGCGTGTTCCCTAGCCGGCACCTTAGGTCTGGGCAAGCTGATCGCCCTCTACGACGACAACGGCATCTCCATCGACGGCGATGTGCGCGGCTGGTTCACGGACGACACGGAGCAGCGCTTTCTGTCTTACGGTTGGCATGTGATCGACGACATCGACGGCCACGACCCGGACGCCGTCGCCCGCGCGCTCGAAGTTGCGCGATCCATCGAAGACAAGCCCACGCTGATCATGTGCCGCACGGTGATTGGCTACGGATCCCCGGCGAAGGAAGGCACTGGCGACTGTCACGGTGCCCCGCTCGGCGCCGAAGAAGTGCAGGCTGCGCGTGAACGCCTAGGCTGGGAGCACGGACCCTTCGAGATACCGCAGGACATCCGCAGCGCTTGGGATGCGCGCACCCGCGGCGCCGAACGCGAGGCGGCTTGGCAGCAGCTGTTCGATGAGTATCGGGAGAAGTTCCCGGAGGAGTCGCGCGAGTACCTTCGTCGCATGGCGGGCGAGCTGCCGGCGGACTGGGAGATAAAGGCGGCCGACGCAATCGCCGTTAGCGCAGACAAGGCCAAGGACATGGCCAGTCGAAAGGCCTCTCAGCTCGCCCTGGAGGCGTTCGGTCCTTTACTACCGGAATTGCTAGGCGGCTCGGCGGACTTGGCGGGCTCGAACAACACGATTTGGTCCGGCTCGAAGGCGATCGGCGCCCGCGAGGTGGACGGCAACTACCTGCACTACGGGGTGCGCGAGTTTGCGATGACGGCGCTGGCCAGCGGGCTCGCGCTGCACGGCGGATTCATCCCGTACTCGGCCACCTTCCTGGTGTTCTCCGACTACGCGCGCAACGCCGTGCGCATGGCGGCCCTCATGGGCCTGCGCAACATCCTCGTCTACACCCACGACAGCATCGGCGTGGGTGAGGACGGCCCCACCCACCAACCCGTGGAGCACGCTGCCTCCCTGCGCCTGATCCCGAACCTGTCCCTGTGGCGCCCCTGCGATGCGGTGGAGTCCATGGTGGCGTGGGCGGTGGCGATCGAGCGCCGCGAGGGGCCCACGGCGCTGGTATTTACGCGCCAGGGCCTGCCCCATCAGCCGCGTACGCCGGACCAGCTACAGGCGATTCGACGTGGCGGCTACACATTGGTCGATCCCGAGGGCCTGCCGGAGATCGTTCTGCTGGCGACCGGCAGCGAAGTCAGCCTAGCTGTCGATGCGGCCAAGCGCCTTGCGGACAACGGCCGCGCCGTACGCGTCGTGTCCATGCCGTGCACGGACCTGTTCGACGCGCAGAGCGAGGATTATCGCCACAGCGTGCTGCCCCCTGCGGTCACCGCGCGGGTGGCCATCGAGGCGGGCAAGACCGACCTGTGGTGGCGCTACGTGGGCATTGCGGGCGATGTGATCGGTCTCGATCGTTACGGTGAGTCCGCCCCTGGTAAGGCCGTTTTCGAACACTTTGGATTTTCTGCCGAGGCCGTCGCTGACCGGGTTGAGAGCCTGCTCGGCGCCGCCTCGTAACTTCAGGAGGGAGTCATGGCGATCAACATCGCGATCAATGGATATGGACGTATCGGCCGCATGGTGCTGCGGGCCTGCTACGAGGCCGGACGCAACAAGGACATTCGCATCGTCGCGATCAACGACCTGGGCGACTCCGAGACCAACGCCCACCTCACCCGCTTCGACACGGCCCACGGCCGCTTCAGCTCGCAGGTGATGGTGGAAGGTAACGACATGGTCGTGGATGGCGATCGCATCCGCGTGCTCGCCGAGCGCGACCCCGCGAAGCTGCCCTGGGGCGAGCTCGACGTGGACGTGGTGCTTGAGTGCACGGGCCTGTTCGCCTCGCGCACCAAGGCTGCGCCTCACCTGGAAGCTGGCGCCAAGAAAGTGTTGATCTCCGCGCCCGCGGGTAAGGATGTGGACGCCACAGTCGTTTACGGCGTCAATCACGACGTGCTCCGTGCTGAGCAAAAGGTGGTTTCGAACGCTTCCTGCACGACTAACTGTCTGGCCCCGATGGTCAAGCCCCTGCACGATGCAATCGGCCTCGAAACGGGCCTCATGACCACCGTGCATGCCTACACCAACGATCAGGTGCTGACGGACGTCTTCCACAAGGACCTGCGCCGCGCGCGCTCGGCAACCCACTCGATGATCCCCACCAAGACCGGCGCCGCCGCTGCCGTGGGCTTGGTGCTGCCGGAGCTCGACGGTCGCCTAGACGGCTACGCCATCCGCGTGCCCACGATCAATGTCTCCCTGGTAGACCTCACCTTTACCGCCGCGCGCGACACTTCCGTTGACGAAGTCAACAGTGCCCTAAAAGCTGCTGCCGAAGGTCCGCTTAAGGGCATCCTGGCCTACAACGAGGCCCCACTGGTGTCCGTGGACTTCAACCACGACGCCCACTCCTCCACCGTCGATGGTTCCCTGACCAAGGTGTCCGGTCGCCTGGTCAAGGTAAACTCCTGGTACGACAACGAGTGGGGCTTCTCCAACCGTATGCTCGACACCATGCAAGCCATGATGAGTGCTAAGTGACCTCGCTGACCAACGATCGCTCATGAGCATCTTGCGGATGGCGGACGTGGACCTCGCGGAGAAGCGCGTGCTGATCCGCGAAGATCTCAACGTACCCGTGCGCGGCGGCGGGGTGGTGAGCGATGCGCGTATCCGCGCTGCCCTGCCCACCCTGCAACTTGCCCTGGAGCACGCCGCCGCGGTGATCGTGGTGTCCCACCGCGGACGTCCGGAGGCAGGTCAGCCCGATCCTGAGCTCTCGATGGAGCCGGTCGCGCGACACCTGGCAGGTTTGCTAGGTCGCGAGGTGCGCTTCGAGGCGCAGTGGATCGACGGCGTCGAGGTGGCGCCTGGCGAGATCGTGCTCTGTGACAACGTGCGCTTTCTGGTCGGCGAGAAGACCAACGACCCGGCCCTCGCCAAGCGCCTCGCCTCCCTCTGCGACGTCTATGTCATGGACGCTTTCGGCACGGCCCACCGCGCCCACGCGAGCACGGCGGGTGTGGCTGAGCACGCGCCTGTGGCGTGCGCGGGGCCGCTGCTGATGGGCGAGCTGGATGCCTTGGCGCGGGCGCTCGATCATCCCCTGCGGCCGATGCTGGCGATCGTGGGCGGCAGCAAAGTGTCCACCAAGCTAACGCTGCTCGAGTCCCTGCTCGATCGGGTGGATCAGCTGATCGTGGGCGGCGGCATCGCCAACACCTTCATTGCCGCTGCCGGCCATGCGGTCGGCAAGTCCTTGTACGAACCTGACCTGCTCGATACGGCGCGCGCGCTGGTGCAGCGCGCGGAGGCCGAGGGACGCAGTATTCCCCTGCCCACCGACGTGGTGGTGGCTGCAGAGTTTGCAGACGATGCCAGCCCGAGGATTTGTGCCGTCGACGACGTGCATCAGGACGAGATGATCCTCGACGTGGGCCCCGAGACCGCGCAAGCATTTGCACGCGTCGCCTTGGCGGCAGGTACCATCGTCTGGAACGGCCCCGTGGGCGTGTTCGAGTTCGACCGCTTCGGCGAAGGCACGCGCGCCCTGGCCACCGCCGTGGCCAAGAGTTCGGCCTTTTCCATCGCCGGCGGCGGCGACACGGTGGCCGCCGCGGAGAAGTATGGTGTGCTCGAGCGCCTCTCCTACGTCTCGACCGGCGGCGGTGCGTTCCTCGAGTTCCTCGAGGGGCGTGAGCTGCCCGGCGTCAAAGTACTGCAGCGGAGCGAATAAGCTGTGATCGACCCTATCCAGGCGCCGGCCCGCCGCCGGCGCACCAAGATCGTTGCGACCTTGGGGCCCGCGTCCTCCACGCCGGAGTCCCTGCGCAAGCTGATCGAGGCGGGCGCCGACGTCTTCCGCGTGAACTTCTCCCACGGCACCGCCGAGCAGCAGGGTGCCTTGGTAGAGGCCGCGCGCCAAGCCGCCCGCGAGGCCAACCGCGAGGTGGCAATCCTCGGCGATCTGCAGGGACCTAAGATCCGTATTGACAAGTTCCGCGACGGCCCGGTACTACTCGAGCAAGGCGCGCGCTTTACCCTCGATGTGGGCCTCGACGCCAACGCCGGCACCGTCAACTCCGTGGGCGTGACCTACAAGCAGCTGCCGGGCGATGTGCGCCCCGGCGACGTGCTGCTGCTGGCGGACGGCCAGATCGTCCTCGACGTGGAAGCCGTGGAGCGCGAGCGCATCATCTGTCGCGTGGCCACGGGCGGTGAGCTCTCGGACAATAAGGGCATCAACCGGCAGGGCGGCGGCCTGTCCGCCGAGGCCCTCACGCAGAAAGACCTCGACGACATCAAGACCGCAGCCAAGTTGGAGATGGACTACCTAGCCGTGTCCTTCCCGCGTGAGGGTGCGGACATGGATTACGCCCGGGGCCTGCTAGAGGAGGCCGGCGGTAAGGCCCTGATGGTCGCCAAGGTGGAGCGCGCTGAGGCCATCACCAATCTGCGCGAGATCGTCGGAGCGAGCGACGTGATCATGATCGCCCGCGGTGACCTCGGCGTGGAGATCGGCTTCGCCGAGCTGCCGGCGCTGCAGAAGGAGATCATCAAGACCGCGCGCGAGATGCACAAGGTCACGATCACCGCCACGCAGATGATGGAGTCGATGATCTCCAACCCCATCCCGACCCGCGCGGAAGTCTCCGACGTGGCTAACGCGGTGATTGATGGCACTGACGCGGTGATGCTGAGTGCCGAGAGCGCTGTCGGCCGCTACCCCACGGAAGCCGTGGCTGCAATGGCCAAGGCCTGCCAGAGCGCCGAGCGCGTGCGCACCACGATGGTGTCTGGCCACCGCCTCGACGCCAAGTTCGCCTACGTCGACGAGGCCATCGCCATGGCCACCATGTACGTGGCCAACCACCTCGACGTGGCGGCCATCGTCGCGCTTACCGAGTCCGGCTCCACGGCGCGCTGGCTGTCGCGCATCAGCTCCGGCATTCCGATCTTCGCCTTCACTCGCCACGAGCGCACGCGTCGGCGGGTGAAGATTTACCGCGGCGTCTACCCGGTGGCCTTCGACATCACGCACACGAGCGCCGCCGAGTCGAATCGCGCTGTCGCCGAGACCTTGCTGAGTCACGGCATCGTGAAGGAAGGCGATCACATCATCCTCACGGGCGGTGACTTCTCCGGCGTCTCCGGCTGCACCAACAACCTTCGCATCGTGAAGGTGTCGAGCGGCGACCTGCAGCCGACGGGCAAGATCTGATGAGCGAGGGGCGCTTCGAGGGCAGCCAGCGCTACGTGGCCACGGAGGACCTCGCCCTCGCCGTCAACGCCGCGCTCACGCTGGAGCGTCCCCTGCTGCTGAAGGGCGAGCCCGGCACGGGCAAGACCCAGCTCGCCCAAGAGGTGGCGGCCTCCCTCGGCGCGCCGCTGATCGAATGGCACATCAAGTCCACCACCCGCGCCGTGCAGGGCTTGTACGAGTACGACGCCGTCGCCCGCCTGCGCGACTCCCAGCTCGGCGACCCACGGGTCGAGGACATCGCCAACTACATCAACCGCGGCAAGCTCTGGCAGGCCTTCGACGCCGATCAGCGCCCGGTGCTACTGATCGACGAGATCGACAAGGCTGACATCGAGTTTCCCAACGATCTCCTGCAGGAGCTCGACCGCATGGAGTTCTTCGTCTACGAGACGCGGGAGCTCGTGAAGGCCAAGCAGCGCCCGGTGATCATCATCACCAGCAACAACGAAAAGGAGCTGCCCGACGCCTTCCTGCGCCGCTGCTTCTTCCACTACATTCGCTTCCCGGAGCAGGAGACGATGAAGCAGATCGTCGAGGTGCATCACCCGGCGCTCAAGCCCGAGCTGCTGCGCGCCGCGTTGGAGGCCTTCTTCGACCTGCGCGACGTGCCCGGCTTGCGTAAGAAGCCTTCCACCAGCGAGCTGCTCGATTGGATCAAGCTGCTCGTCGCCGAAGATATCCCGCCCGAGGTGCTGCGTAGCGAAGACAAGCGTAAGGCGCTGCCGCCGCTGTACGGCGCGCTGCTGAAGAACGAGCAGGATCTGCACCTGTTCGAGCAGCTGGTCTTCCTTGACCGCCGCCGCGGCGGTTAGTCCTGAACGCGCTGGCGCGCCGTGCTCGTCGACTTCCTCTTCCACCTGCGCCGCAGTGGCCTGAAGGTCACCACCACCGAGTTCCTCACGCTGCTCGAAGTGATGAAGGCGCACCTGCCCGAGTTCAGTATCGAGCGCTTTCACGGCCTCGCGCGCACCTGCCTGATCAAGGACGAGTCCCTCTACGATCGCTTCGATCGCGCCTTCTCCGCGTACCTCGCGGGCGTCGAGGTGACCTTCGAAGGCTGGGGCGAGTCTCTCCCCGAGGATTGGTTGCGCCAGCAGGCAGAGCTATACCTGAGCGATGAGGATCGCGAGCAGCTGGCCAAGAACGCTAAGAGTTGGGAGGAGTTGCTCGATACGCTGCGCCAGCGCCTCGAAGAGCAGGACGACCGCCACGAGGGCGGCTCGAAGTGGGTCGGCACCGCGGGGACATCGCCCTACGGTGCGTACGGCGATCACCCCGAAGGCATTCGCATCGGCCAGCGTGAGGGGCGGCGGCGCAGCGCCGTGAAGGTGTGGGATCAGCGGGAGTTCCGTGACCTCGACGGATCACGGGAGCTGGGCACGCGCAACTTCAAGATCGCCTTGCGCCGTCTGCGTCGCTTCGCCCGGGAGGGCGCAGCGACGGAGCTGGACCTGGACGCCACGATTCGCGACACGGCGCGCGACGGTGGCCTGCTCAACGTGCGCGAGCGGCCCGAACGACGCAACGTGGTGAAGCTGCTGCTGTTCCTCGACGTGGGCGGGTCAATGGATCCCTTCGCTCGCGTGTGTGAGGAGCTGTTCTCGGCGGCGCGAGCGGAGTTCGGGCAGCTCGAGTATTTCTACTTTCACAACTGTGTGTATGAGCGGGTGTGGCGGCAGAACCGGCGGCGCCAGTCGCTGAGCACGCCCTTGGCTGAGGTGCTGCGGACCTATCGCTCGGACTACCGCGTACTGTTCGTGGGCGATGCGGCGATGAGCCCCTACGAGCTCACGCATATCGGCGGCAGCGTGGAGCACTGGAACGAGGCGCCGGGGGCCGCGTACCTCGAGCAGATGGCGGAGCACTTTCCGCGGGTGGCGTGGTTGAACCCGCTGCCGCGGGAGGAGTGGGGCTACACGCAGTCGGTGCAGATCGTGTCGCGGTTGCTGGGGGCGCGGATGTTTCCACTGACCCTGGATGGGTTGGATGGAGCGGTCCGGTGTTTGCGTGGGGCCGGGGGGCCGCGGCGGCCGGATCCTGCCCATAGCTAACGCCTGTGTATCCCTGTTCATCGTGACCGCGTGCAGGTTGTTGACCGGACCGTCATTGGGCGTCTTCAGGTATCCAATCCGGTTGACATTCAGGTTTAAACGGGTCTTTGTTCGGGTATGCTTCGCGTCGAGACCCTCCAAGTCACCCAGCCCATCCTCGCGCTGCTGTCTGAACTCGACGAGTTCAAAGGGGCCTGGCGGGCCTTCGGTACCCTCGCGCCTGAGCGGTTAGCCATGCTCCGGCAGGTGGCCACGATTGAGAGTATTGGCTCCTCCACGCGAATTGAGGGCAGTACGCTCTCGGACAGTGAAGTGGAACAGCTGCTGGGGCGACTGGACATCCAGGCATTCTCCAGCCGCCATGAGCAGGAGGTGGTGGGCTATGCGCAGGTGATGGAAACGGTGTTCTCGTCTTGGCAGCACATCCCCATCACGGAGAACTACCTCAAGCAGTTGCACCGAGATCTCTTGCGCCACTCCACCAAGGACGCCCACCATCGCGGCGAGTACAAAACCCAACGTAACGAGGTCGGCACCTTCGATGCCGCGGGCCAGATGGTGGGCGTGGTTTTCGAGACCGCTAGTCCCTTCGACACGCCGCAGCGCATGGCCGAACTCGCCGCGTGGTTCAACCAAGCGCGTGAGCAAGCCACGCTTCACCCTCTGCTCGCGATCGGTGTGTTCGTGGTGGTGTTTCTCGAGATTCACCCGTTGCAGGATGGCAACGGTCGCCTAAGCCGCGTGTTGACTACGCTGTTGCTGCTGCAGGCCGGTTACGTGTACGTGCCCTACGCTTCCCTGGAGGCGGTGATTGAGCAGAACAAGGAGCAGTACTACCTCGCCTTGCGACGGACGCAGCAGACGATCCGCGCCGAGACACCGGACTGGCAGCCATGGCTGGCGTTCTTTCTGCGCTCGCTGCAACAGCACAAGCACAGGCTAGAGAGGAAGATCGCGAGTGAGCAGCGCGCGCTGAACGAGCTGACGCCGCTCGCCGTGGTGGCGCTAGAGTACGCACGTGCGCACGGGCGGGTGACGAACAGGGATGTGGTGCGCGAGGCGCAGGCGAGCCCGAATACGGTGAAAAGTACACTGAGTGCGCTGGTTCGCAAGGGATTGCTCGTGCGTCATGGAGGTGGGCGTTCTACGTGGTACGGTCTGCCGTGAAGGGTCCTCTTGCGAAGACTCGCGTCCAAGAAGCACCTTCCAATGATAGGTACTGGCCCGTCGGCGCCATAGGACTCCGGGGCAGTCTCGTCATGAGGGACCGACAAAAGGTACGGAAAGTCACAGCGTAGGGGCGCCAACGCGGGGCGGGCGCGACAACGGAGGAAGCCCGTAGTTGGGGAATGCGGTGTTGGTCGCGGATGTGGCGCGCAAGCCGCCGCCAATCAAGGGCGGTAAGTCGCGTGCGAGCCACTGCCTTGGGCGAGCCTCTCTTAGACCCGCACGAAATCAGTTAGCCGCCATCAACGCCGACAAATCCGTCAACACTTCTTCCGAATGGTTGTCCGGATTCACCCGCGCATAGTGCCGCGCGATCTCCCCCTCCGGATCGATCAAGAACGTCTGGCGCTTCGCCATCTTCACCGGCCCAAAGCTGCGCAATACGCCGTACGCCTTCGCCATTTCCGCGTCCGGATCGGACAGCAGCGTGAACGGCAGCGAGTACTTCTGCGCGAACTCCTGGTGGGAGTCCACATCGTCCAGGCTCACGCCCACGATCTTCACGCCCATCTTCTTGAACTTGAAGATGTCGTCGCGGAAGGCGCAGGCCTCGGTGGTGCAGCCGGGGGTACCGTCCTTGGGGTAGAAGTAGAGGGCGACCCATTGGCCGGCGAAGCTCTCGAGCTCGTGCCATTCGCCGTGTTGATCCTGCAGGCGGAAGTTGGGGGCGGGCTCGCCGGCCTCCACCGCGAAGGCGTTGGCAGTGGCCAGGGCGAAGAGGGTGACGCCGAGCGCCAGTCGATTCAGCGTTGCAAACTTCATGTCGTATCCTTTTCAGGTCGATCCGCGGGCATCGTGGCGGTCGATGTTGGCGGTTTCAACACAGGGTCGCGGTCAAGTTTCGTTGCGCAGCGGCGCGGTGATTCAGTCGCGGCGGTCGCTTTTCTCCGTATGCGCGATGCATAAGTTGCGATAATCAGGAGCGGTTTTGGGTCACGGGCACCTGCCACCAGCGCAGCAGGCCGACGCCACGGCGTTGGCGACCCCCTATTCGGCGGGCGGCGGCGGCACGGCTCTGGTGCTCCCGGGCGGCGGCGCGCGCGGGGCCTACCAGGCGGGCGTGTTGCGCGGGGTCGCTGAGATCCTCGATGCCAAGCGCTGCCCCTTCCCCATCATCACCGGCACCTCGGCCGGCGCCATTAATGCCGTGTCCCTAGCCTGCTCGGCCCTGGATTTTCGCCACGGCGTGGCCCGCCTGAGCGGGGTGTGGCGCCATTTTACCGTAGATAAGGTGTTCCGCTGCGATTGGACCGGGGCGGCTGGCAATCTGGCCCGCTGGGGCTGGTCCCTCGCCCGCGGCGGCCTCGGCAACGTGCCGGTCTCGCTCCTCGACAACACTCCCCTGCGCGAGCTGCTCGAAACGCATTTGCGCATGGCCCGCATCCAGCACGCGATCGGGGTGGGGGCGCTGCGCGCGGTGGCCGTGTCGGCGGCGGGCTTTCGCTGCGGGCGGACCGTGGCGTTCTACGAGTCGGACGACAGCGTGAAGCCCTGGAAACGTGCGCGTCGCGAAGGTCGGCCCTGCCACATGAGCCTGGACCATCTGATGGGTGCGGTGGGCATCCCCTTCGTCTTCCCCGCAGTTCGCATGCAGAACGACTTCTTCGGCGACGGCGCTGTGCGTGAGTCGGCGCCCTTGAGCCCTGCGATCCACCTGGGAGCGGATCGCCTGCTGGTGGTCGCCGTGCGCGATCCCTCCCTCGGCGCCGTGCCCGAGCTGGCGCGACCCTCCCTGGGCGAGATGGTGGGATACCTCCTCGATGCGGTGTTCGAGGACGGTCTCTACAACGATCTCGAGCAGCTGACGCGCCTGAACAACATGCTGGGCGAGGCCCCGCAGGGCGAGCGGCGGCGCAATCAGTTCCGCCGCGTGCCGGCCTACGTGATCTCCCCTAGTCGCGACATTAACGCGATCGCCGCCCGCCACGCGCATCGCTTCCCCGGCGCGTCGAAGATGATGTTGGGGGCCTTGGGCGGTGGCGAGGCGCTGGCGAGCTTCCTGCTCTTCGACGGTCAGTACTGCCGCGAGATCATGCGCTTGGGCTACCGCGATTGCCTGGCCCAGCGCGATGCCCTGAAGCGGTTCTTGGACGCGGGCAGCGATACCGAGGCCGAGACCTTGCACGCAGCGAAGCACCTGCCGGTCAACTCTTGAGGTGCCCCTGGGCGTCAGACCAAGAACAGCGCGCCTAGGCCGAGGAAGGCGAGGAAACCGACCACGTCGGTCACCGTGGTGAGCACGACGCTGCCCGCGAGCGCGGGATCCACCCCGAGACGCCGCAGGACCAGGGGGATGGCGACGCCGGCGATGGCGGCGCAGATGCAGTTGAGCAAGATCGCAGCGGCGATCACGGCGCCGAGCTCTGCCGAACGAAACCATAAGGCGGAGACGGCGGCGACCACGAGAGCCCAGCCGATCCCGTTTAGCGCGCCCACGGCCAGCTCCTGGCGCAGCACCAGCCGCGCATTGCTGCGCTCGATCTGCCCCAGGGCGATGGCGCGGATTACCAGGGTCAGGGTCTGGCTGCCGGCGATACCCCCCATGCTCGCCACCACCGGCATCAGCACGGCGAGGGCGACGACCTGGCCGATCGTCTCGTCGAACATGCCCACGACCCCGGCCGCGAGGAAGGCCGTGGCGAGGTTCGCCCCCAACCACACGGCCCGGCGGCGGGCGCTCACGCCGACGGGGGCGAAGAGATCTTCGTCCTCGTCGAGGCCGGCCATGCTCATCATGTTGTGCTCGGCCTGCTCGCTGATCACGTCGACCACATCGTCGATGGTGATGCGGCCGACGAGGTGACCGTCGTCGTCGACCACGGCGGCGGAGACCAGGTCGCGGTCGGCGAACAGGCGCGCCACGTCCTGCGCCGTGTCGTTGAGGTTGATGGCGCTCTCGCCGGTTTCCATCACCTCGCCCACGCGGACCTCATCGTCGTTCACCAGCAGGGCGGTGACGTGCAGCGTGCCGAGGTAGTTGCCGTAGCGGTTGACCACGAACAGGCGGTCCGTGTCGTTGGGGATGTCGCCGCGCATGCGCAGGTAGCGGCGGACCACGTCGACGGTCACGTTGGCGCGCACGGTCACCGTGTCCGTGTTCATCAGGCCGCCGGCCGTGTCCTCGGGCAGGGAGAGCACCTGATCGAGGCGTTCGCGGTCCTGCGCGCCCATGGACTGCAGCAGGCGCTGGGTGACCGCTTCTGGGAGGTCGCCGATGATGTCGGCGAGGTCGTCGAGCTCGAGGGCGTCGGCGGCTTCGACCAGCTCCTCGGTCTCGGTGATGCCGATCAGGCCGGAGCGCACCTCGTCGCCGAGGTGCACGAGCACCTCACCTTCCTCATCGCTGCCCATCGTGCGCCAGAGGATCTGACGCTCCGTGAGGGGCAGGGATTCGATGAGATTGGCGATCTCCGCCGGCGACATGGAGAGCAGGGCGCGGTGCAGGGACTCGAGGCGGCCGGCCTCGATGGCTTCACGCAGCGACTGCAGCTTGCTCGGCTTGTTCTCGAGCGTTGTCGACATGCGTGCACCCCCGGGCCCTGCGAGCCACCGCGCGGTAGAGGCGATGGCGAGATCGTCGGCACGGAAGTGTATCGGCGCGGCGGGGCAGATGCTACGCGCCGAATTCGCGATCGGCAGAGCTCAAATGGGCACGCGGGGTTATGCGATGACGTCCAGGCGTCGTTGGCCGGCTGCGGTGATCGCCGCGACCGCTGGGTGGCCAATGCGACGCTCGGGCAGGATGGCGAAGTAGCGCTCCACCACAGAGCCGCCGGTGCGGCCGATCTCCTGCACGCCGTAGCTGTCGCACACGCGGGAGGCGATGACCGCCGGCGCCACGAAGACGCCGATCCCCTCCTGACCAAAGGCCTTTAGCAAGCCGCTGTCGTCGATCTCAGCAGCGATCAGTGGGCGCACGCCTCGTTCTGTGCACCACACCTCCAGGCGCGTGCGCAGGGAGTTGCGCACGGCAGGCATCAGGAATGGGGCGCCGTCGAGGCAGGCGGGAAACTCAGGTCCTAAACGCTCGGCGAGATCCGGGCGCGCGAAGAAGGCCACGTCGCTCTGGCCGAGGGGATGGCTCTTAGCGCGCACGTCAAGGTCGCTCGGCAGGGATCGATCGGACAGTACGATGTCGAGGCGGTGCACGGAGAGATCTGCGAGCAGCTCTTCCAGCGTGTCCTCGTGCGTGACCACCCGAACCGGTTCCTCGAGCGCGAGCGCGGGTGCCACGATTTCGCAGGCGATCAGCTTAGCGATCGAGTTGACGATGCCCACGGCCACCGAGCTTGGCGAGCGCGGCTTCGCCCCATGGCGCAGGATCTGTGTGAGCTCCTGCCCTACGGTGAAGATCTCGTCGGCGAACTGGGCGACGAGACGCCCCGTGTCCGTCAGCACCAGCGAGCGACCGTCGCGCTGGAACAGGGCCGCGCCGATGCTCTCCTCGAGCCGTTTGATTTGGCCGCTGATGGTCTGTGGCGTGAGGTTCAGCACTTCCGCGGCCCGGCTGACCGATCCCTCGCGCTGCACGGTCCAGAAGTAGAGCAGGTAGGTGTAATTGATGTGACGCACGGCATTCAAATCGCCGATGCACGGTACGTGGAACCGGCTGGCCTATGTAGGGAGTTACTTCGAGGGCCTCGAACCACGCCTACGGAAACATCTGCTGTTTCCCATGGAGGCACCCACGTACCTTGCGCTTGCGAAAAATCTGAGAACACCGCTCCGGGCGAGGCAACGCCCACCATCATCGAAGGTGCTGACATGGAGAATCAAGTCATACCGTTCGCGCTCGACAGTGATCCGCTGCTCGCGCTCGCCCCCGAGGTCATTCTCTCGGAAACCCTGGAGAGTCTGATCGCGAGCGCCGAGACCACCTTTGGTGGCGAGGCGTGCGAGGCCTTCCACGACGGTCAGCTGGTCGAGGTGGAGGTGGTGTGTGATGCGAAGATCGTCGAAGCGGTGTACGACGCGAACTCGTGCGAACTGCTCGACGCCCATGTGCAGCCGGTTGGGCGACGCGGCAAACGCGTCGTGCGCGCTCTCGATCGGGCGGTGCTCACCCTCGTCGATGCGATGGATGTGGCAAAGGGGGCAGTCGGCCCCGGTGAGAGCCTAGAGGCCGGCCTGCGTACCACGGGGTCCGATGGCGGACGTCGCTTCGAGGTCATCTTGCGCACGAGCGAGGGCGTTTACGAGATTCAGGTCGACTCGGCCAGCGGCCGTCTGGTGCGCGTCGTCCCGCGCTGATCGAGGGCCGATAACGCAGGAAAACCGATAGGTGGAGGACGACCCCGACTTTCGCCTGGCCCGAGATGCCTACGCGCGCACCCTCGCCATCGGCGGCGCTCAGCGCGAACGCTTACCCACCGCCGCTTTGGAGGCCCTCGCGGGCGATGTGGTCTCCCTGCTCGCGAGCCGCTTGCGCGACGCGCCACCCGAGGGAGACGCCCCGGGCACCCCTTCCCCAGCGGCCTTTGACGCTTTCGTACGCGCCCTGTTGGACTCCGATGCACACCGCGCGGCGGACCACATCGATGGCGCCCGCGCGATGGGCGCCGGCGTGGAGGCAATCTACCTAGGGTACCTGGCCCGTGCGGCGCGACACCTCGGTGCCCTATGGGATCGCGATCGCATCGACTTCGTACAGGTCACCGTGGCCATCGGGTGCCTCTACGCCATCATGCGCAGCCTGCGCCAAAGCCTGCCCGCCGTGCGCCACCAGGACCCGTGGCGCCACGCCCTGTTCATCACCATGCCTGGGGATGATCATCGTCTGGGCGCGGCAATCGCCGCAGATCTCTTTCGCGCCCAGGGGTGGGACATTCAGTTGGAAGGACCAGCGGATCGCGCAGCTGCCGTGACGATACTGATGGGCAGCGATCACAGCGTGGTGGGGATATCGGCAAGCCGCAATGCGCAGTTGAGCGAATTGATTCGCTTGGTGAGCGCCCTGCGCATCTGCCGCCCTGAGGCGTTCATTGTGGTGAGCGGCCATATCGTGGAGGAGATGCAGGATCTCCAGGAGCTGGTCGATGCGGATGCCGTGGTGGGCAGCGCGCCGAGCGCCATCGAGCGGCTAGAAGAGCTCATCGCGAATCAGCGCCGAACGGCCCGCGGGCGCTAGACCCCAATCGAGCGTGTCTGCGTCGGGTGTCTCGCCGCGAGGCAAGGCACGATGGGGCTGCGCTCGCTAGACAGCTTCTGCACGAGCTGGCTAAATCCCGGCGGATAAGCCAAGGACCTGCCGATGAGTTCGCCGACCCCCTTGGACGCTGGCGCTGCAGGCGACAGCGCCGCCATGGCTGCGACGTCAACCGCCATCGCTGCACCTGCCCGAGCGTTCCGATTTAGCGGTAGGGCCCGGGAGTTTTTCGGCATCTGGGCCGTCAACCTTCTGCTCACGGTGGCAACCCTGGGTCTCTACTCGGCGTGGGCGAAGGTGCGCACGCGCCGCTACTTCTATCGCCACACCGCCTTTGCCGGTGAGCGCTTTGACTACCATGCTAAGCCCACTGCGATTTTGCTAGGGCGTTTGGTCGCATCCGCGCTCGCTGCCCTCTACCTCATGGTGGCTTGGCTGGCGCCGGGCTGGGAACTGATCCCCGCGGCGGGCACCTTCCTTGCCACGCCCTGGTTGCTGACCATGGGGGCTCGCTTCAACGCGCGCAACTCTTCCTATCGCAATGTGCGCTTTTCCTTCAGCGGTCGACTGAAGCCTGCCTATGCGGCCTTCGTGGGCTGGCCGATCCTGGGCTTGCTCACGCTGGGGTTGATGATGCCCATCTCCCTGCATCGCCAAGCGCGCTGGAAGCTAGATAACCACCGCTTCGGCAGCTTGCCCTTTCGCTTCGACACCGCCACCGCGCCCTATTTCGGTCTGTATTGGAAGGCCATCGGCCTCACGCTGCTTGGGGGGTTCACGATTCTGGCGATCATCGTCGGTGCCGTCGCCTTGGGTGCCGCCAGGGTCACCGTGGAAGGGGGGCAAGCGACGGTTGCGCAGACGAGCGCAGTGTTGCCGGCCTACGCGGCGCTGATCCTCGGCTACACCCTTGCTGGTGCTTACTTCGTGACACGCTCCATGAAGATCGGGCTTGGCACTAGCACCCTCGGGGGCCATCCTTTCGTGGTGACGATGCGAGCGCGCGATGTCATGTGGCTCTACGCCACCAACAACATAGCGATACTATTGACCTTCGGTCTCGCCTTGCCATGGGCCAAGGTGCGCACGGCTCGCTATCAGCTGCAACACATCGCCCTTTGTATCGATGAGTGGACGATTCAACGGGTCGTTGCTAAGCGCTCGGCAGATGCCTCTGCGATTGGTCAGGAGGTGGCGGAGGCCTTCGACGTCGACGTCGACTTCGGGATCTGACACGCATGATCGAGTTCACCGCTCGCTACTTCGCCGGCGACCGTCCTCGGGCTGAGGACGTGGTCGTGCGTGTCGATGAGAAGCGCAAGCAGTTGACGATCACCGGCACGTGCTTCATCCAGTCATTTCCCCTCGAGAGGCTGCGGATGGAGAGCCGTCTGGGCGATACGCCGCGCATCCTCGAGTTGCCCGCGGGTGGTCGTCTGGAGTCCTCTGATCATCGGGTCCTTTCGCAGTTGGAAGATACGTTGGGTGATCGCGGCGGCTGGCTGCATGCACTGGAGTCGCAGCGCGGTCCTGTGATCTTGTCCTTGGCGAGCGTGATGCTGATGCTGGCCGGCGTTATCTGGCAGGGCCTGCCCGCTCTGGCGTGGGCCGCATCGGAGCTGATCCCACCTTCCTACGACCAACAGATTGGCCGTGCAGCCCTGACGTTTTTGGATCGCGAGTGGCTCTCGCCTAGTGCGCTGCCCGAGGAGGAGACGGCCCGCATCCGTGGGCTCTTCGACGAGGTGGTGGCGTACTCGGGGCAGTCGCGCTCCATGGGACTGCTATTTCGTGCCGGACACCCCGCGCACGAGCAGGAGGGCATCGGTGCTAACGCCCTGGCCTTGCCCTCCGGCATCGTGGTGATCACAGATGAGCTGGTCACCTTGGCGGTGTCGGAAGATGAGCTCGTCGGCGTCTTGGCGCACGAGGTGGGTCACGTGGTCCATCGCCACAGCCTGCGGCGGGTCATCCAGAGCGCCGGCATCACCGTGCTTGTGTGGGTGCTCACTGGCGATGCTGCCGGCATGAACGTGCTTGTGGAGAGCGCGCCTGCGGTGCTCGCCAATGCGGCGTACTCACGCCGTTTTGAGGCTGCTGCAGATGATTTCGCCAGTGCCTACCTGCGCACGACCGGACGCGATCCCCGTGCATTGGGTACCTTGTTACTGCGACTTGAAGCGCTCACGGGCGGGGCCGGCACGGGCTACCTCGCCACCCATCCGCCGGCTGCGCGGAGGGCGGAGCGATCCTTGGAGCTTGCCCCGCGCGAAGCGCCCTGAGCCTCATGTGCTCGTCGCACCGGGTGGGCCCCTACACGCTAAGCTGGTGCCATGGCTAGCGATGTGCTCGACCAACTCGCCCTGATCGCGATTGGTACCACTTGGTTCAGTGCCCTGGTGCTATCCCTCGGCCACTTGTCATCCGAGCTGTACGCGGAGCGACCTTGGGCGAGGCGCTTCGGGCTTGCGCTGCTGCTCAACCTAAGCGTGCTGCAAGGGATGCACTACTGGGCGTTGGTCGGCGAGCTGCACGTCTGGTCATCCTCGCTCTACATCGCCAGCATCTTTTGCACGGGCGCCCTGTTCTTCTTCTTCTGCCGCGCCGTGCTGCGCTTCGAGCAACCCCTCCCCCGGTGGGCGTGGGCCGCCCTGATGCCGCCTCTGATCGGGGCCGTCGCACCGGGCCAGATCATGTTCTTCGTCGCCTTCGTGATCGGCGCTGGGTACTTTCTGGCGATCGGGGCCCAGCTATTCGTGCTTCGCAGCCAACGGCGACGCTTCGCCGCGGAACTCACCGCGCTGGTCGCCCTATTCATCATCTCTGGGATGACCCTGCTGTTGGGGCTGCTGCTGCCGTGGATCGAAGAGCATGTGTACGTGTCTGTATTCGCCATTCTCAATGGCCTGAGCTTCGTGCCAGCCTTGCTGTTGGCGGTGCGCTACCCGGACCTTCTCAATCGCGCCGAAGAGGCGTTGGTGCTGGCCGAGGCCAACTCGACCCTGCGCAAGGTGGACGTGGCCAGCAAGCGACGCGAACTCGATCGCCTGATGGGCGAGGAGCACTTGTATCGAGACGAGACGCTGAACCTGGCGGCCTTGGCGGATCAACTGCAGCTCTCCTCGCACCAGACCTCCGAGCTCCTCAACCAACACGTAGGCATGGGCTTTGCGCGCTACCTGCGCAAGCACCGGGTGGCCGATGCCTGCCAGGCCTTGCTTGCGCAGCCACGTGAGTCCGTGCTGTCGATCGGTCTCAACGCCGGCTTTTCCTCCCAGTCAACCTTCTATACCGCCTTTAAGCAGGAGACCGGTCTCTCCCCCGGTCAGTACCGAAAGACCCCCCAGGACTCACCCACAGGTTGAGTATCCAGACTTCCCTCTTATATTCCTGGAAGTTCCTTAATTATTGTTTTAAAAAGATATTTAGGAAGATGCATCTCGCATCGCAAGGTCGGAAGACCCGAGCTGCAGGCACCGGTTGGAATGCGCCCTGGCTTGCCATTACCGGGTCCTCAGCGTGGAATCCTCAAACGACGATAGGGGGCGTGCGAGCGCCCCCACACCCAGTGCGCGCCTCGCGCGCCTGCGCCATCCAACGGCTACCGCCGTGCTTGTACTCACCATTCTCAGCGCCGGGCTGATCATATTGCTCTGGCGAATCCGTATCGGCGATAGCGCGATGCTGTACGTCGGCGTGCCCTACGTGATCGCAGTTGCCTTGTTGGTGTTCGCCCGCAACCCGCGGACCCACGGCCTCAAGGCGACCTACGGTTGGCTAGTGCGCACGTCCCTCTGGATCTTGTTCTCCACTGCCTTAGTCTTGCAGGAAGGGTTCATCTGCGTGCTCTTCTTCATCCCCATTTACCTGCTCGTCATCACCGCTGCATACGGACTCATCCGCTGGGTGTCGAGCGTGCGTTCCCGCGAGCGCCGCCTGCGCGCATGCTTGCTGCCGTCGCTACTGCTTCTGAGTGCTCTCGAAGGCGTGACGCCAGTGCTCACGGTGCCCACCCACGCCGTCGTGGCGGCTACTAGGGTCGTGCGGGTGACGCCCGAAGAGATTCGCACCAACCTTGCAAACCCGCCGTCGATCGATACCAGTGCGAACCTGGTGCTGGCGCTGTTCCCGATGCCCTACGCGGTGGAGACGGGCGATCTGAGCGTTGGGGCGATCCATCGCGCGCACTATCGCTACCACCGCTGGTTCTTCACCAACACGCACGAGGGCACGACCACCCTGCGCATCGCCGAGTCGACACCCACGCGCCTCGCGGCGCAGGTGATCTGGGACAGCAGCTACCTAGCCAAGTATCTGGCGGTGCATGAGGTGGTCCTCGAGATGGTGCCCCGTGCTGACGGGCGCACGGCCGTGACGATCGCCGTGGACTTCGATCGCAAGCTGAGCCCGGCCTGGTACTTCAGTCCTCTCGAGGCCTACGCCGTGCGCCGGATGGCGAACCACCTGATTCAAGAGGTGCTGGCCGATGGCTAGGGGGAGAATGCACGGCTCGGGTGCGAATGCGCGTGATGCCAGGGTGAAATGGGCACTGGGTCAGTCTCTGTGGGTCACCGCGATGGTGCTACTCGCTCTGGTCGGCGGCTACCTTACGATCAGTGCGAGCGCGCTGTTGGTGTTCCTGCTCACGACGGCGCTCACCCTGTGCTTTGGGCACTCTCTCGGCATGCATCGCCTGCTCATCCATCGTAGCTATGAGACTCATCAAGTCACCGAGTACCTGCTCGTTTGGTTGGGCACGCTCGTGGGCCTAGCAGGACCAAGAGGACTACTCTACACGCACGACCTGCGCGACTGGGCCCAGCGCCAGGGCAGGTGCCACGATTTCTTTGCGCATCGAAGAGGGATGCTCCAGGACGCTTGGTGGCAGCTGCACTGCAGGGTCGAGCTCGATCGGCCGCCGATCTTCCGCCTGGAGCGGCGCATCCACGAGGATCCGATCTATCGGTGGCTGGAGCGCACCTGGATGGCTCAGCAGCTGAGCCCCGCGCTCCTGCTCTATCTGGGTGGAGGCCTGCCCTGGGTGATCTGGGGCGTATGCGTGAGGGTGAGCGTGTCGATGATCGGGCATTGGTGGGTGGGTTACTTCGCCCACAACGACGGCCATCGACCTCGCCACCTTGCCGGCGCGGCCGTACAGGGGACCAACCTGGCGAGGTGGTGTGGGCTAATTACGATGGGTGAGAGTTGGCACAACAATCATCACGCGTTTCCCGAGTCCGCGCGGATCGGGCTCGAGCCCACAGAGTGGGATCCGGGATGGTGGTGCCTGCGCTTGATGCGCGCGTGCGGCCTGGCGTGGTCCTTGCGCGAGTTCTCCCCCGGCGACCCGGTCAGTCCGCGTTCAGCACGGCCAGCAGGTGCTGTGATTCCTCGGGGCAATCGCACTCTGCGATCGCCTGCGCCTGGGCGCGCACCTGGGTAACGTTGGTCTCCGCCACGATGCACTTCACCTCCGGGATCGCGGTTGGGCTCATGCTGAAGTGTGTGAGCCCAAGGCCCAGCAGCAAGCGGGTGAAGCGCGGGTCTCCAGCCATCTCGCCGCACAGGGCGACGGGTGTGCCCACGGCGGCACCCGCGGCCAAGGTGTCACGGATGAGGCGCAGCACCGCGGGGTGGGCGGGTTCGTAGAGGGACTGTACGGCATCGTCATCACGGTCGATTGCCAACGTGTACTGAATGAGATCGTTAGTGCCGATGGAGAGGAAGGCGGCTTCGCGGGCGAGGGTGCGAGCGCACATGGCCGCTGCGGGAACCTCGATCATGACGCCGACGGGGACGTCCTGCTCGTGGGTCACGCCCTCCCGGTCTAAGGCCTCGCGACAGTCGTCGATGAAGGCCAGGGCCGCGCGCAACTCGGCAGGGGTGGCGATCATCGGCAGCAGGATGCGCAGCGGGCCATGGCGGGCCGCACGAAGGAGCGCGCGAATCTGGGGCGCGAACAGCTCCGGGTGCTGAAGGCACAGGCGTATGGCACGCAAGCCCAGGGCCGGCTGGCTGGTTCGGGGAAGGTGCTTGGACAGGGAGCGCAGCTGGGGGCCGGCGCAGGCATCGAGCGTGCGGATGGTCACCGTGCTGCCGCCCATGCCTTGGACCAGCAGGCGGTAGCTGTTGTAGTGCTCCTCTTCGCTGGGCAGGTCGTCGCGGTTGGCGTAGAGAAACTCTGTACGGTAAAGGCCGACGCCGTCGACCTGGAGGCGCCGAGAGGCAGTGAGATCCCCCGGGCCGCGCACGTTGGACATGATCTCCACGGCGATCCGATCGCGCGTGGCCACGGGGCCAGCGAGGGCCGGCGCGCTCTGCAGGGAGCGTTTACGCCGCTGCTCCAGCTGCTGGCGCTCGCGGTAGGTGACGAGCGCGTGGGGGTCGGGATCGGTGATCACTAGACCGGAAGCGCCGTCTACGATGACTAGCTGATCAGGCTGTAGCGTACAGGTCGCATCGGCGAGGCCGGCCACGTAGGGCAGGCCCAAGCTACGCGCCACGATCGTGGTGTGCGATAGCTGGCCTCCGCGTTCGGAGATGAGGCCTGTTAAGGTGCCACTTCGCGGTAGCAACAGGTCCGTGGGCGCCGGATCCGCGCACACCAACACGTAGGCAGCCAGGTCGCCGGTCTCCTGTGCAGGAGAGGCATCGGCGCCCGTGTCGCGTTGGGTACTGAGCATCGTCAGAACCTTGCCGAACAGGCTTTCAAGGTCGTCCCGGCGAGCGGCAAGGTAAGGGTCGTCGATCTGCTCTAGGGCGTCCAACACCTCCTCTTCGTGGGTGAGGAGCGCCTCCTCGGCGGTGCACTGACGCGCGCCGATGAGCGAACGGATCGGCTCGGCGAAGGCCTCATCTTCCAAGATATGGCGATGGCCGTCGACGATGGCTCGCACTTCCAGGGGCCAAGCGCGCGCGTGCTGATCGGCCGCCTGGAAGCTAGCCACCACCTGGCGGATGGCGTGATCGAGGCGGTCGCGTTCTTGCGCCGGCGCGAGGGCCGCGCCGAAGTTGGCGGTGCGCGCCGCTAGGGCGCTCTCGAGGCGTACGCGGGCGATCACGATACCGCTGGAGACGCCGGTGCCGAGGACGGTGACACTCATTCGTGAGAGCCCACTTGCGTGGTGCGCAGGATCTGGCAAATGCGCTCCACCGTCGGCTGGCAGGGCTGCTCACCTTCGGCGGTGATCTCGATTTCCGCGCCCTGGGTCGCCGCTAGCATCATCAGGCTTAGGACGCTGGTGGCGCTGGCGCTGCGCCCCATGTAGTGCAGCGTGATCGTGCTGCCTTCGGCGTCTCGCGCGGCCTCGGCGATGGCGCTAGAGGGGCGCATGTGCAACCCGCGGGGATCACTGACGACCACACTGCGTACGACGACGGCCATGTTCCTCCCCTGCGAGCGGTGACAGCCCTACCTCGGTCACTCTATGGTTGCTGGAGTGCGAGGCGCGTGTCGTCAGCCGGGAAGCTCCCGGTGCTGGGTCAGTACATTGGTATACCGATCGCTGAAATGCTGCGCAAGTCTGTTGGCCATGTAGACCGAGCGATGCTGCCCGCCCGTACAGCCGATCGCCACCGTCAGGTAGCTGCGGTTGGTCTTCTCAAAATCGCCTATCCACTGGGCGAGGAAGCCGCGCACATCGTCGAACATCTTGTTCACTGAGGGCTGCTCGTTGAGAAACTCACGCACCGGATCATCAAGGCCCGTCTGTGGGCGCAGGTCTGGGTGCCAGTGCGGGTTGGGCAGGGAGCGTACGTCGAATACGAAGTCCGCATCGCTCGGCACGCCGTTGCGGTAGGCGAAGGACTGGAACAGCAAGGATAGGCGCGTGCTGGCGCGTTGGTCGATGCGCTCGCGCACGAGCTCGCGAAGCTGATGTACGTTGGTGTGGGTGGTGTCGATGATGAGATCGGCGATGCTGCTGATGGGCAGCATCAAGCGGTGTTCGCGCGCCAGCGCGTCGCGCAGGCCATGGCCGTCGCTGGTGAGCGGGTGGCGACGGCGCGTCTCGCTGTAGCGCTTTATAAGCGCCTCTTCATCAGCGGACAGGTAGATCACATCGCAGTCGATGCCGCGGTCGCGGATTCGTGCGACCACCTCGGGAATCGCGGCGATGTCTTGAGGCGGGTTGCGCGCGTCGATGCCAACGGCGCAGCGCTCGAAGATACCGTGCGTGAGATAGCCGTGGGCATGTTCGACGAAGCCCGCGAGCAAGGCCACGGGCAAGTTATCGACGCAGTAGTACCCCAAGTCCTCCAGCATGTGCAGGGTGATCGACTTTCCTGCGCCGGAGAGGCCGCTCACGATGATGATGCGCATGGGCGGTGCTCAGCTCTCGTCCTCTGCAGCCACCGCGGGCGAGTCGCCATCGGCGTCTAGGAACAGCTGGTGCAGAGCGCTCGATGAGGGGCTGGCGAGGATGTCGTCGAGAAATCCGGGGCGCAGGAGGGTGCGCGCTACATGGGCGAGGTTGCCGAGGTGACCGTCCGTGGCATCGCGCGGCACTAGCAAGCCGAACACAATGCGCACGGGCTGCTCGTCCGGCGCGTCGTAGGGGATCGACTCGCGCAGCTTGAGCACGGCGGCGACCGTGCCGTCGAGCTCGTCTGCCCTGCCGTGCGGCAGAGCGACGCCCTGACCCAGGCCAGTGGCGCCGAGGCGCTCACGCTGGATCAGGGCATCGAAGATGACGCTCGAGCCGATGCCGTGGTCGGCGTTGGCGAGCAACTCGCTCAGTATCTCGAAGGCGTGCTTTTGGCCCCGCGCTTCGACGTTGCACAGCACCCGCGCCGGTGCCAGAAGTTCAGCGAATCGACTCACGGGTGGGCAGCTTGCCTTGCTATCGCTATTGTTGGGCGAGGCGCTGTCTGTGGGCTTCCTTGGCATGGTGGTCCGTCAACTTTTCCTTGTGCCGCAGCACTTGGCGATCGAGCTTGTCGATCAATAGGTCGATCGCCGCATACATTTGTTCTTCTTCGCTCTCCGCGTGGACCTGTCCACCGCCCAAATTCAAGGTTGCCTCTGCACGGTGCCGGTTCTTCTCTACGGTCAGGGTGACCTGAACGTCGACGATGTGGTCGAAGTGCCGCTCGAGCTTCGTCAGCTTTGAGTTGACGTGGTCGCGAAGGGCATCGGTGATATCCACGTGATGACCGGTCATTTTCACTTGCATGAGGCGTCTCCTTGGCAAGATTTCCGCCATGCTTCGACATGACGAGCACCTTACAACTGTCGAAGGTGCAGTTTCTTCCGTTCGCTGGAGGAGGGGATTGACATGGCCTCGCGGTACTTCGCAACCGTTCGTCGGGCCACGTCGATGCCGTCATCCACCAACGTTTGGGCGATTTTGTTGTCGCTAAGCGGTTTCTCCGGGTTTTCGTTGGCGATCATCTTGCGAATCATGGCGCGGATGGCGGTGGAGGAGTGCTCGGCGCCCTCCTTGCCGACGTGGCTAGAGAAGAAGTGTCTGAACTCGAAGACACCTCGCGGCGTGTGCATGTATTTGTTGGTGGTGACCCTCGAAATGGTCGACTCGTGCATGTCCAGCGCCTCAGCCACGTCTCGCAACACCATTGGACGCATGGCGAAGTCGCCTTGTTCCAGAAACTTGTGCTGGCGTTCGACGATACACGTCGCCACGCGCAGCAGCGTGTCGTTGCGGATCTCTAACGAGCGTACCAGCCATCGCGCTTCCTGTAACTGGGCCTTCAGGGCCGTGTGGTCACTGCCGCGCCCCAGCATGCTGGCATAGGTCTGGTTTACTTGGACTTTTGGTAGGGAGCCGGGATTGACTTCCACTACCCAGCGCTCGCCAAGCTTGCGAACGTAGACGTCCGGCACGACATAGTCCGACCGCTCTGGCTGCACTGCAGCGCCAGGTCGCGGCTGCAGGGAGCGAATCAGGGCGACGGCGAGTGCCAGCTCCTCATCGCTCGTCCCGAGCTTGCGGCGCAGGGCGGAGAGCTGCTGATTTCCCAGGGTTTCAAGGTCGTGCTCGACGATGCGAAGAGCCAGCTCGCGCCCCGGCGTATCGCTGGCGATCGACATGAGCTGAATGGTGAGGGACTCGGCTAAGTCGCGCGCACCGACCCCTGTCGGGTCCATGCGCTGTATGACGTGGAGGACCACCTCCAGCGCCTTCTCGTCGATCGGCGCTTCGCCCTCGGGCAGGTCGCGGTCGACGGCCTGAGCGATCACCTCCAGAGACTCACCGATGTAACCGTCATCGTCGATCGCATCGACGATCGCCTCGCCCAGCTTGCGCTCGCGGGGCGTGAGGTCTTCGAGATTGAGCTGCCAGAGCAGGTGTTCGGTGAGCGAGCCGCCCTCCGGGTCGGCGAACTCCATCGAGCGCCCATCGTCCTGCCAACTCTGCCCGCTGCCTTCCCCAGGAGTGCCCGTGAAGGCCGGCTCCATCCAGTTCTCATCGTCCGGCGCCTCGTTCACTACCACCGGTTCATCACCGGACGCGGCGCTCGTATCGGCCTCGCGTGGGGTCTCCTCGGCGCTGCTGTCACTGCCGTTCTCAGCGCTGCTCGTCGCCCCGGTGGCGTGCTCTTCCACCTGTTCCAGCATCAGGTTGCTCTCTAGCGCCTCCTGCAACTGTGACTGCAGTTCGGCCACCGGTAGCTGCAGGAGGCGAATGGCCTGCTGCAACTGCGGCGTCATGGTCAGCTGCTGACCAATGCGGAGAGAAATCGAGGGCTTCAGCATGCGGAAACGGGAGGGACCTGCGGTGGCGAGAACACGTGGCGATGGCGCGGCGCGCGCCCCGCGGATCTGGCCCTACAGCCGGAAGTCGTCGCCGAGGTAAACCTGACGCACTTCTCGGTTGTCGAGCACCGTCTCGGGCGTGCCGGATGCGATAACCGTGCCAGCATTGAGTATATAGGCCCGCTGACAGATGCCCAGTGTTTCCCTCACATTGTGATCAGTGATCAGAACGCCGATCTCACGATCGGTAAGTTGTTGAATTATGCGTTGAATATCCAGCACGGAGATTGGGTCGACGCCGGCGAAGGGCTCATCGAGGAGGACGAAGCGCGGATTCGCCGCCAGGGCGCGCGCGATCTCAACCCGGCGCCGTTCGCCACCGGAAAGGGAGACGCCGAGACCGGTGCGGATATGCGAGATGTGCAATTCCTCGAGCAAGCTCTCCAGAGTTTCGCGACGGGCCTCAAGACTCAACTCCGCCCGGAGCTCGAGGGCGGCCATGATGTTGTCCTCCACGCTCAGGCGACGGAAGACGGAGGCCTCCTGCGGCAGGTAGCCGAGGCCGAGCTGAGCGCGTCGGTGAATCGGCAGGCGCGTTACGTCCTGCTCGTCGATCACGATGCGCCCGGCGTCGCAGGCGACCAGTCCCACCATCATGTAGAAGGCAGTAGTTTTGCCGGCACCGTTTGGGCCAAGCAGGCCGACCACCTCGCCGCTGCTGACCTCCAGGCTAACCCCCTTCACCACCTGACGGGATCGATAGCGCTTGTGCAGGTCTGTTGCTACTAGGCTGCTCATGAGGTGCCAGCACCCTCCGCGCTGCAGTCTGGCGTGTCTGTCGCGCTGGAACCAGGGGTGATCAGGATTTTGACGCGACCGTCCTCGCCCCGCCCGCCATCGGCCAGCACTTGCTCTGCCTCGATGTCGTAGACGATCACCTCGCTGGTGATCTCGTTGCCGTCCTCGCACAGCCATGCGTCGCCGGTGAGGCGAACAGATTCGTTCCCTAAGTCGTAGTCGACGCGCTGCGCTCGGCCTCTGGCGAAGCGTCCAGCCACCTTGGCGCTCTCGCGGCGAAAGGTCACGGGGCCTCCGGTCAGTTCGGCGGTCTGTAGCTTGTTGTCGCGGAAGGTGAGAACGGCCTCTTTGGCCTCGATCAGGGCGCCGTCGCTAGTCAGTTGGACATCACCGGAGAAGGACCAATCGCTGCTCTCGAAGCTAAGGCCCGTGCCGACGGCGCGGCTAGCGCGCACGCTAAGCGTGTCCTGGGTGATGATGATGTCAGTGAAGATCAGCTCGTCGGTGCGTCGGTCGATGCGCGCATCGGCCGCATCCACCAGAATGGCGGGCTCTGCTTGCGTGTCTGATGCGCTCGTCTGCTCCTCTTTGAGGGGGCCTTGCTGCGCATCGATGGCGGATTCTTGCGCGTGTACCACGGCAACCCAGGACGCCGCTGTGAGCGCCATGATGGAGAAGAAATGAGCAGCGGCGAAGCGCGCACGGCGGTTGGCTCGCGGCCAGACTCGCGACGGGGTCAAGGCAGGTCTCCTGAATCGACGGCCGCCACAAAGCGGCCACGTACATCCGTTTCTAACTCGAACCACTGGGCGGCGAGATCGGCGGTCATCCCACGCGCGGTGATAACGCCTCGTGTGCTCACTACCCGCACGTCTGATCGGGTGATCGCCTGTCGCTCGTTCACCATCACCGTGAGACTGTCCGTGTAGAGGGCGAGCGGTGCACCGTCGCGGTCCGTGCCCTCGATACGCACCTCGCCGCTGAGCTCGAGGAACTTCCAGTCAGCGCTGATGTGACCGCGATTTGCACGCAATCGCCAGGGTACCTCCTGCACGTCCGCGTAGGTGACGTCGACCCCTTCGAGGGAGACACGCGATAGTGCAGGTTCCTGCTCCGCGCGCTGGGCGCTGATCTCGAAAAGGGCATCGCCATTATCGGCGAGGCCGCGCAGGGTGCCGTCTACCACATAGTAGCCAGCCTCCTTAGGTGCATTCGGCTGTGCCCGCTGATCGGGCTGGCGCAGGACGAAGTGACTGGCCAGCGCCAAGAGAGCGAGGGTGGCGATGATGAGGGTCTGTCGAATCGTCATAGCAGGTGAGCTCAGTCGACCGCGCGTGCCGAAAGCACCGCGTCGGCCACTTCGCGTACGGCGCCGCGTCCGCCGCCCTTCGCGGTCACCCAGTGGGCCGCTGCGCGGACCTCCTCCACCGCGTCGGCCACGGCGATCGCAAGGCCCGCGCGCGCGAACATATCGAGGTCAGGTAGGTCATCACCCACCGCCGCGCAGGCGGCTTCGGGCAAACCAAGGGCATTGGCTACGTCGGTAAAGACCGGCCCCTTGTCCCCGACGCCGAGGTGGATCGGCTCCACGCCGAGCGCGCCCATTCGTGAAGCGACTGCCGGCGAGGATCGCCCGGAGATGATCGCCACGCGTACACCGCCCTGGAGCAGGCGCTGCACGCCAAGGCCGTCCTTTGCATCGAAGCGTTTGGATTCGCGACCATCGTCACTTAGGTAGAGGCCGCCGTCGGTGAATACGCCATCGACATCGAACACCACCGCGGCGACGGTGCGCATCTGTGCGCGCAGTGGTTCTGGAATCTGCATAGGCTCAGACGACTCCCGCACGCATCAGATCGTGAATACTCACTACTCCGACCAGTTGACCCGCGCCATCGTTCACCAGCAGCGCGGTGATCCGGTGGCGTTGCATCAGCAACACCGCTTCGCTGGCGAGCATGTCCTCGATGACGTGCTTGGGGGCTGTGGTCATGACTTCATCGATCGCAGTGGCGTGGGGGTCCACGCGCTTGTCCAAGGCGCGGCGGAGGTCACCGTCGGTGAACACCCCTAGCAGCGCTTCCTGAGCGTCAAGCACCGTGGTCATGCCGAGGCCCTTCTCGGTCATGACCAGCAGGGCATCGCCTAGCGCCGTGCCCGTGCGCACGCGCGGGATCGCTTGCCCCGTGTGCATGATATCCCCTACGCGCAGCAGCAGCCGCCGCCCGAGCGTGCCCGCAGGATGGGTGCGAGCGAAGTCTTCGCTGGTAAATCCACGCGCTTCGAGCAGCGTAACCGCGAGGGCATCACCCATCGCGAGGGTAGCCGTGGTGCTTGCGGTCGGGGCGAGGTTGAGGGGGCACGCTTCCTCCGCCACGCTCACATCGAGCACAGCGTCGCTGTGCTTGGCGAGGGTGCTGGCGGGCTTGCCCGTCATCACGATCGTGGGCACGCCCATGCGTTTGAACAGGGGAAGCAGCCCCAGAATCTCGCCAGTCTCGCCGGAGTTGGACAACATGATGACAACGTCATCGGGCGTCACCATACCGAGGTCGCCGTGCTGCGCTTCGGCCGGGTGCACGAAGAAGGCCGGACTCCCCGTACTGGCTAAGGTGGCGGCGATCTTGCGCGCGATGTGGCCGGATTTGCCCATGCCGATCACGATCAGCCGTCCCTTACAGGCAAGGCAAAGGCGGCAGGCGCAAACGAATTGGGCGCCGACTCCCTGGATCAACGAACAGACCGCATCGGCCTCGATCTTCAGCACCTGGCGTGCCAGCTGAAGGATTTGCTCGTCCTGAGGTTCGTTCGAGGCGTTCATGGCTAGAGCGCTGAGCGGTAAACCATGTAGTGGTAGCTAGCGAACGCCGTTAGCAACATGGCGCCCTCGATTCGGTTGATACGCCCCGGGCCTCCGCGCAGATCGTAGGACATGGCAAACAACGCTAAGGTGAGTACTACCATCGACGGGAAATGGAAGGCGAGTATCGTGGGGTCGAGGTCGATCGGACCGATCGCGCTGGCGATACCGAGCACCGCTAGCAGGTTGAACATGTTGGAGCCCATGATGTTCCCAAGCACGAGGTCGTGCTCGCGCTTGCGGGCTCCGGCCACGCTGACGGCCAGCTCCGGCAGGCTAGTGCCGATCGCCACCACGGTGACGCCGATCACCGTGTCGCTGACGCCGATCGCTTCCGCGAGTCCGCTGCCGCCCCACACCAGTGCCTGGGCCCCGGTCAGCAGCACCAGCAGGCCGACAGCGGTCCAGGCCATGGAGGCGTTCAGGGAGAGGTCGCTGCGGATTTCGGCGTCGTAGTCGGCGAGCAGGTTGTCTTCAGGCGTGTGCGACAGGCCTAGGTGCACCATCCACCCGAGGAGAGCGGCGAGGCCGGTCAGCATGATCGCCCCGTCCAGTCGACTCAGCTCGCCGTTTAGCAGCAGGCCGAGGGTCGCCAGGGTGATTAGGAGCAGGATCGGGATTTCTTGGCGCACGGTCTGCGAAGATACCGCGAGCGGCGCTACCAGCGCCGTAGCGCCGAGCACGAGGGCGATGTTGGCGATGTTCGAGCCGATCGCGTTGCCGACGGCGAGGCCGGCATTGCCCTGCAGTGATGCCATGGCCCCAACCAGCACCTCGGGGGCAGACGTGCCGAAGCCCACGATCGTCAGCCCGATCAGCATGGTGGACACGCCCAGATTGCGAGCGAAGGCGGCGGCGCCGAGCACGAAGCGGTCCGCCCCCCAGATCAGGGTGACGAACCCTGTGATCACGGCCGCGAAGTAGATCAGGATGGCTTGCAAACGGTGCTCTCGTTGCGAATGAAGTGCGCGGCGCGCCCCTGCGCGGCGCCAGCCTGGCAAGCGCGCAATGCTAGCATTCCCACGGAGAAACGCGGAACGCCGCTTCCGGCACCGCTCCACCTGCCGAGGAAAGACCGTGCATAAGGATGAAATTAAAAGACTTATCGAGACTGGCATGGAGGCCGAAGAGGTGATCGTGCAGGGCGATGATGGCGCGCACTTTGAGGCCCTCGTGGTCGCCGATGCGTTCGCCGGAAAGCGCACCCTCCAGCGGCACAAGATCGTCTACGGCACCTTGGGCGAGCGCATGGGGAGGGAAATCCATGCCCTCTCCCTGAAGACCCTTACCCGTGAGGAGTTGGAGCAGCAGCAAGGGGATGCCTGAGGTGGCACGGATGAGGAAACGCGGCAGCACCAGGCGGAGCACTGGCGTTGGATAAGCTCAGCATCGCGGGAGGAGTGCGGCTCGACGGCGAGGTGCGCGTCTCCGGTTCGAAGAACGCAGCGCTGCCGATCTTGGCGGCGACCCTCTTGGTGGACTCCGCTGTGGTCCTCGGCAACGTGCCTCACCTACGCGACGTGACTACCACGGTGGCGGTGCTGTGCCGTCTAGGCTGCCAGGTCACGGTGGACGAGCGCATGTTGGTGGAGGTTGATGCGAGCGCCGTGGCCAGCGTCGAGGCGCCCTATGAGCTCGTGCGCACGATGCGAGCGTCCATTCTTGTCCTCGGCCCCTTGCTAGCCCGCTTCGGTCGAGCAGACGTGTCCTTGCCCGGCGGCTGTGCCATCGGCGCTCGGCCTGTGGATCTACACGTATCGGGCCTACGGCGCCTGGGCGCTGAGGTCACCGTGGAGGGGGGCTACATTCGTGCGCGGGCGCCGAAGGGGCTGCTGGGCAACACCATAGTCTTCGACACGGTCACCGTGACCGGCACCGAGAACCTAATGATGGCCGCCGTCTTCGCCAAGGGCGAAACCGTGCTAGAGAACGCCGCGCGCGAACCGGAAGTCACGGCCCTGGCGGAGTTTCTAAGTTCCTTAGGTGCCGAGATCGAGGGCGCCGGGTCGGCTCGTCTAGTGATCCGCGGGGTCGACCGTTTGCGCCAGCCCGCGGCTGGCGCCTTCGATGTGCCCGCCGACCGCATCGAGTGTGGCACCTACCTGCTCGCAGCGGCGATCACTGGCGGCCGCGCACGCATGCTCCGTTCACGACCGGAGGACCTCGATGCGGTGTTGGAAAAGCTGCGCGAGGCAGGCGCCGAGGTGGCGTGCGGTGAGGATTGGATCGACGTCGACATGGGCGGACGCCGGCCCCAACCGGTGAGCATCCGGACCTCGCCCTACCCCGGCTTCCCCACGGACATGCAGGCCCAGTTCATGGCGTTGAACTGTGTCGCCGATGGGGTCGCCACGGTGGAGGAGACGGTGTTTGAGAATCGCTTCATGCACGCCCTAGAGCTGCAGCGCATGGGTGCTCGAATCGATCTACGGGGCAACACCGCAGTGATCGAAGGCGTTGAGCAGCTCGCAGCGGCTCCGGTCATGGCTACCGATCTGCGCGCGTCGGCGAGCCTGGTGCTCGCCGGGTTGGTGGCGCAGGGGGAGACCGTGGTGGATCGCATCTACCACATCGATCGCGGCTATGAGTGCATCGAGGAGAAGCTCGGTCAGCTGGGGGCCCGTATTCGTCGCGTCAGTTGAGGCTGGCGCCTCACGGCGGCGAGCGCACTAGCTGCCTCGGGGGCGTTCCTTTACGCGGGCCTGCACTTCTAGCGCCACGCCCTGGCGCTCCACCTGGACGCGGACGAGACTGCCCGGCGTGAGCCGTGCCACGTGGCCGAGGGCTTCGCGCGGCGTGAGGACCGGGCGATCGTCCATTGCGAGCACCACGTCTCCCGCGCGCAAGCCGGCGCGCGAGGCGGGCCCATGAGGCATCACGCTCGATAGGTAGATGCCCTCCTGTCCCACGTCGAGCCCCAGCTCTTGCTCCTGCCCGGGTTGGATAGGCGAGACGTGGACGCCGAGCCAGCCGCGAATCACCCGCCCGTGCTCGAGCAGCTCGCGCATCACCCCGCGGGCGAGATCGATCGGGATGGCGAAGCCAATGCCTTCCGAATCGAACCCTGTGCCGGCGGTGAACATGGCGGTGTTGACGCCGACGAGATCGCCCGCCACGTTGACTAAGGCGCCGCCAGAGTTGCCGGGGTTGATCGGTGCGTCGGTCTGCACGAAGTTCTCGAACAGGCTGAGCCCCAGCTGGCTGCGCCCGGTCGCGCTCACGATGCCCTGAGTCACTGTCTGGCCGATGCCGAAGGGATTTCCGATGGCCAGCACCACATCGCCAGTTCGCAGCCTTGAGGAGCGGCCGAGGCTGATCACCGGCACTGGACGTAGGTCGATCCGCAGCAGCGCGAGATCCGTGTCAGGGTCAGTGCCAAGCACCGTGGCGATAGTCACTCGACCGTCGGTAAGTGCCACTTTCACGGACGCGTTGCCGCGCACCAGGTGCTCGTTAGTAAGCACGTGGCCCTCGTCACTCACGATCACGCCCGACCCTAGGCTGCTCGAACTAGGCGTGACCGCTACGTCGAAGGCGGTCGTCGACTCCGGATCACCAATGCCCGTGTACACGTTGACCACCGCAGGGGCGGAACGCTCGACCGCGTCCGCGTAGGAGGCGGGTGCCGGGGCGGCGTAGATTTGGGAGCCGGTGGGTGCTAGCAAATCCGGTCGCATGGCGACGATGACAAAAGCTGCCGCTAGCCCAGCCACCACCGACTGGGGGATGAAGGCGAGCATGCTGGCCCAACGTCGACGGCGATCGGGGTCGGTCATGGGATCCAAGTCTACTGCAGCCCGGTCCGGTTGATCCTGTCATCGAAGTCTCAAGTTTCGACGCCATAGAAATCCGCCACTTGGTTGACTCCAAACGGCCCTATTCGCCGAAATCGGCACCGCAGCGCGAGCGATTCCATCAGCGCTGGTAATCGCGACTCTGGGTCCTCCTGATGGTAGGCACCTCGATAAGCGTGAGCCAGCTCCGGAATCGCCGTCTGGGCCGCACCCAACGGTGTGAGCAGTGTGTATAATCCCGCCGCTCAGCACCGGGACAGGCGGTCCCAACCACGGACTTTCTTTGGCTCGCGTCGATGCGAGCTCAGAAGGCAAGGCGCTGCGTCGATCGTGAACGAGGGCCCGGCGTTCTTCGGCTCGCGATCTTGTAGTCCGGGATGGTCGACACCGCCACCGCGGTACCCACCCGACGGCCAACATGATCACTTGTTCCTAGCGTCTAGCGGGACAGTGCGGGAGTGAATCAATCATGAGTAACGGAGGCCTGAACCTCGATCGTCGCCAGTTTTTGACTCTGGCAACGACCGTGGCAGGAGGTGCGGGCGCGGCCGCAGTCGCAGTGCCCTTCATCGCCTCATTCAATCCTAGTACCCGTGCCCAGGGTCTGGGTGCACCGGTGGAGGTCGATATCGCTCGTCTCGAAGAAGGCGAGATGCTGACGATCGAGTGGCGGGGCAAGCCCGTGTACGTGGTCAAGCGCCCCGCGGCGCTGCTCGAGTCCTTGGACCAGGTCGAGTCACGCTTGAAGGATCCGGAGTCGATCAAGCCTCAGCAGCCCGAGTACGCCGCCAACAAGTACCGCTCCATCAAGCCGGAGATACTGGTGCTCGTCGGCGTGTGCACGCACCTCGGCTGCGCCCCCCTGTTCCGCCCTGAGGTAGCACCCGCAGACCTTGGCTCCGACTGGCCGGGCGGCTTCTTCTGCCCCTGCCACGGCTCGAAGTTCGATCTCTCCGGACGCGTTTACGCCGGTGTGCCAGCTCAGGACAACCTGGCCGTGCCGCCGTACCGCTTTGAGAGCGACTCGGTTCTGACGATCGGTGAAGACCAGGAGGCCGCCGCATGAGCGCTCAACAGCCCACCGCCTCTGGCTCGAACGGTAGCGGTCCCCTCGGCGCTGCCATCGGCTGGATCGATGCCCGTATCCCCATCACGAGTGTGTGGCGCAACCACCTGTCCGAGTACTACGCGCCGAAGAATTTCAACTTCTGGTACTACTTCGGATCGCTCGCCCTAGTAGTGCTTGTCATCCAGCTGGTCAGCGGTATCTTCCTGACCATGAACTACAAGCCCGATGCCGCTTCCGCTTTCGCATCGGTCGAGTACATCATGCGCGACGTGCCGGGCGGCTGGTTTATCCGCTACCTGCATAGCACCGGCGCCTCGGCGTTCTTCATTGTCGTGTACTTGCACATGTTCCGCGGCATGATCTACGGCTCCTACCGCAAGCCGCGCGAACTGATCTGGCTGCTCGGCATGCTGATCTACCTCGCCCTCATGGCCGAGGCCTTCATGGGCTATCTCCTGCCCTGGGGTCAGATGTCCTACTGGGGTGCGCAGGTGATCGTCTCGCTGTTCGGCGCCATCCCGTTCATCGGTGAGGCGCTCGCGGAATGGTTGCGAGGGGACTACTACATCTCCGATGCCACCTTGAACCGTTTCTTCTCACTGCACGTCATCGCCATTCCCCTGGCGCTCGTGGGCTTGGTGTACCTGCACATCATCGCTCTGCACGAGGTGGGGTCGAACAACCCCGATGGCGTTGACATCAAGAAGCACAAGGATGAGAGCGGCAAGCCCCTCGATGGCATCCCCTTCCACCCTTACTACACGGTAAAGGATCTGGTGGGGCTTACCGTGTTCGCCGCGATCTTTGCTGCCGTGGTGTTCTTCGCACCGGAGGCGAACGGCCTGTTCCTCGAGCATGCCAACTTCGAACCTGCAAACCCGCTGAAGACGCCGGAACACATCGCGCCGGTGTGGTATTTCACCCCCTTCTACTCGATCCTGCGGGCCGTGCCAGATAAGTTCCTGGGCGTGGTGGCGATGGGGGCGGCTGTGTTCATGCTGTTTCTGCTGCCCTGGCTCGATCGTAGCCCGGTGCGCTCCATCCGCTACAAGGGCACGCTCGGCAAGGCCGCTATCGCCGCATTCGTGGTCGCATTCATCGGCCTGGGGTATCTCGGCCTGAAGCCGCCGACCCCCACGTACACGCTGCTAGCGCGTCTGTTCTCGGTGATCTACTTCGGTTTCTTCATCCTGATGCCGTGGTTCTCCGCGCGCGATGAGACGAAGCCGGTACCGGAGCGGGTGACCTATCATGCGCACTGACGTGTTCCGCCCTACGGTCGCTTCGCTCGCCTTCGCCGCGCTGCTCATCGGCGGCGGCGCTGCCGCGTCCGAGGGCCCGGCCATCAGCCTGAAGTCTCATGTGGACCTGGGCGATGTGCCCTCCCTGCAGCGCGGCGCGAAGTACTTCGCCAACTACTGCCTCGGCTGCCACTCGCTGGAATACGCTCGCTACCAGACCATCGCCGATGATCTGAAGATGAGCCAAGAGCAGCTGCAGGACATCATGTTCACCACTGATAAGCCCTTCGACGAGGTCAAGGTGAGCATGCCGGCGGACCAGTCCAAGGACTGGTTTGGTGTTGCGCCGCCGAATCTGAGCCTGATCGCGCGTTCCAAGGGTTCGGATTATATTTACGGCTATCTCATGACGTTCTACATTGACGAGTCTCGGCCGTGGGGGGTGAACAACCTGCTGCTGCCTGGGTCGGCGATGCCGCACGTGCTGTGGGAGCTTCAGGGATTCCAGCGCGCCCACTTCCGTGAGGAAACGGACGCCAAGGGGAACGTACGGGAGGTGTTCGATCACTTCGAGCAGATCACCGAGGGCTCGATGACGCCCAAGGAGTATGCGGAAGCCTCGAACGACATCACTAACTTCCTCACCTACGTGGCGGAGCCCGCCCGCCTAAAGCGTGGCGGAATCGGTATCGGCGTCATGGCCTTTTTGGCCTTCTTCTTCGTGCTTGCCCTGGCACTGAAGAAGGAGTATTGGAAAGACATCACGTAAAGGCGATCAGGAAGGTCGCCTCACTCAAGCGCGTCGGGGCAGCTCCCCGACGCGCCGGGAACTTCAGCTTATGATGACACTCTTCTCGCGGCCCACGGACCCGCAAAGCCATCGCGCGCGATTGGTACTGCAGGAGAAGAATATCAACGTCGAAATCGTCGACGTGGTGGGCCCGGATCTGCCGGAAGATCTGATCGATCTAAACCCGTACAACAGCGTACCGACCTTGGTAGATCGCGATCTCGTCCTCTACGACGCACGAGTGATTGTCGACTACCTGGACGAGCGCTTTCCGCATCCACCGCTGATGCCGGTAGATCCCGTTGCCCGAGCGCAGTTTCGTCTGGCCCTGTTTCGTATCGAGCGCGACTGGTACAGCCTGGTCGATGAGATCGAGAACGCGAGCGACAAGAAGGGCAGCACCGCTGCCCGCAAGATGCTGCGCGAGAGTTTAGTCTCGAGCGCGGAGGTCTTCGGCGCACGGCCGTTTTTCCTTAGCGAGGAATTCTCCCTCGTCGACTGTAGCATCGCTCCCATTCTCTGGCGCTTGAGCCACTACGAGGTGGAGCTGCCGGATGACGCTGCCGAGATTATCGAGAAGTACGCGGAGCGTGTTTTCGCCCGCCCGTCCTTCCGTCGCTCCCTGTCTGAGCACGAGCAGGAAATGCGGATGTGACTGGGTCGTCGGAAGGAGCTCTAACCTCCCGACGCCCCTACCTCTTGCGTGCCATGCGCGAGTGGATGCTCGATAACGGCCTCACGCCTCACATCGTGGTCGATGCTCGGCTCGCAGGCGTGCAGGTGCCCGACGGCTTCGTTCGTGACGGTCGCATCATCCTCAACGTCTCGGATAGCGCCACCGAAGGCCTGTACCTGGGGAACGACCGGGTGGAGTTCTCGGCTCGATTCTCGGGGACGCCCCGTCAGGTCTCCATCCCGGTAGCCGCCGTGCTCGGAATCTATGCTCGTGAGACCGAGCAGGGCATGGTTTTCAGCGCAGAACCCGACCTTGCCAACGAGTCCGGTCCCCTGCCTGAGGATGACCCCCCGGACGGCACCGATCCGGGCCGAGGTGAACGTCGCGGCAGCCATCTGAAGGTCGTGAAGTAGTCGCCTTCACCACGCGTCGGCGCGAAACGCGTCTCGCACCCAACGCGCCTGGGGCTCGTCCAGTGCCCCCGACAGGCCGATCACATCGAACCGTGCATTCTCGAAATGGAGCTGCGGGTGTTTGGCGAGATAGTGCCGGGCGGTGGTCACGACCTTGCGACGCTTGGTCGCATTCACTGTTTCTTCGGGCGCGGTGATCAGCGATCTTGCCCGGTACCGCACTTCCACGAACACCAATGTGTCCTGCCCCTCGCGCATGATCAGATCGATCTCGCCGCCGCGCCAGCGGTAGTTTCGGTCTATGGGCTGCAACCCGTGGGTGATGAGGTAGCGTTCCGCCCACGCTTCGCTCAGCGCCCCCACCTCGGGGGAGGTGCTCGAGCCTTTGCTCATCGGGCCGAGTGGCTAGCGGCGCTCGGAGAGCGCCGAGAGGGGTGTATATCCTAGCCCTGCGGGTGCGACCACCTCGACCAGCTCATCATCGCGTAACTGCAAGATGGCCAGCTCACGGGCGATGCGCCCTTGCGGATCTGCGCGCAGGTTGCCGGTCAAGCCTTCCAGCAAGACCTCGTTGCCGACCACCCCACTCCAAATGGCCGGGATCAGACCGAACGCATCCACGCCGAAAGCGTAGAGACGAGCACGGCTCACCCCGTCCGGCGCGTAGCGCTCTAGCGCATCCCAGCGCGGATCATTCGCGTGCCTGGCCGTGGCCAGCCAGGGGATGTCGGCAAAGTACACCTCATTGAGTTCTTGGTTCGCCTCGGGGTCAGGATCTAGTGCCGCGGAGGTCATGTACAAGGGCAGGTCGGCAGCGTAGTGAAAGCGGAGCTGGGGGCGAATGAGCTTTGCTTTGGCAGCGGAGGCTGCGACGAAGAGCGCGTCGACATCGTCGCGCCGCCGAGGCTCGAACTCCACTCGCTCACCGAGGATTCTCCTTAGGTCGTCGTACCTACGTTCGCTGCTGTCGAGCCGCAGGGCGCGGCGAATGGGGGCGGAGAAATCCACCGCCGAATTTGCGTAGTAGCCGTAGTCGACAAGGGCCGGTGCGCCAGGGACGAAGCCGCTCGCGGTAACCGTATCCTGCGCGGCGTCCGGCAACCGATCGGGCGCCGCTGGCTCCGGTGCCGCCACCGCCAGGGCGTTGACCGTCAGGGCATCGCGTACGCTAGCCAGCAGGCGCTCGCCCCAGTTGCTGTTGGGGATTAATGCGATGAGATTCAGGTGGCCCTCGCGCGTCGCGCGCAGCGCCGCCTGGCGCGCTTCATCTTCGGGCGCTAGGGCGTAGCGGTAGAAGTCGCTCCCCGGCAGCATTGTGAGCTCGCCTGGGTCGTTGAGGGTGATCGTCGGGACGCGGCGTTGGACTTGGCTGAGGGCGAGAACCTCGTCCTTGCGCAGGGGGCCTACCACTAACTCAGCGCCCTCTGCGAGCGCGCGCGAGTAAGCTTCCACTGCGCCAGCGGCAGCCGTGTCGTACACGGATACCTGGATTGCTCGAGACTCATGGCCTCCCTCCAGTACGGCACCGATGAAACCGTCTCGAATCGCTTGCGCTGGGCGGGCGAGGTTGCCGGACAGGGGCAGGAGCAGGGCGACCCGTTCTGGGAACTGGGTGGCCGAGCGGTACTGCGCGAGCAGCGACGGTACTACCTGCGCATTGGCAGGATGCCCCGGGTACCGCGCGCGCCACTCGATGATGTCTCCACGCAGGCGGCCGGGGCTCGTGTCAAGCCTCTGCGCCAGGCGAGCGAGGCCTAGCCAGCCGTCGACTACAGGGTCACCGCTATCAGAGCTAGGGAGGGTGAACTCGCCCTCCACTAAGGAGCGCCACAGGAGGCGGTGGTTGTCGAGGACTTGCGTGTCCGAACTCAACCAGAGTTCGCGTTCGGCAAGCGCCCTGACCGCCGCTCGCGGGTCGCCGACCACGAAGTGGGCGCGCCCTGTTTGCTCGAGAATGAGCGGCGTCAGCACCTCGGGATAGGGTCGTGCGATCCCGCTCAGCCATTGGAGCGCGATCGACGGTTGGCGTTGCGTGAGTGCCCGGGAGGCACCGATTAGTCGCGTCGCCGGATCGCCGACGTCGCTGAGGGGGCTCTGACGTTGGTCGGCGAGGCCGGCGGCACGCGCGGTGTTGCCGGCGAAGATCCACTCCCTTGCAGCATCTAGTAGAAGCGCATCGCGCAACTCCCCGCTAGTACCGGTGATCGCCGCTTCTAGTGTCTGCGCCGCCGCCGCGTGCTGCCCGTTGGCAGCTAAGGTAAGGGCTTGCTCGCGCGCCTGCGCGATGTTGGTGCCACCGCCAGTGCTCTGGCAGCCAGCCAACAGGGTCGAGGCGATGATGGCCGCCACCGCGGCGATGACTCGCCAGGGGCTCACGGCGACGGTCGCCGGCGTCGGGCCAAGTGCGCCGAGGAGACGTGTGTTGCTCATGGCTGCGAGGGTGACGGCTGGGGGCGGCGCATGCAACCGACGTTCCGCCACAACGGCGCTAGATACGCGACTTGCGCAGAGTCTCCACAACGCCCTTGGCAAGACCACTGCGCGCCTGCGACAGTAAGTGGATGACCGATCTCGGGGCCGAGCAGAGAAGCGGTCGCGGTGTGCTCCACGTCATCGCGACGCCGATCGGAAATCTGGATGACACGGCGCCTCGCGCCCGCGAGCTCCTGGCGGCCGCAGACTTCGTGGCCGCTGAAGACACGCGTCACAGCGGACGCCTGCTGCGACGTTTCGGCATCACCACGCCCCTGCTATCCCTGCACGAGCACAACGAGGCCGAGCGGGCGCCGCAGCTGATCGCCCGCCTGCGCGAGGGCGAGCGCGGTGCGCTGGTGAGCGACGCGGGTACGCCGCTGATCGCTGACCCTGGCTATCGTCTCTTGCGCTTGGCGCGTGAGGCCGGCATCGCCGTCTCGCCCGTTCCCGGGCCCTGCGCGGCGATCGCCGCCCTCAGCGTCGCCGGGTTGCCCAGCGACAGATTCGCCTTCGAGGGCTTCTTGCCGCCGAAGCAGGTCGCTCGTCGGCGTCGCCTAGAGGCGCTGGCCGAGGAACCGCGGTCGATGATCTTCTACGAGTCACCGCGACGGGTGGCAGCCACCCTGGAAGATATGGGCGCTGTGATGGGGACGCACCGGGAGGCGACCTGCGCCCGTGAGCTCACCAAGCTGCACGAGACGGTGGCCCACGGCACCTTGGCGCAGTTGCACGCCCACGCCGTGGAAGACGAGCGCTGGCGCATGGGGGAGTTCGTGCTCGTGGTGGGCGGGGCGCCCCCTGAGGCAGGCGATGAACAAGCCGGACACGAGGCACGGCGGGTGCTCAGTTTGCTGCTAGAGGATGGCATCTCGCCCAAACAGTCTGCAGCGTTAGCCGCCAAGATCACCCGAGGCTCGCGCAACCGCCTCTACCGACTCGCTTTGGAGCTCCACCGGGGCGGGTGAGCGCGGCGCAGCGCCGCCCGTTGGGCCATAATCGCCCGCGGGAGTCGGCCAGGCAGTCGCTGTTCGCTATGGCGAATGGAGGAAAGTCCGGGCTCCACAGGGCAGGGTGCCAGGTAACGCCTGGGGGGCGCGAGCCCACGGAAAGTGCCACAGAAAAGATACCGCCGCCTCCCGCGAGGGTTGGCGGTAAGGGTGAAATGGTGCGGTAAGAGCGCACCGCGCGGGTGGTAACACGCGTGGCAGGGTAAACCCCACCCGGAGCAAGACCATGTAGGGGAGCGTGCCGAGCAATCGGCGGCGTGCGGCCCGCACGTGACTCCCGGGTAGGTCGCTCGAGGTTGGCGGTGACGCCAGCCCAAGATGAATGGCTGTCCCCGACAGAACCCGGCTTATCGGCCGACTCCCCCTCCTAGTGTGACGTTCCGCAAGGAACGTGGCCTTTACGCGCGTCTCGGTTCGCCAGCGGTGTTGTGCCTCCTTCCACAGAGCCCGCCACTGAACGCCGTCGCGCCTACCCCGAGGACCAAGGCGCCGTGCGCCGAAGGCCACGTGACTTCCGGAACGCCCCACCAGCCGCTCGTCGCTTTGCGCAACGGTCGTCGCCATTCGTCGGACGGTCTCTGCTCATGTGGTTTAGAAGCTACCGCGTGCAACTGACTGATTTAGTGTTGCGTTGCCTCCCGAATTAGTCTCCGATAGTAACGATAAGTCCCTGTCCTGACAGGGATAATTCTCCTCATTTCTTGACACCCCGCAGGGTGGGCCACATAGTGCGCGCGTGGAGATTTGTGGGCTGAAGTGGGCTGAATGCCCCAGCGTGAGGCACATTGTTCAGGGGATCCAACCGACTGACCCTCGATGCGAAGGGGCGGATCGCGGTGCCGTCGAAGTACCGCGAGCGCCTGCATGAGCAGTGCGAGGGGCAGCTGGTGCTCACCGTGGACCGCGACAATTGCCTCCTGATGTACCCGATGCCCACCTGGGAGGTGATCGAGCAGCGCCTCGCATCGCTGCCGAGCCTGGACCGCCAGGCGCGGCGCCTGCAGCGCCTGATGATCGGTCATGCGACCGAGATGGAATTGGATGGTCACGGTCGGATTCGCCTGCCGGCGGAGCTGCGCGAGTTCGCGGGTCTCGATCGGGCGGTGATGCTGATCGGGCAGGGCAACAAGTTCGAGCTGTGGGACGCCGATCGGTGGGTCGACCGGCGCGAGAGCTGGCTGGATGAGGAGCGCGAGCAGGCGGCGATGCCTGCCGAGCTCAGCACGCTGTCTTTCTGACGGAGATGGCCGACGCCTACGGCGCTCATCAACCGGTGCTCCTCGAGCCGGCGTGTGCCGCGTTGCTGAGCGCCGAGGCCGGCGTCGACGGGGTGTACGTGGATGGGACCTTCGGGCGAGGTGGGCACGCTGGCGCACTGCTGGCCCGCCTGTCGTCGAAGGGAAAGTTGATTGCTATCGATCGCGACGAGCAAGCGATCGCGGCAGGCAGGGAGCGCTACGGGAACGATGAGCGGTTGACGCTGGTGCACGCTAGCTTCAGCCAGATGACGCAAGTGGTGAACGATGTGGGCTACGCACAGGTGGACGGAGTGCTGATGGATTTGGGGGTGTCCTCGCCGCAGCTCGACCAGGCCGCCCGTGGGTTCAGCTTCATGCACGACGGTCCCCTGGATATGCGCATGGACACCAGCGCCGGTGCCACGGCGGCGCAGTGGCTCGCCGAGGTAACCGAGCAAGGGTTGGCGCGAGTGCTGCGCGACTACGGCGAGGAGCCGCAGGCGCGACGTCTGGCTCGCGTGCTTTGCGAGGCGCGCGAACGGGCCCCGATCGAGACCACCGCTCAGCTCGCCGCGCTGATCTCGACCACGCTCGGGCGCAGGGATCCGAAGCGCCATCCGGCGACGCGCGCCTTTCAGGCCCTGCGCATACAGGTCAACGGGGAGCTCGATGAGCTGCGCTGCGCCCTCGCTCAATGCGAGGCCTTGTTGGCCGACGGTGCAGTGATGGCTGTCATCAGCTTTCATTCCCTCGAGGATCGCATGGTCAAGCAGTTTATTCGTGATCGTTCTCGGGTGGATCCAAAGCTAGCGCGCCTGCCGGTCGTGCCCGAGCACGCGCAGCCGCGCCTAACGCGCTTGGGGGCTGCGGTCCGCGCCGACGGGGCCGAAGTGACGGCGAACCCGCGCTCGCGCAGCGCGGTGCTGCGGTGTGCGCGACGCCTGCCTCGACGCCGGGGTCAACACCGTGGGTGAGCAGGGCAAGGGAAAGGACGTTGCGGTGTCCACCTTGGTCACGGCTGGCTCCGGCCGGCGCTGGTGGCGTGTCGCGATGGCGCTCGCCTGGATGGCTGTGCTCGCCTCTGCGTTCTCTATGGTTTGGGCGCGCCACGAGGCGCGCCAGCAGTTCCAGGAGCTGCAGGCACTGAAACGTGATCGTGACGAGCTGAACATCGAATGGAACCAGCTGCGCCTGGAGCTCGGTGCCCTTGCGGCCCACTGGCGCGTAGAGCGTCTGGCGCGCGAGCAGCTGTCGATGCGCGAGCCCGAGGCCGGCGAGATGCGCTGGGTGGACGACGATGAAGACTAGCAAGAAGCAGGAGAGATTGCGCCGCGAGCGAGCGAATCTTCGAGTTCGTTGGCTTATGGGTTTATTCGTTGCGGCGCTGGTCGGACTGCTTGGTCGCGCCGTGCAGCTGCAGCTGTTGGATCGAGACTTTCTGGTTAACCAGGGTGAGGTTCGCCACGTTCGCACGGAGACGCTCTCGGCCCATCGTGGCGCTGTCACCGACCGCAACGGAGAGCTGCTCGCGATGAGCACTCCGGTGGACTCGATTTGGGTAGACCCCTCCACGCTCAAGGGTCACCCCGAGGCCATCGTCGAGGTTGCGGCGAAGCTCCAGTCCAGCCCCGACTGGCTCCTGCGCCAAGTCTCGCGCAACGCCCAGCGCCAGTTCCTGTGGGTTCGACGCCACCAGTCTCCATCCGAGGCGGCCGCGGTGTTGGGGATCGGTGCCCCTGGGGTGCATTCGCGGCGCGAGTATCGACGCTTCTACCCGGCGGGCGAGGTCACTAGCCACGTACTCGGGTTTACCAACCTCGACGACGAGGGCCTGGAGGGTCTCGAGCTTGCCTTCGATCACTGGTTGGCAGGCACGCCGGGTAAGAAGCGCGTGTTGCGCGACAGCCATGGGCGAAGCGTCGAGGATGTGGAGAGCGTTCGGCCGGCACAGCCCGGACGCACCTTGGTGACGAGCCTAGATCTGCGCCTGCAGTACGTTGCCTATCGCGCGCTCAAGGCGGCGGTGCAAGAGCACCGGGCAGCCTCAGGCTCCGTGGTCATCCTCGACGTGGCCAGTGGCGAAGTGCTCGCGATGGTCAATCAGCCTAGCTACAACCCGAACGCGCGCAAGAAGTCCCCGGGCGCCTCCTTCCGCAATCGGGCGGTCACGGATATTTTCGAGCCGGGCTCGGTCTACAAGACCATGATCATGGCGGCTGCCCTGGAGGGTGGCCGATGGGGTCCGGACTCGATCGTCGATACATCGCCGGGACAGCTCGAGGTAGGCGGCAAGGTGATCAAGGACAGTCGTAACCTCGGCCCGATCTCCGCTACGACCGTGCTGGTGCGCTCGAGCAACGTGGGTATCGTGCGCATCGCTCAATCGTTGGAAAAGCACGAGCTTTGGCGCGTGTTGAACAGGCTGGGTTTCGGAGAGCTGACTATGAGTGGCTTTCCGGGGGAGTCCGCGGGCCTGTTGCGAGACCACCGCAACTGGCGCGATCTGGAGCAAGCCACCCTAAGCTACGGCTACGGTCTGTCCGTGACGCCTTTGCAGCTGGCGCGCGCTTACGCCGTGATCGGCAACCAGGGTGTGATGACACCCATCAGCCTGCTGCGCCAGGATGCGCCGCCAGAGGGGCGCCAGGTGTTGTCGCCTGCCACGGCGAAGGCGCTGCTCAGCATGCTGGAGGAGGTGGTTCAGCCTACGGGAACCGGTCGCCGGGCGACAGTCCCTGGCTACCGCATTGCCGGCAAGACCGGCACGGCGCGCAAGACGGCTAGCGGCGGCTACGCCACCGATCGCTACGTCTCCGTGTTCGCCGGCATCGCCCCCGTCTCTGCCCCGCAGCTGGCGGTGGTGGTAATGGTGGACGACCCTCGTGCCGGTCGCTACTACGGTGGTGAGGTGGCAGCGCCGGTATTCTCCGAGATCGTGTCGGATGCGATGCGACTGCTAGCCGTGCCCCTCGACGATCCCACGATGGTGGCGCGAGCGGCTCCCCTGGCGGACGCGCCAGGCGAGCAGCGCGTGGAGGTGGTGCCGTGAACGGTTCCTGCGCCGCGACCGCCGCACAACCGCGAGTGAGTGATCTGCTGGCCCTCGCGGTTGATCCGCAGGCGAATGTTCATGTTAGTGCAGTCGCCCTCGACAGTCGTGAAGTGCGCGAGGGTGCGTTGTTTCTCGCGTGTCGCGGGGTGTCTGGCGTGCATGGCCTCGACTACCTCGAACAGGCGCTTGCGAACGGTGCAGCGGCAGTGGCCTTTGAGCCCGATGGGGCCTCGCTGCCGGCGTCGAGCGCCGTGCCGGCGATCTGTGTTCCAGGGCTGCGCTCGCGGCTGGGGCAGATCGCCGACCGCTTCTACGCGCAGCCCTCGGCGGCGATACGCGTGGTCGGCGTGACCGGCACCAACGGTAAGTCGACGGTCGCATGGTGGCTCGCCAACGCCGCTGAGTACCTCGCCATGCCGACCGCCTTCCTCGGCACCTTAGGGGCGGGGCGGCCGCCGCAGCTCGAGGCGGGTGCGCTAACCACGCCGGACGTCTTGGCAGTGCATCAGTTCCTGGCCGCAGCTCGAGAGGAGTCGGCAGATCTCGACGGCGTTGCCATGGAAGTGTCCTCGCACGCGTTGGACCAGGGGCGGGTGGACGGCGTGCGCTTCGACGGCGCGATCTTTACCAACCTGTCGCGCGATCATCTGGACTACCACCCGGACATGCAGGCTTACGCTGCAGCCAAGGAGCGTCTGTTCGTCGAGCATCGGCCGCGTTTGGCGGTGGTCAATGTGGATGATGAGGTGGGTCGCCGCTTCGCCGCCCGCGCCGACGCTCTTGCCGAGGTGCTTTGGACCGTTGGTACCCAGGCGCCACCTGAAGAATCGCCGCCCGCGCGCCATCTGCAAATCGCCGCTGTAGAGCAGAGCTCGCAAAGCCTGCGGATATGTTTAGGTGGTCACTTAGCGGGTGCGGAGCTGACCCTATCGGCGATCGGGCGCTTCAATGCCTACAACGCGCTACAAGTGCTAGCAGTGCTGTTAGATCGGGGTGTCGATTTCGACGCGGCGGCGGCGGCCCTGGCGCGGTGCCCGCCGCCGCCGGGCCGCATGCAGCAGGTGGGCGGTGGCGCTCGTGAGCCCCTGGTTGTGGTCGACTACGCGCACACGCCCGACTCCTTGCGCGAGTCTCTGGCCACCTTACGCGAGGCGACAAGAGGGCAGCTGATCTGTGTCTTCGGTTGCGGTGGTGATCGCGATCGCGGCAAGCGGCCGCTGATGGCGCAGGCAGCCGAGGGCGGTGCAGATCGCGTGTTCGTCACCGATGACAATCCGCGCACGGAAGACCCGGCTCAGATCGTCGACGACATTCTGGCTGGGTTGCAGCGCCCGAGCGAGGTGATCGTGGCGCACGATCGGCGCGCAGCGATTCGCCAAGCCGTCGCTGTAGCGGTGGCTGGCGACGTCGTCCTCGTGGCCGGAAAGGGGCACGAGGATTACCAGATCCGTGGCACCAAGCGCAGTCGTTTCAGCGATGCGGACGAGGCCCTCGCTGCGCTGGGGGAGGGACGCCGGTGATCAACGGCGCGCTTAGCGAGTTTGCCGCCGCCATGGCGGCGGAAGTCTACGGTGGTGACACGCGCTTTCAGGGCTTGTCGACCGATACGAGAAAAGTGCAGGCCGGACAGCTTTTCGTCGCCCTACGCGGTCCGCGCTTCGATGGGCACCAATTCGTTGGTGCCGCGGTGGCCGGTGGCGCTGCGGCGGTGGTCGTGGAGCAGCCGATCACCGACCTTGGCGTGCCCCAGCTGATCGTGAGCGACGCCTATCAGGCGCTCGGCACCTTCACCCGCTTTTGGCGCCAGAAGCTGGGGACGCCCCTGGTGGCGGTCACTGGCAGTAATGGCAAGACCACGGTCAAGAACATGCTGGCGGCTATCCTTCGCCTGGACTACGACGTGATGGCAACGGACGGCAATTTCAACAACGAGGTCGGCGTGCCGTTGACCTTGGCTCGCCTCTCGTCCGAGCACCAGCAGGCGGTGGTCGAGGTCGGCTGCAGTCGCCGCGGCGACATCGCCTATCTGGCCAGTTTGGTGCGCCCGGACGTGGCGATCGTGACCAATGCGGCGGCGGCGCACCTGGAGGGTCTTGGAGATGTCGCCGGCGTCGCGCGCGAGAAGGGCGCATTGTATGAAGGGCTCTCAGAGCGTGGCTGGGCCGTGCTCAATGTGGACGATGAACAGAGCGAGTACTGGCGGCGAGTGATTCGCGAACGCCGCGTGGTCAGCTTCGGTTTCAGCGACCAGGCGGATGTGCGGGTGGTGGACTATCGTGAGTTAGAGCAAGGCGCTGGCTGCGCCTTCCAGCTGGCGAGTGCCCACGGGCAGATCGAGATCGAACTGCCGCTTGGAGGGCGCCACAACGCGATGAATGCGGCCGCCGCCGCCGCTGCGGCCCTGATATGTGGGTCGACCGCTGAGGCGCTTGGCCCGGGCCTCGCGGCGGTGGTGCCCGAGGCGGGGCGCCAGCAGCTGCGCGCCTTCGCCAACGATGTTTGCGTGATCGATGATTCCTACAATGCCAACCCCGCGTCCCTCGCCGCAGCAATCGACTACGCGGCCACCCTGCCTGGGCGTACGTGGTTGGCAGTCGGCGGCATGGGCGAGCTCGGAGAAGGGGCTGCGCAAGCTCACCATGAGGCAGGCGAGCACGCAGTGGCGGCAGGCGTTGAGCGGATCTTTGCGGTGGGGGAACTGACCCAGCCGTTGGTCGAAGGCGCTCGGGCCGCAGGGCTCGACAGCGCGGATCACTTTGTGCAGCACGTGCAGGCTCTCGCTGCGATCATCGAGCAACTCGAGTCCGGCGTTACCTTGCTCGTGAAGGGTTCGCGCAGCGCGGCCATGGAGCGCGTAGCGAGGGGGGTGATGGCCCATCTACAGCGAGGGGTTGAGTAAGTGCTGCTGTTGCTCACCGAACAACTTCGAGAGCTGTACTCAGGCTTCAACGTCTTCAGCTACCTCACCCTGCGGGCGATCCTGGCGGCGATCACTGCGCTCGCCGTTTCCCTGTTGGTTGGGCCCGCGATGATCCGTCGCTTATCTTTCCACCAGATTGGCCAGCCGATTCGAGAGAGTGGCCCCAGCACGCATTTCGACAAGGCGGGCACGCCTACGATGGGGGGCACTTTGATCCTCGTCGCAACGTTGCTCACCACCTTGCTGTGGGCCGATCCGCGCAACCGCTTCGTCTGGGTGGTCGTGGGTGTCACGGTGGCCTTCGGGGTGATCGGATTCGTCGATGACTATCGCAAGCTGGTACTGCGAGATAGCGCCGGTCTGGCGGCCCGTTGGAAGTACCTGTGGCAGTCTGTGTTCGCGCTGGTGGCGGCGTTTGCGCTGTTCTTCACAGCGCAGGAGCCGGCCGTCGAGCACGCCCTGCTAATCCCCTATCTCAAGGATATCTATCTGCCCTTGGGCGGGCTGTACATCGTGCTGGCGTACTTCGTCATCGTCGGTACCAGCAATGCGGTAAACCTCACCGACGGCCTCGACGGCTTGGCCATCATGCCGGCCGTGATGGTGGCCGGTGCCCTTGGCGTATTCGCCTATGTCACCGGGAACTTTAACTTCTCTGAGTACCTCGGCATACCCTTCGTTCGCGGCGTCGGCGAGCTCTTCGTGTTCTGCGCAGCCTTGAGCGGCGCGGGCCTTGGGTTCCTGTGGTTCAACACATACCCCGCGCAGGTTTTCATGGGGGACGTCGGCGCGTTGGCGATCGGGGCCGCGCTCGGTGCGGTGGCCGTCATGGTTCGCCAAGAGCTCATCTTGGTGATTATGGGCGGGGTTTTCGTGATGGAGGCGGTCTCCGTGATCCTCCAGGTGAGCTCCTTCCGACTTACGGGCAAGAGAATCTTCCGGATGGCGCCCATCCATCATCACTTCGAGCTGAAGGGTTGGGCAGAGCCGAAGGTTATCGTTCGCTTTTGGATCATCAACGTCGTGCTGGTGTTGGTGGGTCTGGCGAGCTTGAAGATTCGCTGATGATGGGAGTGGCAGAGGAGCGCATGGTGCAGCCGCCTGGTACACAAGCTGATCGCACCCACGTCCTGGTGCTAGGCCTAGGCGTGACCGGCGTGTCTTGCGTGCGCCATCTGCTTGAGGCGGGTCAGCAGGTAACGGCGATGGACAGTCGTCGGGAGCCGCCTGGGCGGGCGCAGGTGCAGGCCCTTGAACGGGAGAGCGCGCCCGGCGAGCTGACCGTCGTTCTTGGAGCCTTTGATCAACGTTACCTGCAGGATGTCGATCAGCTGGTGGTCTCGCCAGGAATTGCCCTCGCGGAGTCCATCGTGCAGGGCGCGATCGCCAGGGGCATAGAGGTGGTCGGTGACATCGAGCTGTTCGCACGAGCGGCGGGCAGGCGCGAGCTGGTGGCGATCACCGGCACTAACGGCAAGAGCACCACCACGATGCTAGTGGACGAAATGCTTCGCGGCAGCGGTCGCAGCAGCGTGGCAGCTGGCAACATCGGCCTGCCGGCGCTGGAGGTGTTAAAGGCACCGGAAGGCCGAACAGTCGTGCTGGAACTGTCCAGCTTTCAGCTCGAGCGAACGCGTTCCCTAACGCCACGAGTCGCTGCGTTGCTGAATGTGAGTGAGGATCACCTTGACCAGCACCTGAGCTTCACGGACTACGCGGCTGCGAAGGCGCGCGTGTTCCGTGGGGCTGATGTGGCGGTAGTCAACGCCGATACGGGCCAGCTCGGCGGCGTGTTGCCTCCCTCCGACTTGACCCGCCTGACCTTTAGTGTCGATGTGCCGACGGCCGACTTCGGCGTTATCGAGTGCGCCGGTCGCCGGTGGCTTGCGCGTGGTGGTACGCCCCTGCTGCAGGTCGATGACATGCGCCTGGTGGGGCGCCACAACCTGGCCAACGCCCTAGCAGCCCTGGCGTGTGTTGAGGCGTTGCTTGGAGAACTACCGGCCGGTGCCCTAGAAGCGCTCGCCGGCTACGCGGGACTGCCCCATCGTATGCAGCACGTGCGCGATCGCGCCGGCGTGCGTTGGATTGACGACTCAAAGGCGACCAACCCTGGTGCCACGATCGCTGCCGTAGCGGGGCTGGATGCGCCGCTGGTGCTGATCGCGGGTGGCCTGGGCAAGGGGGCGGACTTCGCGCCTTTGGCGATCGCCTTGCGAGCGCGCGCGCGGGCAGTCGTGGTGATCGGCCAAGATGCCCCTCGCCTGAGCGCAGCGCTGGCGGAAGATGTAGATGTACACGAGGCGCAGGGCCTAGCGGACGCGGTGCGCAAGGCAGATTCGCTCGCCGAGGTCGGCGATGTCGTACTGCTGTCGCCGGCGTGTGCCAGCCAGGACATGTTTCGCAACTACCAGCATCGCGGTGAGGTGTTTACCCGCTGTGTGGAGGCCCTCGAATGAGCCGCGTCATCACTCAGCAACATCATCAGTCACAGCTGATGGTGCTCGATCCGACCCTGCTCGCCGCCACCGCGGCCTTGCTGTTGATCGGGCTTACCATCGTGGCGAGCGCCTCCGTAGCACTCTCAGAGGAGCAGCGCGGGTGGCCCGCCTACTTCCTGATGCGCCAGTCTGCTTACGTGGTGATGGGCTTGGCACTGGCAGCCGTCGCATTTCGCGTGCCTACACAGCTGTGGCAACGCTTCGGCTTTCTGCTGGCGCTGGCGGCGCTCGGTTTACTCGTGGCGGTGTTGCTCGAAGGCGTCGGCACATCGGTAAACGGCAGCTCACGCTGGATCGACTTTGGGCCCGCACGCATGCAAGTGTCCGAGCCTGCCCGGCTGGCTTTGTTGATGTATCTCGCCGGCTATGCGGTGCGCCATCGAGACGCGCTAGAGGCCAACATGGCGGCCTTCATTCGACCTCTGCTCGTCGTGTGTCTGGCCTGCGCGTTGCTCTTGATGGAGCCAGACTTCGGGGCGGCCAGCGTGCTGTTGGCGAGCAGCCTCGGGCTGCTGTTCGTGAGCGGCGTCTGCCTGCGCAACTTCTCCGTGGTGGCCGTGGTGGCCACCGGCGTGCTGGCTGCGCTCGCTGTCTCCTCGCCCTATCGTCTGCGCCGCATCATCTCTTACCTCAATCCATGGGATGATCCCTACGACTCCGACTTTCAGCTAATACAATCGCTGATCGCCGTGGGTCGCGGGGAGTGGTTCGGCGTGGGCCTTGGTAACGGCGTGCAGAAGCTGTTCTACCTGCCCGAGGCCCACACGGACTTCGTCTTCGCCGTACTTGCCGAGGAGTTAGGTTTGGCGGGGGTGGCAGTCACCTTGACCCTGTACGGCGCACTGATCGTTCGAGGGTTGGAAATCGGACGCCGCGCTGCGCAGAAGAACCTCGACTACCAGGCCATGTTGGCGAGCGGGATCACCATCTGGCTTGGGCTGCAGTGCGTGATCAACGTGGGCGTAACCCTCGGCGTCTTGCCGACTAAGGGGCTGACCTTGCCGCTGCTCAGCTACGGCGGCAGTAGCTTGCTCATGACGATGATTGCTCTGGGCATCCTGCAGCGCGTGCACCACGAGACTAGCCTTACCAAGGTGTCGTCGAAGAAGGGCGGTGGCCGCTCATGACCGACCTCACCCACCGTGATGGCGGCAGCACGAGCGGACGTCGCGTGATGATCATGGCCGGCGGCACGGGTGGACACGTCTACCCGGCCCTCGCTGTCGCCAAGTGGTTGCGCGAGCGCCGCCACGAGGTGGTGTGGTTGGGGACGCGGGCGGGGATCGAGGCTCGCGTGGTGCCCGCTGCCGGGTTCCCTGTGGAGTGGGTCAACGTCAGCGGACTGCGCGGCAAGTCACTGACCACCTGGCTAACCGCCCCCGTGCGATTGGTGCGCGCCTTGATAGAGGCGTGGTCCGCCGTTCGCCGACAGCGTCCGCACGTGATGCTCGGCATGGGAGGGTTCGTGACCGGGCCCGGGGGCATGGCAGCGTGGCTATCCCGCGTGCCCCTGCTGGTGCACGAGCAGAACGCCATCGCCGGCTTGAGCAATCGCCTGCTGGCCCATTTGGCATCGAAGGCCTTCGAGGCCTTCCCGGGGAGCTTTAAACCCGCCCACGCCGCGCAACTTCTGGGCAATCCGGTGCGAGAGGATATCGAAGCGCTAGCGCCACCCGCAGCGCGTTTCGCCGGGCGCACCTTGCCGCGGCGCCTGCTTGTGCTCGGCGGCAGCCTGGGCGCTCGCACGCTCAATCTGATGGTTCCGGCTGCGCTCGGCCTGCTGGCGCCGGAGCAACGCCCCGATGTGCGCCATCAGAGCGGGCCGCGCGGTCTGGAGCAAACGCAAGCGGCTTATGCGGCGCACGGCGTCGAAGGCGAAGTGACACCCTTCATCGAAGACATGGCGCAGGCTTACGCCTGGGCAGATCTGGTCCTGTGCCGCGCCGGCGCCCTGACTATCGCTGAGGTCACGGCAACTGGCCTTGCCGCGATCCTAGTGCCGTACCCCTTCGCCGTCGACGATCACCAGGCGCACAATGGGCGCGCCATGGTCGATGCGGGCGCTGCCCTCATGGTGCGCGACGATGCGGTTGATGGGCCTTCTCTGGCCCAGCTCCTAGGGGAGTTGTTGGCAGACTCCTCGCGCTTGGAGCAGATGGCTGAACGCTCACGCGCGCTGGCTTACCGCGGCGCGACGCGGGCGCTGGCGATGGCTTGCCTCGATGCCGCCGAGTCGGGCGGGGTGGCCGCATGAACGCTGATCGCATGCGCCGCATCGAGCGCATTCACTTTGTGGGCCTCGGCGGTGCCGGTATGAGTGGGATTGCCGAAGTGCTGCTCAACCTCGGGTATCAGGTGCAGGGCAGCGACCTGCGCGAGAGTGCCAATACGCAGCGCTTGCGCGCCTTGGGGGCTACCGTACAGATCGGTGAGCACCAGGCCCAGCACGTGCGTGATGCGGACGTGGTAGTGGTGTCGAGCGCCGTGAGCACCGAGAACGTTGAGGTGATGGCGGCGCAGGCGGCGCGTGTGCCCGTGGTGCCGCGGGCCGAGATGCTCGCCGAGCTCATGCGTTTCCGTCACGGCATCGCCGTCGCGGGTACTCACGGCAAGACCACGACCACGAGCTTGATCGCCAGCGTGCTCGCCGAGGGAGAGCTCGACCCCACCTTTGTCATCGGTGGTCGTCTGAACAGCTCCGGGACCCACGCGCGCCTCGGCGGCGGTCGCTATCTGGTGGCGGAAGCGGACGAGAGCGACGGGTCGTTCCTCATGTTGCAGCCGATGGTCAGCGTCATTACCAACATCGATAATGACCACCTCGATACCTACGGTGGCGACATGTCGCGCGTACACCGCGCCTTTCGCGACTTCGCTCACAACTTACCCTTCTACGGCCTCGTAGTGGCTTGCGCCGATGACCCCGGTGTGCGCGCGTTGCTTGGCGATCTAAATCGACCCATGCTCACCTATGGGATCCATAAGGAAGCTGATCTGCGCGCCAGCGACGTACAGGCCGACGGCATGATGAGCCGCTTTCGAGCGCACAGCGGCGCAGGCGATGCGTCCTTCGAAGTCGCCCTCCCGGGACTGCACAACGTGCGCAACGCCCTGGCAGCAATCGCCGTGGGACGCGAGTTGGGTTGTAACGACGAGGCGATTCGCCGTGCCCTAGGCAGCTTCGCGGGCATCGGTCGGCGTTTCCAGCGGCGCGGCGAGGTGCGCACGCAGGCTGGGCGGGTGGAATTGGTCGACGACTATGGACATCACCCCACGGAGGTGGAGGCGACCCTGCAGGCGGCGCGCTCGGTATTCCCTGGACGCCGCCTCGTGGCTTGTTTCCAGCCCCATCGCTACACGCGCACGCGCGATCTAATGGATGACTTTGCGCGAGTACTGTCATCCACCGACGTGCTGCTGGTTCTTGAGGTCTACGCCGCAGGCGAGACACCGATCGCCGGCGCCGACGGTCGTGCCATCGCGCGTGCCGTGCGTCAGCGCGGTCGCGTGGAGCCGGTGTTCGTCGAACGCGTGAAGGACCTTGCAACGACCTTGTTGGGTGTCGTGAAAGACGGTGACGTGGTCATGACCCTCGGCGCGGGCACGGTGGGCGCCGTGGCTGAGGATCTGGCCCAACGACTTGCCAGTGGGGAGGACGCATGATGGCGCCCCGAAGCACGCCTCCCGCGGAATCGCTGCCCGCCTGGGCAAAGGGGATCCGTGGCGAGCTGCTACCGCATGAGCCGATGGCGCGCCACACGAGCTGGCGCGTGGGGGGGCCGGCAGACTGGCTCTTCCAACCGCGTGATCTGCCGGACTTGGCCGCCCTTTTGGGGCAGCTGCCGAGCACACTTCCAGTGACCTGGGTAGGGTTCGGCAGCAACTTGCTGGTGCGCGATGGTGGTGTGCGTGGCGTGGTGATTTCGCCGCGCCCGGCGCTCACCACCTTTGAGGAGCAAACCGATGGCAGCTTACGCGTAGGCGCCGGCATCGCGTGCTCGCGAATCGCGCGCCACGCAGCGCGAGCGCGCCTAGCGCCGGCCGCCTTCTTCGCCGGCATTCCCGGCACCCTCGGTGGTGCCCTCGCTATGAATGCGGGCGCCTGGGGCGGTGAGACCTGGGAGGTGGTCACCGCCGTGGAGACCGTGGACCGCCAAGGGGTGCTGCGTCGGCGTGCGGCGTCGGAGTACGAGATCGCTTATCGGCATGTCACCCTCCACGCTCACGACATGGGTCTGGAGTGGTTTACGGCCGCTCACCTTACCTTCCCCGACACTAGCGAGAGTGAAGACATTCGATCGCTGCTCGCGCGGCGTAAGGAAACGCAGCCCCTGGGCCAACCGAGCTGTGGCTCCGTTTTTCGCAACCCGCCCGAGGATCATGCAGCGCGACTTATCGAGGCTTGCGATCTGAAGGGTCGGCGACTTGGGGGCGCAGAGGTTTCGACCAAGCACGCTAATTTTATCGTCAACACGGGCGATGCCCTTGCGGCGGACATCGAAGCGCTCATCGAGGAGGTGCGTCGCACCGTGGCCGAGCGAACGGGGGTCTCCCTGATCGCCGAGGTGCGCATAGTTGGGGAGGCCGCCGCATGAGCCGCCGACGGGCAGTGGAGAGCAGCGATCACTTCGGCAAGGTGGCGGTGCTGCTCGGAGGCGAGTCCTCCGAGCGCGAGATCTCCCTGATCACCGGCAAGGCGGTGCACGAGGCCCTGTTGACCCGCGGTGTCGATGCCAAGGCGCTCGATGTGCCCAGTCGCGAGCTCGTCGGTCGGCTTCGAGAGGGCGGCTTCGACCGCGTATGGAACGCCCTGCATGGGGGCGTTGGCGAGAACGGTGCTCTACAGGGTTTGCTCGACTGCGCCGGCATCCCCTACACGGGCAGCGGCGTTCTCGCGTCCGCCGTGGGCATGGACAAGGTGCGATCGAAGCAGTTGTTCGAAGCGGTGGGTATTGCCACGCCGATGAGTGTCGTGCTGCGCGGCGAAGCGGACCTAGCGCCTGCCCTCGAGCGGTTAGGGTTGCCGCTAGCGGTGAAGCCCAATGCCGAGGGTTCGAGTGTCGGCGTGGCCAAGGTGTCTCAGGAGGGCGATTTGCTCATGGCCTTTCGTGCTGCTCAGCGCTTTGATGAGGTGGTGCTCGCCGAGCAGTGGATCGAGGCCGGAGGCGAGTTCACCGCCGGCGTGCTGCAGGGAGCGGTGCTGCCGATCATTCGTATAGAGGCAGCGTCGGGCTTCTACGACTACCAAGCGAAGTACTTTAGCGACGATACGCGCTACCTACTCCCGAGCGGGTTGGCGCCAGCGCAGGAGCAGGTCTGTGCCGATGTTGCGCTACGCGCGTTCCAGGCGCTCGGATGCGCCGGCTGGGGTCGGGTTGACCTGCTGCTCGACGAGCAAGGCCAGCCGCGGGTGTTAGAGGTGAACACCGTCCCCGGCATGACCCATCACAGTCTTGTGCCGATGGCTGCAGCGCATGCGGGAATCGACTTCCCAGAGCTGGTGTGGCGCGTCCTGGAGACCAGCATGGAGCGCGAGGGTAGAGGAGATGGCTAGGGCACCTGTGAAAGCCCAGCGACGCACCCGGCGGCGAACGCGCGAAAGGGCACCGGGCAGGCGTGAGTCGCCACTGATGGGGTGGCTGTCACAGCTGCAGCCCCTGGCGTTTTTGCGCGGCGCCTTCCTAACGGCAGTGTTTGTTGCGCTCGGTATTGCGGCCTATCGTCTGCTCGATGTGCCCGTGACCCAGGTCACGATGGAAGGCGTGTTTCGGCGGGTTTCCTACGGCCAAATCGAAGCGGTGTTGCGCGATGAGCTGCCGGCTGGCTTCTTGAGTGCCGACCTTGGCGCGCTTCGCGAGCGCATCGAGACCGTGGATTGGGTCGACGTGGCGCGGGTCAGGCGCCTGTGGCCGGAAGGCATTTTGGTGACGGTGACCGAGCATGTCGCGGTCGCACGCTGGGGGGAGGACGGTCTGCTCAACGCGCGGGGTGAGGTGTTTATCGACGAAGCACGGCATCTGCCGGTGGAGCTGCCGCTTCTGAGCGGCCCACCGGGGAGCGAGGGCGAGGTGTCCCAGCATCACCTCGATTACAGCCGCCAACTCGATGCGCTGGGCCTTCAGGTACTGGCGTTGTCGGTGGATGCTCGGGGGGCGTGGACCGTTCGCGTTCGCGGGGCCAGCGGCACGCCCGTTGAGGTTCGTCTAGGCAACAGCGATCCCGACACGCGCCTGCGCCGCTTCGTCGAGTCCGCCAGCGGCCTCGTGCGACGTCGTGGCGAACAGATCGAATACATAGACATGCGCTACGGCAACGGATTTGCCGTTGGCTGGCACGCATCCAACGTAGCGGAGAGCGATGGTGGCCAGAGAGGTAACAATGGGACGGAAAGCTGATCAGAACACCATCGTCGGCCTGGATATAGGCACCTCTAAGGTGGTGGCGATCGTCGCCGAGTGCCTGCCGGACGGCGCTGGTATCGAGGTGATCGGTATCGGCTCGCATCCCTCACGGGGCTTGAAGAAGGGCGTGGTGGTGAACATCGAGTCGACGGTGCAGTCGATTCAGCGAGCCATCGAGGAGGCGGAGCTCATGGCGGGCTGCGAGATCACCTCGGTGTACGCCGGCATCGCGGGTAGCCACGTGCGCAGCCTCAACTCCCACGGCATCGTGGCGATCCGTGACAAGGAGGTGACGGCGAGCGATGTGGATCGGGTGATCGACGCTGCTCGTGCCGTCGCCATTCCTGCCGACCAGCGCATCCTGCACATCCTGCCGCAGGAGTTCGTGATCGATCAGCAGGAGGGAATCCGCGAGCCAATAGGCATGTCTGGCGTGCGCCTTGAGTCGAAGGTTCACATCGTGAGCGGTGCCGAGAGCGCGGCGCAGAACATCATCAAGTGCGTGCAGCGTTGCGGCCTGGCCGTGGACGACATCGTGCTCGAGCAGTTGGCGTCAAGCTACTCGGTGCTGACGGAGGACGAGAAGGACCTCGGCGTTTGCATGATCGACATCGGTGGTGGCACCACTGACATCGCCGTGTTCGCCGGCGGCGCCATCCAGCACACGGCGGTGATACCAATCGCCGGCGACCAGGTCACCAACGACATCGCCGTGTCCATGCGCACGCCCACGCACTCGGCTGAAGAGATCAAGATTCGTTACGCCTGCGCCCTCTCCCAGCTTGCCAACCCGGACGAGACCATCGAGGTGCCGAGCGTAGGCGAGCGCCCACCGCGTCGCCTGGCCCGGCAGACGCTGGCGGAGATCGTAGAGCCGCGCTACGAGGAGCTCTACCTGTTGATTCGCGATGAGCTGCGACGCAGCGGCTTCGAAGAGTTGATCGCCGCGGGCATCGTCGTTACCGGCGGCACTTCGAAGATGGAGGGAGCGGTGGAGTTGGCCGAAGAGGTGTTTCACATGCCAGTGCGTTTGGGTGTGCCGCAAAACGTGGAAGGACTTGCCGACGTGGTACGCAATCCCATCCACGCCACCGGCGTGGGGCTACTGCTATACGGCTATGAAAATCGTTTACGTGCGGTGGAGCGGCCGCCCATGAGCGGTGGACTTGGGGAAATCTGGGAGCGCATGAAAGCGTGGTTTCAGGGCAACCTTTAAATTCGAGCGGTCCGCCTGACGGGGCAGGGCGCAATCGCTCAGGTAGAGAAGACCAGGAGGTCTAGCGATGTTCGAGTTAGTAGATGGCGTCAACCACGGCGCGGTAATAAAGGTGATCGGCGTGGGCGGCTGCGGCGGCAACGCGGTCGATCACATGGTGGAGCGGGGCATCGAAGGTGTCGACTTCATCTCCATCAACACGGATGCGCAGGCGCTCAAGGGCAACAGCGCACGGACCACGATTCAGGTGGGCTCCAGCATCACCAAAGGCCTAGGCGCTGGAGCCAACCCCGATGCCGGTAAGGAGGCCGCCTTGGAGGATCGCGACCGCCTGCAGGATGTGATTGAAGGCAGCGACATGCTGTTCATTACCGCAGGCATGGGCGGTGGTACAGGCACCGGAGCAGCGCCTGTGGTAGCGCAGGTGGCGCGAGAGCTCGGCGTGCTCACCGTCGCCGTGGTCACCAAGCCCTTCGGCCTGGAGGGCTCGAAGCGCACGCGTGTTGCTGAACAGGGTATTCTCGAGCTGGGCAAATATTGCGACTCGCTGATCACTGTACCCAACGAGAAGCTGCTCGCGGTGCTCGGTGCTCAAACTAGCCTAAAGGATGCATTCGCCGCGGCGAACCAGGTGCTGCAGGGCGCTGTGCAGGGTATCGCCGAGCTGATCACCCGTCCGGGGGTGATCAACGTCGACTTCGCAGACGTGCGTACGGTCATGCACGAGACTGGCCAGGCGATGATGGGCACGGGGGAGGCCACCGGCGAGCATCGCGCCCGGGAGGCGGCTGAAACGGCAATCTCTAGCCCGCTACTCGAGGATGTGGATCTGGCGGGGGCCAACGGCATTCTGGTGAACATCACCGCCAGCGATTCCCTCGCCCTCGGTGAATTCCAGGAAGTGGGCGATGCAGTGAAGGACATCGCTGCGGACGAGGCCACGGTGGTGGTCGGTACTGCCTTCGACCCTGACCTCGAGGACAAGATCCGTGTCACGGTGGTGGCCACGGGTATCGGCCGTAGCCAGGCCCCCGAACTGGTCAAGCAGCCGAAGCTGACCACCGTGCATCGCCGTGTGAGCGGTGAGATCGACTACGGGCGGTACGATCAGCCTACGGCGCATCGTGGTCGCGATCGTGGTCGCGACGAAGAGGATGCCTCCCCAGCGCCCTCTGGGGCTGTTGCGTCACCGCGACGAGGGGCCGGCGGCGGTGCCAGTGGTGAACTCCCGGACACGCTAAACGTGCCGGCGTTTCTGCGGCGACAGGCCGACTAATCGTGGCTTGGCGCCGCCCTGCAGCGGTGTTGCGAGGGGACCATTCAGTCCCCGTTAAGGTGCTGAATGAGAGGCTATTTGACGTTGAATCAATAGCTTGTGACGCCGCCTTGGCGTGTGCTAGGCTCCGCGACGTCTTTCAGGCCGGCTAAGGCGCCTACCGCTGCGCCTCGCGGACGTCGAGCTCCCGCCCACGAGCGGTGGAGCATTCCGCGCGCTGGCGGGTCTAGTCCCAAGGGCCTGACCCGACCGCCCCGACCTGCCCTAACGACGAAGGCTGGGAGTCCCATGCTCAGGCAACGTACGCTCAACAACTCGATCCGCGCGACAGGCGTGGGCTTGCACTGCGGCAAGCAGGTGCTGATGACTTTGCGTCCCGCGCCGCAAAACACGGGCATTCTATTCCGACGCGTCGACCTCGAGCCTGTAGTCGAGATTCCGGCGCGCGCCGAGTACGTCACCCGCACAGACCTCAACACGACGCTTACCCTGGGCGAGGCCAGCGTTCACACTGTGGAGCACTTGCTCTCCGCCTTCGCCGGCCTCGGCATTGATAACGCTTATGTCGACCTTACCGAGGAAGAGGTCCCCATCATGGACGGCAGTGCAGGTCCATTCGTGTTCCTGCTCCAGTCCGCAGGCATCGTCGAGCAAGCCACGGTGAAGCGTTTCATGCGCATCCTGCGCACGGTACGCGTCGAGGACGGTGACCGCTGGGCCCAGTTCGAGCCCTACGATGGCTTTCGGGTCGACTTTGAAATCGGCTTTGAGCACCCATCCTTCAAGCGCCGCTCGCAAAAGGCCTCCATCGACTTCTCAACGAGTTCTTACCTGCGTGAAATCAGTCGGGCGCGCACCTTCGGTTTCATGCGCGACATCGAGATGCTGCGCAAGCGCAACCTCACCTTGGGTGGGACGATGGACAATGCCATCGTGCTCGACGAGCACCGGGTGTTGAACGAGGACGGGTTGCGCTACGAAGACGAGTTCGTAAAACACAAGATCTTGGACGCTATCGGCGACCTTTACCTCCTTGGGCGCAGCCCCATCGGCGCCTTCCGCGGGCACAAATCCGGCCACTATTTGAACAGTTGCCTGACGCAGGCGCTGCTAGCGCAGCCGGATGCCTGGGAAGAGGTGAGCTTCGAAGATGAGGCAGCCGCTCCGCCCGCCTTCGCGCGGGCGGCGGCAGTTTAAGGCAAAGGAAGCTAGCTAGGGAGGCGCGTCAGGGGGCGTCGCGCCGGGCCTGACACGTATCTGGAGACGCTTGACGGTTTTTCCGCACGCGCTGCTCAATTGAGGCGTCAATGCCGGGGCCGCGAGGCGTAGGTGAGACGCCCAGGCTGAAGATTGCAGTACCAGTGTCAACGTTTCCTCGCTATAACTTACGGCCTGCACGGCGCTTGCCACGGGTGCACCAAGACACTCGCGGACGGTGTGCAGCAGCTGCCCTTGCTGCTGAGCCTTCGCCTTGAGCGCGGCCAGAGCCGATGACTGGGGAGCGGCAGCAAACACGTCGCCGAGGGCTCGCGGAGCCTTTGGCGAAGGGGAATGGGGGCGTAGGTCGCCGAGGAAACGCGGCTTACGGGGTGCGCTCACGGACGCTCCGCTGCGCGTGCGCTAGAGGTCAGGGTAGATCGCATGACACACATAAAAGGCGAGCCTAGATGAACCTGCTTGTCCTTGCCAATCGCAACAATGGCGTGCGCAGTCTGCGCGTGAGCGCGACCCAGGTATACGGCGCCATCGCCATTTTTGCCGTTGCCGTAGGCCTTACTGGCTTTATCACGGGAGCTGGCGTCGGCTGGGGCATGAAGCTACGCGCAGAGCGCCAGGTGGATATCCTCGAAGCGCAGGTCGCTTACCAAACGGTCGCTCTGGATGCCCTGGAGCAGTCCCTCGAAAACAACATGGAAGCCCTCGTGGCGCGTGTGGGCTCCCTCTCGGCACACGTCACCCGGTTGGATGCTCTCGGGCAGCGGCTCACCACCATGGCCGAACTTGAGGACGGTGAGTTCAACTTCGCGTCGGCGCCCGCGATGGGCGGGCCGGAGACTGTTGACGGCGACTACTTGGCGAGCGTGGTGACGAGCGACGAGGTGTTCTCCGAGGTGCTTACCTTGGAACGCCAGCTCGACGATCGGCGTCGTCAGCTCCAGGCCCTTGAGAGCATGCTGCTCACACGCACGGTTGCACAGCGGGTCGAGCCCGCCGGTTGGCCCGTCGAGGGCGGTTGGATCAGCTCGCCCTACGGACGGCGCACAGACCCGATCAACAACACGCGGGCCTGGCACGCCGGTCTGGACTTCGCGGGGACCGAAGGCATGCCGATCAAGGCCGTCGCCGACGGTGTGGTCACCTGGTCCGCGCGGCGCTACGGTTACGGCTACCTCGTCGAACTCACCCACGGCAACGGCCTGGTCACGCGCTACGCGCACAACAGTGACAACCTAGTGGCCGTCGGCGATCGAGTGAGTAAGGGCCAGGTGATCGCGAAGATGGGCTCTACGGGACGCGCCACTGGCCCCAATCTGCACTTTGAGGTCCTGCGCAACGGCCGCACCGTCAATCCCATCTCCTACGTGCGAGCCGGCGGCTCCCGCCAGCCTTGAAATAGAGGCCTCGCGCCCCCAGACCCGCTGTGGCCGGAACTGGCGGGCGGCGGTGTCCTTCTGACTGCGCTACACTCGCCAGCCGATCACGGCGCCCGCGCACCGGCACGCCGCCGTTGAACACTCCGATTTGAACACGCACGCGATGCCTGCGGCGAAAGTCCGTGGTCGCCCCGCGTCAACTGTAAGTCTCTGGAATCATGGCAAATATTCTTACCAGCGTCTTCGGTAGCGCCAACCAGCGTCTGCTCAAGCGCTACGGCAAAGTGGTCAAGAAGACCAACGCGCTCGAGTCTGAATTCGAGCAGCTGAGCGACGAGCGCTTGCGCGGAAAGACGGAAGAGTTCCGCGAGCGCCTCGCGGGCGATGCGGAGCTCGATTCGCTGATTCCGGAGGCCTTCGCGGCCGTGCGTGAAGCCGCTCGGCGCACGCTGGGATTGCGCCACTACGATGTGCAGCTGATCGGCGGGATGACCTTGCATGAAGGCAAGATTGCAGAGATGCGCACCGGTGAGGGTAAGACCCTGGTGGCCACTCTCGCGGCCTATTTGAACGCCCTGCCAGGAAAGGGCGTGCACGTGGTCACGGTCAACGAGTACCTGGCGGGTCGCGATGCCGAATGGATGGGCCCGATCTATCGCTTCCTCGGCCTTGAAGTCTCCGCCATCCGCTCGGGTCAGGACCCGATAGGCAAGCGCGAGGCCTATGCAGCGGACATCACCTACGGCACCAACAACGAGTTTGGTTTCGATTACCTTCGCGACAACCTCGCCTTCCGCACCGAGGACAAGGTTCAGCGTGACCTAGCGTTCTCAATCGTTGACGAGGTGGACTCTATCCTCATCGACGAAGCCCGTACGCCGCTGATCATCTCCGGCCCGGCCGACGGCGGCACGGAGCTCTACGCACGGGTCAACGGTTTAGTGCCCCGCCTCAAACGTCAGGCAGATGAGGAGGGAGAGGGCGATTTCTGGGTCGATGAGAAGGCCAAGCAGGTGCATCTGTCCGAGGATGGCCTGGTCAAGGTGGAGGAGCTGCTGGTTCAAGCCAAGCTCCTCGACGGTGGCGAGAGCCTGTACGCACCGGCCAACATCGGCTTGCTGCATCACCTCACGGCTGGCCTGCGCGCGCACGCGATCTACCATCGCGACGTGGACTACATAGTCAAAGACGGTCAGGTAGTGATCGTTGACGAGTTCACCGGTCGCACGATGCCGGGTCGCCGCTGGGGAGATGGTCTGCATCAGGCGATCGAAGCCAAGGAGGGTTTGCGGGTCAATCAGGAAAACCAGACCCTGGCCTCCATCACCTTCCAAAACTACTTCCGCATGTACGACAAGCTCGCGGGGATGACCGGTACGGCCGATACGGAAGCCTTCGAGTTCCAGCAGATCTACGGCCTCGAGGTGGCGGTGATCCCCACCCACAGAGACATGGTGCGCAAGGACCATCCAGATCTCGTGTTTCTCAACGAGGAGGACAAGTTCACCTCGATCGTGGAGGAGATCAAGGATTGCTACGAGCGCGGGCAGCCCGTCCTCGTTGGGACCACCTCAATCGACAACTCCGAGCGCCTTGCTGCGGTCCTGCGCAAGGAGAAGATCAAGCATGAAGTGCTCAACGCCAAGCAACACGAGCGTGAGGCAGCGATCGTTGCCCAGGCCGGACAACCGGGCGCCATCACTATCGCCACCAACATGGCCGGTCGCGGCACCGACATTGTGCTTGGCGGCAACCTAGACTCGGAGCTCAGCGATATCGCCGAGGAGAGCTCGCAAGCGCGCGAGGACACGAGGAAGGACTGGGAAGGGCGCCACCAGAAAGTGCTCGAGGCGGGTGGTCTGCACATCATCGGGACCGAGCGGCACGAGTCGCGTCGCATCGACAACCAGCTGCGCGGCCGTTCGGGTCGCCAGGGCGACCCCGGGTCGAGCCGCTTCTTCCTTTCCATGGAAGACAGCCTGATGAGAATCTTCGGCAATCCCGAGCGCACGCAGGGGCTGCTGAAGGGCGTCGGCATGAAGCCGGGCGAGGCGATCGAGTCCAAGATGCTCAGCGGGCAAATTGAGCGGGCTCAGCGCAAGGTCGAGGCGCATAACTTCGATATGCGCAAGGCGCTTCTTGAGTATGACGATGTCGCCAATGAGCAGCGTAAGGTGGTGTACAGCCAGCGCGGCGAGTTGATGAGCGCTGAGGAGATCGAAGACGCGGTCCACGGTATTCGCGAGGAGGTCGTCAATCGGGAGATCGACAACTTCATCCCGCCGGGTAGCGTGGAGGAGCAGTGGGATATCAGCGGTCTTGCGCACATGGTCGAGAGTGACTTTGGCGCTAAGCTCGACCTCCAGCAATGGCTCGATACGGACGATGACCTCAACGAGGACGGCCTGCGCGCGAAGATCCTGCAGGCCCTCGATGAGCGCTACGCCGAGAAGGTGGAGCGCTACGGTGCAGAGATCGTGCGTCGGGTAGAGGCAACGGTCATGCTAGGCATTCTCGACCAGTACTGGAAAGAACATCTGGCCGCGATGGACTACCTGCGCCAGGGGATCGGACTGCGCAGCTACGCGCAGAAGAACCCGAAGCAGGAGTATAAGCGCGAGGCCTTTGAGATGTTCTCAGACATGCTCGAGCGGGTGAAGACCGAGGTTACCAAGCGCCTGTGCATGTTCGAGCTGCGCACCGAGGCAGACCCGCAAACGCTGGAGCGTCAGCGCGAAGCGGCGGCCAAGGCTCAGCTCGCGCAGGCTCGCGCTGCCCAAGAGGCAGCACCGGGCACCGGCACGGCGGCCCCAGGCCAGGCGCCCTCGCCAGCGCGCCGCGTCGGGGGCGGTGGAGGTGCACCCGCCGCGGCGGCTGCACCGGTCATGCGCGCTGAGCGCAAGGTTGGGCGCAACGAGCCCTGCCCTTGTGGTTCGGGTAAAAAGTACAAGCAATGCCATGGCAAGCTCACCTAACGGTCGGTGAGCGAGGCGCGAAGCACCATCACGGTGGTCGCCGCCGTCTTGCGTGACGGTCGCGGAAGGGTGCTGTTGGCCGAGCGCCCGGCCGGCAAGGAGATGGCGGGTAAGTGGGAGCTGCCCGGCGGCAAAGTGAAGCCAGGCGAATCGCTTCACGAGGCGCTCGCTCGCGAGCTAGAGGAAGAGCTCGGGGTACGAACCTTATCGAGTCGACCGCTCCTACAGCTGGCTCACGACTATCCCGAACGCCGTGTGATACTGCACGCTCGCGAGGCGCGCTATGGGGGTGAACCGCGCTCGCAAGAAGGTCAAGCGCTGCGTTGGGTAGACCTGACCGACGCGGCTGCGTTTGCAAGGCTGAATCTTCTGGAAGCGGATGGCCCGATCGTTACCGCCATGCGCCTACCGGCCCGTTATCTGATTACTCCGCCTCGGCTGCCCCTGGGCGATGTGGAGGCCTTCCTCACGCGTGCCGCCGAGGCAGGTATTCGCCTCGTCCAGCTGCGCCAACCCGACACTGATCCGGCTTACCTTGGCGCGCTGTGCGCTGCCTTCGACCGCGTTGTAGGGGAGCGCTCGGCGCAGGGGAAGGTCAGTCCCACTTGGCTGCTGGGCGGAGATCCAGCGCAAACGCAAAAGTTAGCTGATAGGTCTGCAACCGTCGCCGGTCTACACCTGCCGGCGCGTTTTTTGGCGCAACTGCCTCACCTGCGAGAGTCTGCGGATCGGCGAGGGTGGCAGCTGATGTGTTCTTGTCACGATCCCGGCGAGCTCGCTGCCGCCAGCTCAGGAGGGGCGGACGCGGCGGTGCTTGGGCCGGTCTTGCCAACGCCCAGCCATCCGGGTGCGAAAGCGCTCGGTTGGGCGGGGTTTGCGCAGTGGGTGACGGATCTTCCGCTGCCTGTATTCGCAATCGGCGGTATGGACGATGGGCTTCTCACTGCCGCCTGGGAGGCGGGTGCCCAAGGTGTGGCGGGCATTCGCGGCGTGGCGCGGGCGAGCACCTAAGCGCTTCGCTTAGTCGCCGTGGGGGCTTCGGGGAGGAGTCAGCGGCATTCCGTCCTCATCGAGAGCTGGATCGCCCGCAATACGGTGGCTCTCCTCGAACCACTCTCCGAGGTCGATGAGCTTGCAACGTCGACTGCAAAATGGGCGATGGGGAGAGGCTTCGCTCCACTCCACTTGAGTCTCGCAGGTTGGGCAGGTAACCAGGGCGTGCGCCATCGCCGTGGACTCAGCAACAGGCGAGCAGGAAGTCGACGTCGTCCGTCACCATCTCCGCTCGGTGGGTCATGCCTCGCCACTCGCGAAAGCGCACGGTGAATCGGTGCTGGCTGCCGCTGATTTCGGGGTAGCGAAGGCTGTCTAGGGGCAGGCCCACGCGCACTAGCTGAACCGTCGTCCCCTTCTCCAGGGGTTGCTCGTATAGGCCGCCGCTCGCCGTGCGCGGGCTAGCGTCCGCGCCTTCGCGCGTCAGCCACACTACTTCCTTGATTGCCTCTTCCAACGGTCCTAGGTGGGTGAGCCAGTAGTCGAGGTCACCGCTGCGCTCGGGGTAGGGACGGGAAGACCAGTGCTTGAAGTCCGGTAGATCGAACTCGCAGGTGCCGCCAGGGATGGCGCTGCGCATGTTGATCGCGCTTAGAAACTCATTGGCACGTAGTTCGCTGAGGAAGCGATCCCCGGCTTCTCCGAGGACCGTGGCGCAGCGCTGCACTCGCTCCAATAGCGTGCGCAGGCGCGCGTCGTCGACGCCGGGGAAGGCGCGGAAGCTCTCGAGCTTCTGAGCCTGCCGATCGAGTTCCTTGAGCACGTCACTGCGGCTGTCGCCCCGGTTGAGGATGGCGAGTGTCTCGAGCAACGCCCCGATCGCGCTCCGGCTATGCCACGCATCCTCGCCCCGTGCGAAGAAGCGGGTCTGACGGAACAAGTAGTCGAGGCGCAGAAATGTACGCATGCGCTCAGTGAGCGGCAGCTCGTAGGTCACGCTCTCACTGGCCTCATCGAGGCCGGAAAGATGCGTAGCAGCGTGTGACATGCGCTATTTGTACTCCACGTCGTGCGGCACGGCAATAAAGCTTGCCGCGCGACTCACCGACCGCGCGCTCTAGCGAGCACCGTGTACTGCGCGTGGAGGCGAGCGACCTCCGCCTCGAGATCGCGAAGGTCACCGTCATTTACCAGTACATCGTCGGCGATGACCAAGCGGGACGCTCGGGTTGCCTGTGCCGCCAAAACGCGACGCGCCGCTTCCTCCGTCGCGCCGTCGCGGCGCATCAGTCGCTCGAGCTGCGTGTCGGGATCGCAGTCGATGACCAGCACGCGGTCGACGCGGTCCACCGCGCCCCCTTCCGCCAGGAGTGGAATTACTACCACGCAGTAGGAGGTTTGCACTCCTTCGATCTGCCCGCGTGCCGCTTTCCAGATCCGCGGGTGCAGGATTTCCTCCAGGCGTCGGCGAGCCGTAGCGTCGGCGAACACGATCCCGCGCAGGCGAGCCCGATCGAGGGCGCCGTCGGGTCGCAGGACGCGCTCGCCGAATGCCTGCACGACCTCGCGCAGGCCCGCCGTGTCCGGCTCGACCACCTCTCGGGCGAGCACATCCGTGTCGATCACAGGCACGCCCAAGCGGGCGAAGTGATCGCTGACCGCAGTTTTTCCGCTGGCGATACCGCCAGTGATACCGATCTTCAGCGCCCGGGTGGGATTGTCGTCTGGCGGCGTCATCCTTGCGCCCTTGAGTTCTGTTAGCGCAGGTAGAAGGCGGTGAGCTGCTCGCCGTAGAGCATTGCGAGCCAGCCGGCGGCGGCGAGGAAGGGGCCAAAGGGCATCGGCTTGTCCCGCGACAGCTTGCCGCTCGCGATCAGGGCGACGCCCACGATCGCACCGACCACGGCCGACAGCAGCACGATTAGCGGCAGGGCCAACCAGCCGAGCCATGCACCCAAGGCAGCCAGTAACTTGAAGTCACCGAACCCCATGCCTTCCTTGCCCGTGAGTAGCTTGAACCCCATGTAAACCGACCACAGGCTGAGGTAGCCTGCGATCGCGCCTGTAATCGCAGATGCCGGACTCAGGGCAAGCGCTTCGCGGCTCACCTGACCCCCTCCCCACAGGCTCACGAGCAGCGCTGCCCAGAGCAGTGGTTGAGTGATGCTGTCGGGAAGGTAGGTCGTGTCGAAGTCGATTAGCGCTAGGGCGAGCAGGGCCCAGGTAATCCCCAGTGCCAGGAGCATCTCCGCGGAGGCGCCGAAGCGAAGCGCGACGAGTGCGCTAAGGGCAGCGCTCGCCAGCTCCACCAGGGGGTAACGCACGGAGATCGGCGTCTTGCAGGCGGAGCAACGGCCGCGCAGGAGTAGCCAGGAGATGACCGGGATGTTCTCGACGGCGGTGATTTGATGTCCGCAGGCTGGGCAGGCTGAACGGGGGACGAGCAGATTGTAGGGCGCCGAGGGCTCGGCGCTCGGGGCCTGGCCCGTGAGCTCCGCGCATTGCTGGCGCCAGTCGGTCTCCATCATGCGCGGCAGGCGATGGATCACCACGTTCAGGAAGCTGCCGACCAACAGACCGAGCAGCGTGACGGTGCTGACGAGAAGAGCCGAGTAAGCGGCGAGCAGCTCGATAAGGGCGCTCACCGCTGAAGGTGATTCAACGATCGGCCAACGACTTCTCCCATTAGCTCACCACCGAGGCCATCTTGAAGATCGGCAGATACATGGCTACGACCAGGCCGCCCACTAGCACGCCCAATATCGCCATGATGAGAGGCTCCAGCAGGCTCGAGAGGCTGTCTACGGCGTTGTCCACGTCCTCTTCGTAGAAGTCCGCTACCTTGGCGTCCATCTGGTCGATGGAGCCGGACTCCTCGCCGATGGAGATCATCTGAACCACCATATTGGGGAACAGCTCTGTCGACTCCATGGAGCGATACAGGCGTTGGCCCGTGGCGACCTCGTCGCGCATGCGCAGAATGGCGCTCTCGTAGACGTGGTTGCCCGAGGCCCCGGCCACGGACTCCAAGGCTTCGACCAGGGGAACGCCGGCGCTGAACATGGTCGAGAGCGTGCGCGCGAAGCGCGCGATGGATGCCTTACGCAGGATGGAGCCGAAGATCGGCATGCGCAGGGAAAGCACATCGAGGAAGACGCGCAGACGCTTGGAGCGTTTCTTAGCGAAGAGGAATCCCCACACGGCGGCGCCGCCGCCGAAGAGCATGCCTAGCCCGCCGGGGCCGCGCACGAACTCCGACGCGGTGATGACCATCTTGGTGAAGGTGGGCAGGTCGGCGCCAAAGCCCTTGAACATGTTCTCGAACTGGGGAATCACGAAGATCAGCAGGATCGCCGTGACCACCAGGGCGACGACCAACACCGCCATCGGGTAGAACAGGGCCTTCTGAATCTTCTTTTTGATCGCCTCGGTCTTCTCCTTATAGGTGGCGATCTTGTCGAGCAGCGTCTCCAGGGCACCGGCCTGCTCGCCCGCTTCGACGAGGTTCACGAATAGGTCGTCGAAGTAGAGCGGGTGCTTGGCCAGCGACTCGGCGAGGCTCGTGCCGCCTTCCACGCTTGCCTTGATCGAGAGCACCAGCTTTTGCATCGCCGGTTTCTCGTGGCCGTTGCCGATGATCTCGAAGGCCTGCACCAGCGGAACGCCGGAGGTCATCATGGTGGCTAGCTGGCGTGAGAACAGCGCGATGTCCGTGGTGGTAATCGTGCCCTCGGACATGGGCTTGCGCTGCTTTCGAATTCTCGACGGCAGCACGCCTTGGCGGCGCAGCTCCGAGCGGACAGCGGTCTCGCTGGCGGCGATGGTCTTGCCCTTGACGCGGTTGCCGCGGCGATCCTTGCCCTCCCACAGGAAGGGGATCTGCTTGACGGTAGCGGTCTCAGCCATGTGTACGTTGCTCTCGCGATTGAGTGTGCTTGAGGGCTCAGCGGCCCAAACGATCAGTCGACGGTGACGCGGTTGATTTCTTCGAGACTCGTGATGCCGGCCATCGCCTTGTTCAGGCCGGCGCGGCGCAGGTCGTCCACGCCCTCGGCGCTGGCCTGATCGGCGATCTGCATAGCGTTGCCGCCTTCCATAATTATTCGCCCAATAGTCTCACTAACTGGCATCACCTGGTAGATACCCACGCGTCCCTTGTAGCCGTCGGTGCACTTCTTGCAGCCGACGGGTTTGTAGAGGGTGAAGTTGGGCGAATCCAAATCAGCCTCCGTGAAGCCCTCCTTGAGAAGGGCCTCGCGGGGGATATCGAGCTGTGTCTTGCAGTGCTCGCAGAGGCGCCGAGCCAGGCGCTGGGCGATGATCAGCGTCACCGAGCTCGCGATGGCGTAGGGCTTGACGCCCATGTCGACCATACGAGTGAGGGTCTTCGGCGCGTCGTTCGTGTGCAGCGTGGAGAGCACCAAGTGGCCTGTTTGCGCGGCCTTGATCGCGATCTCCGCCGTTTCCAGGTCACGAATCTCACCCACCATGATGATGTCGGGATCCTGACGCAAGAAGGCCTTGAGCGCCGAGGCGAAGGTCAGGCCGACCTTCGGGTTGACGTTTACCTGGTTAATGCCAGGGAGGTTGATTTCCGCCGGATCCTCCGCCGTGGAGATGTTGCGATCCTCGGTGTTGAGGATGTTCAGACCCGTGTAGAGCGAGACAGTCTTACCGCTACCCGTTGGGCCGGTGACCAGGATCATGCCGTAGGGCTTGGAGAGCGCGTCTTCGTACAGCTCGCGCTGGTGGTCCTCGTAGCCGAGCATCTCGATGCCGAGCTTTGCGCTCGAGGGATCGAGGATACGCAGCACGATCTTCTCGCCGAACAGCGTCGGGCAGGTGTTGACGCGGAAGTCGATCGCGCGCGTCTTGGACAGGCGCATCTTGATGCGGCCGTCCTGCGGCACCCGACGCTCGGCGATGTCCAGGCGAGACATCACCTTGAGGCGGGCCGACACTTTACCGGCGAGCTGGACCGGAGGCGTCGCCACCTGCTTCAGCACGCCGTCCTGACGAGTGCGCACACGGAAGATCTTCTCGTAGGGCTCGAAGTGGACGTCCGACGCGCCCTTTTGGATGGCATCGAGCAAAATTTTGTTAACGAAGCGCACGATAGGCGCGTCTTCGACGTCATCGCGCGTGACGTCGTCCTTTTGCTCCTCATCAACGCTGTCGACCTCGAGGTTATCGAGATCTAGATCGTCATCGCCCGAGGGTAGGATGCTGCTAGAGTCCGCGGCCTCGAGCGCGCGGGAGAGATGCTCCTGAAGCTTGTCGTCCTCCACCACCACGGCTTCGACGCTGCAGGCAGCGGCGAACTTGATTTCGTCAATGGCCGTGAGGTTGGTGGGATCGGAGATGCCCACGAACAGGCGCTTGGCGCCGCGCTTGAGCAGCGGCAGCACCCGGTGCTTGGTCAGCAGATTCTCCGGAACCTGCTGAACAGTCTGGATATCTACCTCCATGGCGTCCAGATCGAGCAGGGGCACGCCGAACTCGCTGGAGGCGGCAATAGCCAGATCACGAGGGTCGGCGAGCTGGTGCTCCACCAGGTAGCCGACAAGCGTCTTGCCCTTGTCCTTGGCCGTCTGCACGGCTTCCGCAAGGGTCGCCTCCTCGACGATCCCTTCCTGCAGGAGACGCCGCGGAAGGCCGCCCAGACCGGCGGTGTTTGCACTGGAGACTGCCAAGCTCTCGCTCCTGAAGACCTGAAGGGTCACGGGCCGTAACGCCCACAACACGCGCCGAGCAGTTTAACGCAGCGCGCGGGGGCATCCTGTGACCTTTATCGGCAACTCGCGCTACTTAGTAAGGGAGAGCGACCTATGTCAAGTGACGCCGCTCGTTAGTTGGGCCACAAGCGGCTCAGCGGCAGTGGGCGGGAAGCAGGGCCGAGGGCAGATCGCTGCTGGAACAGCTGTAGGCGAGATCGCTGCCCAGAGGCTCGCCGGTGAACGCGAGGTCGCCTTCGGCCTTCGCGCCAAGTCCCACGGTGAAGACCACAATGGCCTCGGAGCCTGTCCACGTCAGCGTCGTATCGGCGCCGAGGTACTGGCTCTTCGCCGCGGAGAGGTTGATGCCAGCATCCGCGGGTCTTCGGGGATTTCGCCGTTGATGTGGAACCATTCACGGCAGCAGGTCGACGTCGCGGCGCGCGAGCTGCACCACGTCCGCCAACTTGGCGCGGGTCACGAAGTTCGCGCACTGCGTGTTGGCCAGGCTGGCCAGCAAGGCGATGACAGCGACCACTGACCATCAGCTCGATGGGCGTAAAGCCGCGAACACGGCCGATTGAGGGTGCAAGCGCCTGAGTCGCCACGGGATCCATCCCTAACCGATTCTTGTTTTTCCTGTGCTCACCGCCGGGGCGGTGGTTGGCCTCGCGCCACTTGGATCCTCATCGTCGCGGATCGTGTCTGGGCCACTTTTCGCCGCCGAGTCTACTCAGTTTCGTCGGATGGGCCAGCGTCTTTCCAGCTTCAGAGAGCAAAATGCCCCTTCGGCGAGGGGCATTTTGCAGGTGCGTTCCCGGGCCACGGGTGGCCCGGGAACCGCGCCAGAGGTTGCAGGAGGCTTAGGAGCCGCCGGCCACAGTCTGGCAGCTACGGGGCAGGTACTTGTTGGCAATCTCCGGCGACCCAGCTGCGCAGCTCCAGGTGAAGGCCTGGCCAGCGGCGAGCACTTCCGGTGGGGGCGGGGTGAACTCGATCACGCCGCCGCGGACGTCGGCGCCCACGTTGCTGTTGGCCATGGTCACGGTGATCACGCCGTCGCCGTCGCCTACCGTCAGCGTGTCGACATACTGGCCGGCCGGTGACGTGAGGTTGAGCGTCAGCGCCTCGACGTCGGCGGCGGTCGGGTAGGCCCCGGTGGTCTGACGGAACTCTGCGATCGCGGTCTTGGCACCGGTCACGATGGTGAATGCCTCACCCACCTGGGCGCGCTGGGTGTAATCCTGGTAAGCCGGGATAGCGATGGCGGCGAGAATGCCGATGATCGCAACCACGATCATCAGTTCGATGAGGGTAAAACCCTTTTGGACGTTCTGCATGGATGTCTCCAATTTGTGTGTGCAGCACAAAGTGCGTTGTTAGCGCTCAAGCGGCATCGCCGCCCGATGAACCAGTAGCAATAGGCATGCCAGAAATCCCGGAGCCCATACTAACTGCATGTTTCGTATGGAAGTTGGGGTGGATCTGGCTGCCGGGATGCGCCCGTGAGCGCCGCCTCAGGTGGCTTGAGCTGACGCTCTACGTCGTCGACCGACAAAAATCGTCAGCTAAAGCTTGGTCCATATGGTAACGGAACTTGATTCGGTCAAATAACAGGACGCTTCCCGACGACAGCTAGCGCCGCACAGTACCGTGTGCCGTCGCTTTCGGCGTTAACTGTTGTCACCGAGGCCAAGCGTCTTCATGCGGTAGCTCAATTGGCGCAGGGTCAGGCCGAGCGCTTGTGCGGCGCGGGTCTTGTTGCCGCCCGTGCGCTGCAGTGCCTCCTGAATCGTGCTGATGGCGACCTCACGTAGGCGCGCTTCGAGATCCCCTCCGCCAGGCGTCTCCACCCGCAGCTGTAAGTCGTCGGCATCGATCTCGTTGCCCGAAGACAAGGTGAGCGCCCGCTCCAGAATGTTCTCCAGCTCACGCACGTTGCCGGGGAAGGGGTAGTTCAGCAGGGCGGTGCGCGCATCCACGGTCATGTCGGGCGAACGTATGGCGCTCTCGCGCGCCAAGCGCGTCAGCACGTGCTCGGTAAGCAGCAGCACGTCTTCGCCGCGGTCGCGAAGGGGCGGTACGCGCAGCTCGATCACGTTGATGCGGTAGTACAGATCCTCGCGGAACTTGCCGTCGGCGACCAAACCCGACAGTTCCCGATTCGTCGCACTAATGATGCGCACGTCAACGGGTTCCTCGCGCGAGTCGCCGATAGCGCGCACGGCCTTGCTCGCAATGACGCGCAGGAGCTTCACCTGCATATGCAGGGGGAGGTCCGCAATCTCATCGAGGAACAGGGTGCCGCCCTGGGCCGTCTGAAACAGGCCGAGCTTGTCGCTCGTCGCGCTCGTGAAGCTGCCCTTCTTGTGGCCGAAGAACTCGCTTTCCATCAGTTCGCTCGGGATGGCGCCGCAGTTGACCGGGATGAAGGGCTGCTCGGCGCGTGGGCCGCTCTCGTGGATGAGGCGAGCCACCAATTCCTTGCCGACGCCCGCCTCGCCGTAGATGTGCACGGGGGCCTGCACCTTCGCCACCCGCGCGATCATGCGCTGCAGGTCTAGCATGGGCTCCGACTTGCCTAGGAGTTTCGTTGTAGGACGCTGTTGATCGCTGCTCGGTGAGACGCGCAGGGCAGTGTTCACCAGGCGTCTCAGCTCATCCAGCTCCACTGGCTTAGAGACGAAGTCGAAGGCGCCCAGCTTCAGCGCGTTGACCGCCGACTCCACATCGCCGTGGGCGGTAATCACCGCAACGGGCAGATCTTCATGGTGCATGGCGATGCGCTCAACTAGTTCCAACCCGCTACCGTCTGGAAGGCGCAGGTCGGTCAGGCAGAGTTCGAAGTCCGTTTGCTTGAGGGCCCGCGCCGCACCGGCGAGATCGCCTGCTACGCGGGTTTCCACATCGAGACGCTCGAGGGTGAGGGCGATGAGCTCGCATATGTCGGGCTCATCGTCGACCACCAAGGCGCGGGGTCTGCGACTAGTGGCGCCCATAGGGCCCTTCCTGCAGCCAGCGATCTGGATCGGCGAAGGTCACTCGGAACACCGCGCCAGGCCCTCCACGGGGCGTGTAGGCGAGTGCGCCGCCGCTGCCCTCGCATAGCTGGCGAGCGATGAAAAGGCCAAGGCCGGTGCCCCCGTGGTGGCTCGTGAAGAACGGTTCGAACATACGTTCTACCGCATTCTGCTCGACGCCAGGTCCGTAGTCGATGACTTCCAGGTACGGGCGGCGGCTGCTCGAGACCCGTCCCGTGCGCAGGTGGATGCCCACCCCATCGGCATTGGGCGCGCCGTACTTCAGGGCGTTGTCGCAGAGGTTCCACGTCACCTGATGGAGGTGGGTGGGGTCCATGCGAACATCGATCGACCCGTCGTTGTGCAAGGTGCATACGGCACCCTCGTGCAGCTGATGGGAGGCCGCGTACTCGGCGGCGAAGCCATCGACCCAGTCGGTCAGTGCAAAGCGCTGTACCTCTGCCAACTCATGGCGCGGGCGCGACAGCTGCAGCACGTTGTCGACGATGGAACTGATGCGCTTCGCGTTCTGATGGATGATATCCGTGAGGCGTTGGTCGCCCGTGGCCAACGATGGCGATTCCCCCAGCAGCTGGGCTGCATGGCTCATGGCGCCTACAGGGTTGCGGATCTCGTGAGCGATGCTGGCACTCAGCCGTCCGAGGGCTGCGAGCTTGGATTGTTGCGCACGCTCAGCGATCAAGCTTTGGTCTTCGAGAAAGATGAGTAAGGCGGAGGGCCGGTCGCGGCCGAGTTCGGCGATCTGTGGCAGCAGCATGGCGCCGCCGTCTGGGCTGGCCAGCATTGACGGCTGCGATCGCAACCGAGCTGGGTCTTCACGCCATGCATCAACCACAGTTTGCAGGCGTGGGGAGAAGTCCGCCAAGCGGCGGCCGACAGCCGGTCCTTCCACATCGAGCGACTGCATCGCGGCGCCATTGATCAGGCGGATCTGGTCCAGCGAGTCGACCACCACCAGGCTCTCGCGCAAGTGCTGGATGACGTAGTCGTTCAGCTCCGCCATGTTGGCCAGGTCGACGCCGCGCCGGCGGGCGAGGTCCTCACTCTCACGCAGGCGCGTCGCCAACGGTTGTGCGGCCAGGGCCACCACGAACAGGGTCGCGCCTAGCAAACCTGTGGACATGGAGTTGGCCGCGCCGGCCGGCCCGCTCAAGGTGGCGATACCGTACTCGGTTAGTAGGGCGATGGCGGCCACGGCTGGCAGTACCCCTACCTGGCGTCGTTGCATCAGCAGGGAGGCGCCGCCGATCGGGACTACCAGGAGGTTGCCCAGCCCCGATGCGATCCCGCCGCTGGCGTACACCAGCGTAGCGATCGCCAGGATGTCGCCCAGCACCTGCAGGTAGACTTGGGCAGAAGGCGCAGGCTCGCGCCGTGCGATCAGGTAGACCGAACCTACGGCGAGGATCAGGTAGAGCAGAATGGTGACCAGGAAGAGCAGCGGGGCGGCGCTGCCGACTGCTCGTGGCCCGGTCGGCAGATAGAACAGTGCCAGGAGCAGCACTACCACGAGCAGGCGAAAACCGTTCAACAGCGAGAGGACCCGCCATTGAAAGTCCGTGGGACCGTGCGGCACCTCGGCGGCGTCGAAGCCGACAGGGGTCGCGGCCTCGGAGGCGACGGCGCTGGGCTGGACGTGGTCTTGATTCAAGCGTGCTCCGAGCAGCGAGGGTGGCAGGAGCCCATCAGTAAACCGCCCATGCTGGTCGAGTGCACGAGCAGGCGTTGCGCACCACGTCACGGTAACGCGGGCGAGCGCCCAGAGGTGAGGCGAGTCCACTCACTGCGTAGATCCGAAGGGTAATCGTTACGCGGCGAATGATATGATGCCGGGCTCCATCACAGCTCACAACGCGGGCGAGTCGCACTTTCATGAATCTTCACGAGTATCAGTCGAAACAACTGTTCGCCGACGCCGGGATTCCGGTGCCGCAGGGCAAGGCGGTGACCAACGCAGACGACGCGATTGTCGCGGCGCGCGAGATCGGCACCGACGTGGTGGTGGTCAAGGCACAGGTGCATGCCGGCGGTCGCGGCAAGGGCGGTGGCGTCAAGGTGGTGCGGTCGCCGGAAGAGGCGGGCGAAGCAGCGACGGGCATGCTCGGCACCCAGCTGGTCACGCCGCAGACGACCGCCCAGGGCTTGCCCGTCGGGGCCGTACTGGTCGAGGCCGGCTCGGCGATCGCTAAGGAGTTCTACCTGGGACTGCTGTTGGATCGGGGCGCGCGACGGCTGACGTTCCTGGCGTCGGCGGCGGGCGGCATGGACATCGAGCACGTGGCGGCGACCACGCCGGAGAAGATCGTGCGGGCCGTGGTGAACCCGGCGGCAGGCCTGCAGCCCTTTCAGATTCGGCGTCTCGCGTTTGGTCTTGGCCTGACCGAGAAGGACCAGATGAAGTCATTTTCCAAGATCGTCACCGCGCTGTACGACCTGTATCTGCGCCATGACGCCAGCCTGGTGGAGATCAACCCCTTGATCGTCACCGAGGGCGGCGACCTCCTCGCGCTCGATGCGAAGATCAACATCGAGGACAACGCCCTGTTCCGCCAGCCGGCCATCGCGCTGCTGCGAGACGAGTCGCAGGAAGACGAGATGGAGCGCGTGGCCCACGACCACGATCTTAACTACGTTTCCCTGGACGGTGACATCGCCTGCATGGTGAATGGTGCCGGACTCGCTATGGCCACCATGGACATCATTCAGCTGCACGGCGGGTCGCCGGCCAACTTCCTCGATGTCGGTGGCAACGCGACCAGCGAGCGCGTCTCTCATGCGTTCCGCCTGATCCTCTCAAACGAGCGGGTAACGGCAATCCTGATCAATATTTTCGGCGGCATCGTACGCTGTGACCTGATCGCAGAGGGCATCATCGATGCGGTGCAAACGGTGGGTGTGCCAGTGCCTGTCGTGGTGCGCCTGGAGGGTACCAACGCGGCCAAGGGGCGGGAGCTGTTAGCCGCGAGTGGCCTCGCCATCATTCCCGCTGAGGATCTGACCGACGCCGCTTCCAAGGTGGTTGCTGCCGCAGGAGAAAAGGCATGAGCATCTTGTTGACCGCGCAGAGCCGCGTCATCTGCCAGGGCTTCACTGGCAAGCAAGGCACCTTCCACTCAGAGCAGTGCATCGCCTATGGCACGCAATTGGTAGGCGGCGTTACCCCGGGGCGCGCTGGGCAGACGCACCTCGACCGTCCGGTCTTCGACACCTGCCACGATGCGGTCGCCGCCACCGGCGCCGACGTGAGCATGATCTACGTACCGGGGGCCTTCGCCGCGGATGCGATCCTCGAGGCGGCGGATGCCGGCATCGGCCTGATTGTCTGCATCACCGAGGGCATCCCGGTGAACGACATGGTGCGCGTGCGCGCTGCCCTCGCCGATTTCCCCAACACCCGCTTGGTCGGTCCGAACTGTCCGGGGGTCATCACGCCAGGGCAAGCCAAGGTGGGCATCATGCCGGGCATGATTCACACGCCCGGGCGTATCGGCGTTGTGTCTCGCTCTGGGACGCTCACCTACGAGGCAGTTCACCAGACCACCTTGCAAGGCTTGGGCCAATCCTCCTGCGTGGGCATCGGCGGTGATCCCGTGCGCGGGATGGACTTCATCGACACGATCGCCCTGTTCTCCGATGACGAGCAGACCGACGGCATTATCATGGTGGGTGAGATCGGAGGCACCGATGAGGAGGCCGCGGCCGCCTACATCAAAGACCACGTTAGCAAGCCCGTCGTCGCTTACATCGCGGGCGTCACGGCACCGCCGGGTAAGCGTATGGGCCACGCAGGAGCGATCGTCTCCGGTGGTCAGGGCACGGCCGAAGCGAAGTTTGAAGCCCTCGAGACGGCGGGCGTCACGACCGTGCGCTCGCCGGCGGAGCTCGGCAGCGCCATTAAGGCGCGCCTGGGCGGTTGATGGCGCCGCGTGGAGGAGGCGAACGCCGTCTCCGGGTGGCGATCGCGCAGCTGAACCCGATGGTCGGCGATATCGCCGGCAACGAGCGTCAGATCCTCGAGCAGATGTCGGCGGCCACGGCCGCCGGCGCCGATCTAATCGCCTTCCCTGAGCTCTGCCTATGCGGCTACCCGCCGGAAGACCTGCTCTTTCATGGCGGGTTTCGTCACCGTGTGGAGACCGCGCTCGAACGCTTGCGCCGCGCCGCCGGCGAGGTCGTCTCCCTGGTGGGGTATCCCGAGTTCGATGCAGGTGTGATCTACAACGCCGTCGCGGTGCTCCATCGCGGTCGGCAGGTGACTACCTATCGCAAGCGCATCCGCCCGAATTACGGCGTGTTCGATGAGAAGCGCTATTTTCGTCGCGGGGATAAGCCCTGTGTGGTGGACGTGGCGGGTACCCCTGTTGGCGTCACCATTTGCGAAGACCTGTGGGGCGAGGGGCCGGTGGAGGAGACCGCCACCGCTGGCGCGCAGCTAGTGATTAACGTCAACGCCTCGCCCTTCGACTTTCAGAAGCAGGCGGAGCGCGAGCGCATCGTGCGCGAGCGGATCGCCAAGACCCGTGTGCCCGTGGTGTACGCGCACATGGTGGGTGGCCAAGACGAGCTGATCTTCGACGGGCGCTCCTTCGTTATGGACGCTCAGGGCAAGATGGCAATGCGTGCTCCCGCAATGGAGACAGGACTCTACCTCGCGGATTTCCTTGGCGATGACAGCGGGCTGACTCCCGAGCAAGGTGAGGTGGCGCCAGAGCCGGGTGTGAACGCACTCATTTATGACGCGTTGGTGCTCGGCGTGCGTGACTACCTTGGCAAGCACCGCTTTCCCGGGGCCCTGGTGGGGCTTTCCGGTGGAATCGATTCAGGGCTAACGCTGGCGATTGCCGTAGAAGCCTTGGGCGCTAAACAGGTTCGTGCGGTCATGATGCCTTCGCGCTTCACCTCGCAGATGTCGCTGCAGGACGCTCAGCAGCAGGCGGCCAACCTCGGCGTCGAGTACGACGTAATCTCCATTGAGCCGATGTTCGAGACGGTCCTGTCGAGTCTGCAGGATGCCTTTGCGGGCAAGCCCTTCGACACGACGGAGGAGAATATTCAATCGCGTTGTCGCGGTGTGATTCTGATGGCGCTGTCGAACAAGACAGGGCGCTTGCTGCTCACTACTGGCAACAAGAGTGAGATGGCGGTGGGCTACGCCACCCTCTACGGCGACATGGCCGGCGGCTTTGCGCCGATCAAGGACTGCACAAAGACGCGGGTCTACGAACTGGCGCGTTACTGCAATATGCGCGGCTGGGAGATGATCCCCGAGCGTGTAATCGAACGGCCACCGACCGCAGAGTTGCGGGCAGAGCAGTTGGATAGTGACTCCCTACCGCCCTACGATGTGCTGGATCCGATTCTCGATGCGTTGATTATCGAAGATCTTGCCGTGAGCGACATCGTGGCTCGGGGCTACGACCGCAGCACGGTGATTCGTGTGCTCAGCATGGTGCGGCGTAACGAGTACAAGCGGCGCCAGGCCCCTCCCGGCGTGCGCGTGAGTCCGCGCGCCTTCGGCCGTGATTGGCGCTATCCGATCACCTCGGGTTACTACCTAGAAGACGGTCCCGCGGCCGAAGACTGAGCGGCCGCCGTGGCGGCGCCGGCGTCCCCTGAGCCCTCGCTCGCTGTGGCGGCCTCGAGCGATGGTTCCGGCCCGTCTCCGCGGCGGAATAGGCGGAACAGGCCCCGGCGCTCGGGCTGCAACGCTTGCTGCCCGTAGGTTTGTGCCAGCACCCGCTCCGTGTCCTCGGAGAGATTGTCGAGGCCAAGCCGATCGTAGGCGCGAGTCAGCAGCGCCAAGGCATCCTGGGTAGCAGGCGCATCTGGGTAGTTTTCGAGCACGAAGCGTGCGCGGTTGGCCGCGCCCACGTAGGCGCCGCGCTTCATATAAAACTCGCCAACGTAGACTTCGTACGCCGAAAGGCGATTACGCAGGTACACCATGCGCTCGCGAGCATCTTCGGCGTACGCACTGTTCGGGAAGCGTTGCAGGAGCAGCTGGAAGTAGGAGAAGGAGCGGTAGGCGTCGTTCGGCGGCCGCTCAGCGATGGACACGCTGAGCAACCGCTCCACGAAGTTCACGTCGTCCTCGAAAAAGACCAGGCCGCGGAGGTAGTAGGCGTAGTCAACGTTCGGGTCGCGGGGGTTTTCGATGATGAAGGTCTCCGCCGCGTCGATCGCCTGCTCCGGGCTTCTCGCCCGATAGTACACATAAATCAGATCGAGCTTGGCCTGGCGCGCCTGCGGTGAGAAGGGGTGGCGCACGGTGAGCTGCTCGTAAATCTGCACGGCCGCCTGGAAGGCGCCGAGGCTGAGGGCGCGTTGGGCTTCATCGTAGAGAAACTGCGGATCCGCGAGTTTGGCGAGGTCGTTTTGCTTGTTGCCACCACAGCCGATCGCGCCGATCGCGAGTGTCAGCGCGAGCAGTGCGATACCGAGTTGTCGGCGCCAGCCGCCGGAGGAGTCAAACGCTTCCATCATCGCCCTTGTTGTAAGTCCACGCGCTGATCGGGGCAGGCGCGCATGATACCGCAGAGCCGGTGCTTCGGGGCTACACTGGAGCGCCAGTCCGCTGCAAACACCGGTGTCCACGCCGCATGACGGCCAAGATCTCACGTCAGGCCCGGGTGCCCGAGTCCCTGGCCGGCAAGCGCTTTGACCAGGCGCTGGCCCTGTTGTTTCCTGACCATTCGCGCTCGCGCTTGCGCGAGTGGATCGATAGCGGAGAGGCTCGCCTCGAGGGCGTGCCCGCGAAGCCGCGACAGAAAGTGCTGGGGGGCGAGCAGGTCACCCTCGAGGCACGGGCCCCGGTCCGCGCGCAGGATCTGCCTCAAGACATCCCCCTGGAGGTGGTGTTTGAGGATGAAGCGGTGCTAGTGATCGACAAGCCCGCGGGGTTGGTGGTGCATCCGGGCGCAGGCAATGCGACGCACACGTTGGTGAACGCACTGCTCCATCGCGACCCGGCGCTCGAGGTGTTGCCGCGCGCGGGTCTCGTGCATCGCCTAGACAAGCTCACGAGCGGTCTGTTGATGGTGGCACGCACCTTAGAGGCGCACACGGTCCTGGTCGCCGCCCTAGAGGCACGCGACATCACCCGCCAGTACCGGGCGGTGGCATTGGGGGAGATGACCGGCGGGGGCACGGTCGATGCTGCGATTGGCAGGCACCCCGCCCGGCGCACGCGGATGGCGGTGCGCCCTCCCGATGATGGCGCGGCCCGCCCGGCTGTGACCCACTATCGGGTGGCGGAACGCCTGGCCGGATTCACGGTGGTGGATTTGCGGCTTGAGACGGGCCGAACGCACCAGATTCGGGTACATATGGCGCACTTGGGATATCCCCTGGTCGGAGACCCGGAGTACGGTGGTCGGCTGCGTCTGCCTCCTGCTGCTCGCGCCGCCACCGTCGACGCACTTCGGGGATTTCGGCGCCAGGCACTGCACGCGGCGCGCCTCGCGTTCGCCCACCCGACATCGGGCCAACCGCTGTCTTTCGAGAGTCCTGTTCCCGCGGACATGAGCGCCCTCCTCGAGGCCCTGCGCCTGCCTAGAGATGGTGCATGAATGGCGAGGTAACAGGTCCGCTCTTGGTCCCGCACTGGCCCCTGCCCGCCGGCGTGCGTGCAGTGACCACCACGCGCTGTGGCGCCGGTGCCAGCAGCGCTCCTTGGGATCGATTCAACCTAGGTGACTACGTGGGCGATGACGCGGCGTCCGTTGCCGCCAACCGCCGTAAACTAGGCCAGTTGCTCGGTGACGTGCGACCTCGTTGGCTGTCACAGGTTCACGGCTCCACCGTGGTAGATCTCGATGTAACGGTCACTGAAGCACCCGCGCCGGTGGCGGATGCCGCCGTGACCGCTGCACGCGGGCAGGCCTGTGCCCTATTGACCGCCGACTGCCTGCCGGTGCTGCTGTGTGCTTGTTCCGGCGCCGTGGTCGGCGCCGCCCACGCCGGCTGGCGAGGCTTAGCCGGTGGCGTGCTCGAGGCGGCGGTTCACGCCATGGGAACCTCCCCTGCGCACATAACGGCTTGGCTTGGTCCGTGCATTTCGCAACGTGCCTTCGAAGTAGGGCCGGAGGTCCGCGAGGCCTTCCTCGCACAGGACGTCGAGGGGGCCGCTGCCTTCGCATCGGGCCAGGGCGATCGCTGGTTCGCCGACCTTCAGCGCCTGGCGCATCAGCGATTGGTGCGCCTCGGCCTCGCGGCGTCTGCCGTTTACCGAGCCGACGCGTGCACCTACCGTGAGGGTGGGCGCTTCTTCTCCTACCGGCGAGACGGTACCTGCGGGCGCATGGCGACGTTGATCTGGCGCGTGACGGACGCTCGAGGCTGACCGAGTCGGCGCGCCCCGTCTGCGGGTCACGCTCGCGTGCCTTGTGACACTCCGAGCGCCCTTCGGTGCGACTTGAATTGTCGGCGTCGTGCCCCGATACCTTCTGCCATTAGAAAGCCCAGAGGGAGGTGTCTCACACATGCGGATGGACAAGCTCACCGCCCGCTTCCAGGCGGCCCTGGCCGATGCCCAATCGCTTGCCGTTGGCCGCGATCACCAGTTCATCGAACCGATTCACCTGATGGGGGCCCTGCTCGACAGCGAGGGCGGCGCGATCCGCCCGTTGCTCGTCAGCGCTGGTGCGAACGTGGCCATGCTGCGCTCCAAGCTAGGTGAGGCTCTCGATCGCCTGCCTCAAGTGCAAGGCACTGGCGGTGAGGTTCACCTATCGAATGATCTCGCCAAGCTCCTCAACGTCACTGACAAGTTAGCGCAGGAGCGCAAGGACCAGTACCTCTCGAGTGAGCTGTTCGTGCTCGCCGCTAGTGAGGATAAGAGCAAGCTTGGCACGATCTTGCGCGACGCGGGTCTCGTGCGCGGAGCCCTGGAACGCGCCATCGACACGGCCCGTGGCGGGGAGTCGGTGGAGGATCCGAACGCGGAAGATACGCGCCAAGCGCTCAGTCGCTTCACGCAGGATCTCACGGAGCGGGCCGAGCAGGGCAAGTTGGATCCAGTGATCGGTCGCGACGAGGAGATTCGGCGCACGATTCAGGTGCTCCAGCGTCGCACCAAGAACAACCCCGTTCTTATCGGTGAGCCCGGCGTGGGCAAGACCGCCATCGTCGAAGGTCTAGCCCAGCGTATCGTGAACGGCGAAGTCCCTGAGGGTCTGCGCGGAAAGCGGATCCTCGCCTTGGACATGGGGTCGCTGCTCGCTGGCGCGAAGTTCCGCGGCGAGTTCGAAGAGCGTCTCAAGTCGGTACTTAACGAACTCAGTAAGCAAGAGGGGCAGGTCATCCTGTTCATCGACGAGCTGCACACGATGGTCGGTGCCGGCAAGGCCGAGGGCGCCATGGACGCCGGCAATATGCTCAAGCCCGCCCTAGCCCGCGGTGAGCTTCACTGTGTCGGCGCCACGACGCTCGATGAGTATCGCCAGTACGTGGAGAAGGATGCCGCGCTCGAGCGACGCTTTCAAAAGGTCCTCGTGGGTGAGCCGACGGTAGAGGATACGATTGCCATCTTGCGCGGTTTGCAGGAACGCTATGAAGTGCATCACAGCGTTGACATCACCGACCCGGCGGTGGTGGCCGCGGCGACCCTGTCCAACCGCTACATCGCTGATCGCCAGCTCCCCGATAAGGCCATCGACCTGATCGACGAGGCAGCCTCTCGCATCCGCATGGAGATCGATTCCAAGCCCGAATCGCTGGACAAGCTCGAACGGCGCCTCATCCAATGGAAGATCGAGCGCGAGGCGCTGCGTCGGGAGAAGGACGATGCGTCGCGCCGTCGCTTGGACGAACTCGAGGGCAGCATTGCAGAGGGCGAGCGTGAGTACGCCGATCTCGAGGAGGTTTGGCTGGCGGAGAAGGCTGCTGTACAGGGCTCGACCCATCTGAAGGAGGCCTTAGAGCAGGCTCGCCAGGAGCTCGACAACGCCCGTCGTGCCGGCGACCTCACGCGCATGTCGGAGCTGCAGTACGGGCGCATACCAGCTCTCGAGAAGCAGCTTGCCGACGCCGAGAGCACGGAGGCGAGCACCACCCTCTTGCGCAACAAGGTGACCGAGGAGGAGATCGCCGAGGTGGTCTCGCGTTGGACCGGCATTCCCGTCTCGCGCATGCTCGAGAGCGAAAGGGACAAGCTCCTGCGCATGGAGCAGGTCTTGGGTGAGCGTGTGGTTGGCCAGCACGAGGCGGTAGTGGCGGTCAGCAATGCCATCCGTCGCTCACGGGCCGGTCTGTCCGATCCCCGCCGTCCGAATGGCTCGTTCCTGTTTCTTGGGCCGACGGGCGTAGGGAAGACGGAACTGACCAAGGCCCTCGCTAGCTTCCTTTTCGACGCGGAGGAAGCGATGGTGCGCATCGACATGTCCGAGTTCATGGAGAAGCACTCCGTGGCACGACTCATCGGTGCCCCGCCCGGCTACGTAGGCTACGAGGAAGGCGGTTACCTGACCGAAGCGGTACGCCGCCGCCCCTACTCCGTCATCCTGCTCGATGAGGTGGAGAAGGCGCACCCGGACGTATTCAACGTGCTGCTCCAGGTGCTCGACGACGGCCGCCTGACGGATGGCCAGGGCCGCACAGTGGACTTTCGCAACACGGTGATCGTCATGACCTCCAACTTGGGCTCCGAGCTGATCCAAGAGCTGGCTGGCGAAGACAACTATCAGCAGATGAAGAGAGCCGTGATGGGCGTGGTCGGCCAGCACTTCCGCCCCGAGTTCCTGAACCGTGTGGACGACATCGTCGTGTTCCATCCCCTCGGCGTGGAGGAGATCAGGCGCATCGTCTCAATCCAACTGGAGTATCTGCAGGCACGCCTGGCGGAGCGCGATATGACGCTGAGTCTCAGCGATGCGGCGGTGGTGCGCCTGGCCGACGCAGGCTTCGACCCGGTGTATGGCGCACGGCCCCTGAAGCGCGCGATTCAAAGCCAGGTAGAGAATCCCCTGGCCCAAGAGATCCTCTCCGGGCGTTTGGGACCAAATGACCACGTGCATGTGGATGTCCGTGAGGATGCAGAAACTTTGGAGTTTTCGAGGGAGGCTCGGGCGGCAAGCGGCTAAGGACGGGGCATAATCATCGAATCATGTGCACCGGTTCACGCGGGGATCGGTACCATGTCGCTACACTCAGGGGTTGATAGGGTGATCCCCTTACACAGGGTTAGGTGTGGGCGCGCCCGTCAAGGCGTTCGGCCCAGCACCGCCCAACGGTACCTAGCGACCCCCTTCGTACCACTTCCCCCATCGGGAGCGAGCCAGGAGTCCTGCCTGAATGCGCATCCTGCTATTGCAGCGACAGTCGATCACCGAACGCGATGACGATACCAGTCAGGCGGCGATCGATGCGTTCCTGCCCCGTTTACAGGCAAAGGTGCCTGGGCTGGACGTGGCGCAGGCGACGCGGGTGGACGAGGCGATCCTCGCAGCTGTGGAGTCTCGTCACTACGATATCGTGATCGTGGCTCAGGACGGCGCTGGGGTGAGCGCTGATGAGGACTGGGACGCTATTCTCGCCCCGCTGGTGAATCTTCGCGCCACCGCTCCCCGCGTACCTTTGCTCTACCTTGCGTTGGAGGGTAACGAGTGGCTCGCGGCCGCGGCCATCAAGTACGGTGCCAGCGACTACCTGCCGCTCCCGCGTCTTGAGGACCATGTCTTGATCCGCGCGATAAAGGAGTGCTTGGCGGGCGGTCGTCTCCCAACCAAAAGCAAGGCAAAGCGGCGCAGCGCAGAAGAGCGCGAGCAGGCGGCCAAGGGCAACGGTCGGGGCGAGTCGGACTCAGCGACGCGCGATCCGTCCGCGCCCAAGGTGTCGGCGCCAGCGAGCGAGCCGAAACGGTTGAAGTCCGTGAAGGCCTCACCGAGCGAGCGGGATTTCACCCGCGAGGGCTTGGCCAACGCCCCGGACATCCCGGGTTACCGGATTGTGCGCCTGGTCGGCGAGGGGGGGACGGCTACCACCTACCTGGCGCTCGATGAACGACGCCAGCGCCACGTGGTGATCAAGTTCATGCCTTACGTGCAGAAGCTTGGCAACCTCGACAACGTGCGGGTGTTCAAGCGCGAGTACGAAGTCATTGCGAGCCTCAACGATCGGCGCGTGGTTAAGGTGTTCGACAGCGGCGTGCGCGAAGACGGCGCCTACCTTGTGGTCGAGTACTTCGCCGGCGGCGACCTCGGTCGTCGTATGCGCCGTGCCATGAGCACCCACGCCGCGTTGCACTATGCCCGCGGTATCGCTCAGGCCTTGAAGCTAATCCACTCGCACGGTATCTACCATCGTGATTTGAAGCCCGGCAACGTGATGCTGCGTGAGGACGGCTCCGTGGCGTTGATCGATTTTGGGCTGGCGAAGTTGCCCGCGGGCCAGACCCTGGCGCAGGCCGGTCGCGTGCTAGGTACGCCTTCATACCTCAGCCCAGAGCAGGGGACGGGGGCCAAGGTGGACGGTTCCAGCGATATCTACAGCCTGGGCTGTGTACTGTTCGAGATGCTGGCTGGTCGTCGCCCCTACCTCGCGGACTCGGCGGTGCGCGTCATCGACATGCACGTGCGCGCGCCCGTTCCGGACCTGCCCGGCGAAGTGGGATCTTTGCAGGGCCTGATCAATCGGATGATGGCCAAAGACAAGGCCGATCGCTACGCCACCGCCGACGAGGTGATCGAGGCCATCGACGAGCAGCTGCGCGACCTTCCCTTCGAGCCGACGGCCAACTAGTCAGTCGGGCCCAGCCGCGTCGCGCGCCTACCAGTCGTTGCGCAGCTCGCGAAGTCGCAGGAATACCTCGCGTGCGCTCGGGTGTTCATCCAGCTCGGGAAAGCGCTTGCGTAGCTCGGCGATAACCGTTGGCTGTTGAAGGCGGAAGAAAGTGTTGACGCGTCGTTCCTCGCCAACGGTGGTGACGTACGCCTGGGCGGGGTTGTGATTGCCCTGGGCGGCGAGTAAGTCCTGGGCGGCCTGGTTGTCTGGTTCCCGGTCCAGGGTGAAGCGCAGGTTGTGTGCCAAGTAGTCATGTCCCGGGTAGACACGGGTGTGATCGCTGAGCTGCGAGAGCAGTGTGCTGAAGGTGTCGTAGAGTTGGGCTGGGTGCCCGCCGTTGTGGCAGTTGCCGGCGCCAGCGTTGAACAGGGTGTCACCGCTGAACAGGGCTGGCGAGTCTGTGCGCGAGAGCAGGCAGATGTGGCTCATCGTATGCCCGGGCGTGTCCAGGCACTCGAGATCGACGGTGTTGCCGACGCGAATCACCTCGCCGGCGCTCAGCCCTCGGTCGATGCCGCCCGGGATACGATCGGCCGCACCAGCATGGGCGAGCACGCGGGCGCGGGTGGCACTCACCATGGCCTTGTTTCCGCCGACATGGTCCCCATGTTCGTGGGTATTCAGGATCTGCGTGATCTCGAAGCCGTTGGCGCGCGCGACCTCCAGGCACTGGCGATAGTCTAGGGGATCGATGGCGAGCGCTTGGCCGGTCTCTTCGCAGGCCACCAAATAGTTGAAATTGCGATAGGCGTTCGCTGTCCAGATCTGTCGTACGATCATGATTGATGCCCGCGGGCCCGAGACGATTGCTAGAGGACTACCATGCCCATCTACGAGTACCAATGCGAGTCGTGCGGTCATCGCCAAGACGCGCTTCAGCGCATGTCTGACGATCCGCTCGTAGATTGCGCCGCCTGCGGCCAGCCAGCCTTGAAGAAGCTCATGTCTGCCCCGCGCTTTCGCCTTAAGGGCAGCGGCTGGTACGAGACGGACTTCAAATCGCAGAACAAGCGCAATCTCGCAGACGGCGCCGACGGTGGCGGGGAGACAAAGCCCACCGGCGATTCACCCAAGGGAGGTGAAGGCGCCAAAGCGGACAGCACGAAGAGCGCGGCCAGCAGCAATAGCGGCGATGCCGCCAGCAAGAAATCCTCCTCCGTGAAGAACGATGCCTCGCCGAAAAAATCCTCAGCAGCGAACTGAGTCCAGCATGAAGCGTCTTCGACGCTATCTGGTGGCAGGCCTGCTCGTCTGGGTGCCCGCCGCCGTGACCGTGTTCGTGCTGCGTGCCTTGGTGAACCTGGCCGACCGCACGCTCCTGCTGCTCCCGGCGCACGCCCGTCCCGAGGTATGGCTCGGCTTCAGTATTCCCGGCCTCGGAATCATCCTGACCCTGATCGTGCTGCTGGGAACCGGTATGTTTGCAGCCAACTTCGTCGGCCGTGCCATGGTCGATTTTTGGGAGTCCCTGCTCGGCCGCATCCCGCTCATCCGCACCCTGTACTCGGGCGTCAAGCAGGTTGCGGAGCAACTGCTGGACGAAGGCGGCAAGCCCTTCAAGCAGGTGGTGCTCGTGGAGTACCCGCGGCGCGGTGCCTGGAGCCTTGGCTTCCTCACGTCCGAGCGCCAGGGCGAGGTGCAGGTGCGTTCAGAGGAGCCGGAGCTGATTAGCGTGTTCGTTCCCACCACCCCCAACCCCACCTCTGGCTTTCTGATCCTGGCCCCGAGGGCCGATATTCGCCTCCTCGACATGAAGGTGGATGACGCGATGAAGATGGTGATCTCCATGGGCTCGGTGATTCCGCCGTACCCGCAGGAGGGCGCAGAGACCGAATCGCGGCCGGTGACCGTGGAGGGCGCGGCGGGCCTGGACCCGGCCAGCTTGCCTGGGACCGCCGATCTTGCACCGCGGCAGTCCAACTCTTAACATCGCCGGTCCTTCCGGATCGGCAGGCTACTCGACCTGAAACGTCGGCGGGCGCTGCCTGAGGCGACCGATCCTGATAGTCACCCGCTGCGGGCCCAGCCCCGCGGCAAGCCAAGCGGATATCTGTAAGCCATGCGTACGCACTATTGCGGCCTCGTTGACCAAACCTTCATCGGCCAAGAGATCGAGGTGGCCGGCTGGGTCCACCGACGCCGTGACCACGGTGGGGTGATCTTCATCGACTTGCGTGACGTCCAGGGCATTCTGCAAGTGGTGGTCGATCCGGACACGGAGGAGGCCTTCGCATCGGCTGAGCGCGTGCGTTCCGAGTACGTCTTACGCATTCGGGGCCGCCTACGCGCACGGCCTGAGGGCGGCGAGAACCCGAGCATGCGAAGCGGTGCAGTGGAGCTCCTCGCCAAGGAGCTGGAAGTGCTGAACACGGCGCAAACGCCGCCCTTCCAACACGATGAAACCGTCAGCGAAGAGCTGCGCTTGCGCTACCGCTACCTCGATCTGCGCCGCGAGGAGATGCTCGAGCGACTCAAGCTACGCCACCGCGTGACGCAGAGCCTACGCGCCCACCTCGACTCGCAGGGCTTCATCGACGTGGAAACCCCCGTGCTGACGCGCGCGACACCCGAGGGCGCCCGCGACTACTTGGTGCCCAGTCGCACCCATGGGGGCAAGTTTTTCGCGTTGCCTCAGTCACCGCAGCTCTTCAAGCAGCTGCTGATGATGAGCGGTTTCGATCGCTACTATCAGATCGTGAAGTGCTTCCGTGATGAAGACCTGCGCGCCGACCGCCAGCCCGAGTTCACCCAACTGGATATCGAGACCTCCTTCATGGATCAAGGTGAGATCACCTCGTTGATGGAGCAAATGATCCGCGAGCTGTTTCGTGAGGTCATGGACCTTGAGCTCCCGGCACCGTTCCCGCGCATGAGCTACGCCGAGGCGATGGAGCGCTTCGGGAGTGACAAGCCCGATTTGCGCATCCCCTTGGAGCTGATCGAGTTGGGCGATGTCATGGCCAGCGTCGACTTCAAGGTCTTCTCCGGTCCGGCCAAGGATCCCAAGGGACGGGTGGCGGCTCTGCGCGTGCCCGGCGGCGCCAAGATCAGCCGGAAGGACATCGACGGCTACACGGAGTTCGTCGGGCGCTACGGCGCGCGCGGCCTGGCGTACATCAAGGTTAACGATGTGGCCAAGGGGCGCGCGGGCCTGCAGTCGCCGATCCTCAAGTTCCTCGACGACGAAGCAGTGGCCAGGATTGTCGAGCGCACGGCCTGCGTTGACGGCGACATCGTATTCTTCGGCGCTGACAAGGCCGCCGTGGTGAGCGATGCCATGGGCGCCCTGCGCGCCAAGATCGGCCGCGATCTCGACATGCTCGAGGGCGACTGGGCCCCCCTGTGGGTGGTCGACTTCCCGATGTTCGAGCACGATGACAAGGAGAATCGCTGGGTCGCTCTGCACCATCCATTCACCGCGCCCGCTACCAGCGACGCGCAGGCTCTGGCGGCAGATCCCGGTGGCGCGAACTCGATGGCCTACGACATGGTGCTCAACGGCTACGAGATAGGCGGCGGCTCGGTGCGCATTCACCGCGAAGACATTCAGCAGGTGGTGTTCCGCACCCTGGGCATCGAGGACGACGAGGCCCGGGAGAAGTTCGGCTTCCTTCTAGATGCGCTCAAGTACGGGTGCCCGCCCCACGGCGGGATCGCCTTCGGCTTGGACCGCATCGTGATGCTGTTGGCGGGCACGGACAACATTCGCGACGTGATCGCTTTCCCCAAGACCCAAACCGCACACGACCCGTTGACGGACGCGCCCGGTATGGTTTCCGACCGCCAGCTGCGCGAACTGTCGATTCGCGTGCGCACGCCCCAGGGCCAAGCGGCCGCCGACGGCAGCGCGAGCTAGGGCCAAGCAACTCCTCACTCGGACGTCAGTCCGTAGGGCGCCCAGGGCGTTCGCGGTTCGCCCACGGAGGCCGCTACGGGGCCGCTGCGGGCGAGCGTAAGGACCTCGCCGTGACGTGCCGCGACCTCGATAAAGCGGTCGACGTCGGCGCCCGAGGCGCTGTACTCCAGGGTGAAGGTCTCGGGTCGCTCGTCCAGCACGCGCCCCCCACGATGATTCACCAACTCCTCGAGCGTCTCGTGTCGCTCCGAAGACACGCGCATCTTCAGCAGCAGCAGTTCGCGTTCGAAGTGAGGTCCATCGGTCAGATCCACCAGATCGACGACATCGACCAGCTTGAGCAGCTGGCTGCAGATCTGAGCGATCACCGCGTCGGGTCCCTTGGTCACCAAGGAGATTCGTGAGACGCGCTGATCTGCCGTGGGCGCCACGTTTAGGGTCTCGATATTGTAGCCGCGGGTGGAGAACAATCCGGCTACGCGGGTCAGGGCGCCGGCCTCGTTCTGCAGGATGATGGAGATGATGTGGCGCATATGGCCGAAGCCCTTGATTTCCGATTGCTGCAAAGCGTTAATCTGAAAGATACCGTTTCTAAAACCGCAGTGGCTACCCCGATGCTGGAACACAGTGCTGACGTTAGCGCCGAGCAGTCCGCCCACCCGCGTGCGGGCGAGACGCTCACCGGTGCCGAGATCATTGTCGAGGTGTTAGCGCAGGAGCGGGTACGGCACGTCTTTGGCTACAGCGGCGGGGCGATCTTGCCCACCTTCGACGCGGTCTTTCGCTACAACGCCAACCGCCAACCGTCGAAAAACGGTATCGAGGATGTCATCGAGATGGTGGTGCCAGCGAACGAGCAGGGCGCCGCGTTCATGGCCTCCGGCTATGCGCGCGCCAGTGGCGAGGTCGGGGTTGTCATGGTCACCTCCGGACCTGGCGCCACCAACACGGTCACCTCCGTGCGCGACTGCATGGCAGACTCCACGCCGATCGTAGTGCTCTGCGGCCAGGTGCCGACCACGGCGATCGGCACCGATGCGTTCCAGGAAGCGCCCGTCAGCAGCATCATGGGTGCGGCCTGCAAGCACGTTTTCCTGGTGACCGAAGCGGACCGCCTAGAAGCCACCCTGCGCACAGCCTTCGAGCTGGCTCGCAGCGGCCGCCCAGGGCCCGTAGTGGTGGACATTCCGAAGAACGTGCAAACCGCGGAGCTGACCTTCGCCGGCGTAGGCACCTTGCCCATCCCCGGCTACCGCCAGCGAATGGCCCGCATGGAGCGCAACGTGCTGCGCCCGGAGCAGATCGAGCGATTCTTCAACATGCTTCGCGAATGCGAGGCGCCCCTACTCTACGTAGGCGGCGGCGTGATTAACGGGGAGGCAAGTGAGGCCGTGAGTGCCCTTGCGCGCGAGTGTGGTATCCCGGTGGTCACCACGCTAATGGGTATCGGCGCCTTCGATACCACTGACGATCTCTCCCTGCACATGCTCGGCATGCACGGCACGGCCTTTGCTAACTACGCCGTGGAGGACTGCGACTTCCTCATCGCGGTCGGCTCGCGCTTCGACGATCGGGTGGCTGGCGTGCCCTCGCAGTTCGCCCCCAAGACCCGCCACATCGCTCATTTCGATATCGACGTGTCTGAGATCAACAAGGTTAAGGCGGTCGATTGGCATCATGTGGGTGTGCTGCGCGACGCCCTGCGCGCGCTGGTTGCCCACGCACGTGCCACGGGCTTCCGCAAGTCCTTCGCGCGCTGGCACGAACACGTGCACGCGTTGAAGACGCGCCACGCGATGAACTACGATCGCGACGCGAAGCTGATCCAGCCATACCACGTGATCGAGGAGATCAATCGCCACACAAAGGGAAGGGCGATCATCGCGACCGGCGTTGGACAACACCAGATGTGGGCAGCCCAGTACTTTGACTTTTGCGAACCTCGCCTTTGGCTCACCTCGGGGAGTATGGGCACCATGGGCTTCGGCTTGCCTGCGGCGATAGGCGCCCAGTTCGCCGATCCCGAGCGACTAGTCATCGATATCGACGGCGATGCGAGTATCCGCATGAACCTTGGTGACCTGGAGACCGTCACCACCTACGATCTGCCGGTGAAGGTGGTTGTTCTGAACAACTTCGGCGACGGCATGGTCAAGCAGTGGCAGAAGCTGTTCTTCAAGGGGCGCCTTGCGGCAAGTGATAAGTCCCTGCACAAGAAAGACTTCGTGAAGGCTGCCCAGGCCGATGGTTACGGCTACGCCGTGCGCCTTGATCGCAAGGAAGATCTGCCGAGCGTCGTCGCGCAGTTCGTGGCCTACCCGGGCCCCGCGTTCCTTGAGGTGATCATCGATCCGGATGCAGGCGTCTACCCGATGGTCGGGCCCGGCATGAGCTACGCGCAGATGGTCACTGGTGAGCACATCGTGTCCCGTGATCCGGTCGAGCCCGGCGCCGTCGACCCCACAGAGATGTTCTAGTCCACGCTGCCTCGCCGCCAGTGCGCGCCGCGTACGCACCTGCGGACCAGGTCAGCTACCCTAACGACAACACGCCACCCGTACATATCGCGGCGAAGCCTGCCAGGAGAGAAGAAAAGTGCATATCTACACGCAGAAGGACATGAGTTCCGCGCCCCTCGACGGCAAGCGCATCGCGGTACTCGGCTACGGTAGCCAAGGGCGTGCCCACGCGTTGAATCTGCGGGATAGCGGCTATGAGGTGGTGGTGGGCCTGCGTCCCGGCGGCGCCAGCTGGGACAAGGCCGTCGCGGACGGCATGGCCGTCGCTGAGCCTGTCGAAGCCGTCAAGGGAGCCACGCTTGTGGCGATCCTCACGCCGGATACCTCTCAGGCGGGTCTCTACAAGCAGATCGAGACTCATCTGGACGTGGGGGCCACGGTGCTCTTCGCGCACGGGTTCAACATTCACTTTGGCACGATCGAGCCTGGCTCGGGCATAGACATCGTGCTCATCGCGCCGAAGGGCCCCGGCGATCTCGTTCGACGCCAGTATGAGCTCGGCCGCGGTGTGCCTTGCCTGGTCGCCGTACACCAGGACGCGAGTGGCCAAGGTCTGGTGCGGGCGTTGGCCTACGCGCACGGCCTCGGCGGCAGCCGCACCGGTGTGCTGGAGACCACCTTTAAAGAAGAGACGGAAACGGACCTGTTCGGTGAGCAGGCGGTGCTCTGCGGTGGCGTGACCGAACTGGTGCTAAAGGGCTTCGAGACCCTAACAGA